>NZ_NRRN01000015.1 GCF_016583625.1 Halorhodospira abdelmalekii | reverse complement strand
GCTCAACCACCCCCACCACCATCCATCACTATCCGACCCCACCTACTCGCCTTAGTTTGTGGTGCGCCGCGGCTGCTGAGCCTCCTCCCCTTGCGCCCCCCCGACCGGAATCACCCGCAGCAGGTGGATGCGACGATTATCGGCGCGCAACACCCGGAACTCGAAACCACCAAAGACGATCCGCTCACCCCGCCGCGGCACGTGACCGAAGCGCTGCGCGACCACACCACCGATAGTATCGAGATCGTCAACCCGCAAATCGGCCTGCAACGCCTCATTAAAGCCCTCGATCGGTGCCACTGCCTTAACGATCCAACTACCATCATCACGCGCCAGAATTGGCGCATCTTCATCGAAGTCATGCTCATCGTCGATCTCACCGACGATCTGCTCAATGACATCCTCGATGGTGACGATGCCTGCTAAACCGCCGTACTCGTCGACAACCACCGACATGTGGTTGCGACTCTCACGAAACTGCTTCAGCAGGGCGTCGAGCCGCTTACTCTCGGGAATAAAGAGCACTGGCCGCAATACCTCACGGACTCGAAAACCGGCCCCCTCCTCGTGGAAGAGGCGCAGCAAATCTTTAGCCAGCAAGATCCCGATAACGTCGTCCTTGCTCTCACCGGTCACCGGGAAGCGTGAAAAGCCAGTCTGGGTGATCGTCGGCAGCAGTTCGTGCGGCTCGCAATCGCGTGCCAGGGTCGTCACCTGAGAACGTGGAATCATGATATCGCGCGCCTGCAACTCGGAGACATGCAGTACGCCTTCGATCATCGATAGCCCGTCGGCATCGAGCAGCCCTGGGCGCTCACAGCGCCGCAAATCCTCAACCAGTTCATCGCGTGTGCGCGGTTCAGCCGCCCCGAAGCGGCGACACATACGCGTTAACCAGGCACCGTGACGCTCCGCAGCACGACTAGGAGGTTCATCATCTTTATCTTTGTTCATGGAATTATGTCGACCGTTCTGCATACGGGTCCGCGAATCCTAACACCGCTAGAATGCGCTGCTCGCACGCCTCCATCGCCGCGGCGGCAGCCGCATCACTCTCGTGATCGTAACCAACCAGATGCAACAGGCCATGGACCGCCAAGTGCGCCCAGTGCGCCTCAGCGCTCTTGCCCTGCTCGCGCGCCTGCACGGCAACGAGCGGTGCACAGATGACAATATCCCCAAGAATCGGCCCCTCCGCCCACTCGCCCCATCCTGGCGGCGGCTCGAAAGGAAAGGCAAGGACGTTCGTCGGGGCATCCCGCCGGCGAAAGCGGCCATTCAACGCCTTTGACTCCGACTCATCGACCAAGCGGACGGTCAACTCTCCGCCACAATCGACTTCGGCCGCGGCCGTCTCCAGCCAGCCTCGCAACCTCGCCTCATCAGGAACAGCGGTAACTGCCGTTGCGCTTTGCACCACCAATTCGAGCCGACTCACTTACGCGACCGCTCCCCGCGCGCCGTATCACTCCCGCCGTCGTGCCGCCCCTGCCGGTCGTAGGCTTCGACAATCCGCTGCACGAGGGCGTGGCGCACTACGTCGCTCGCTGAGAAGAAAGTAAAGCTCACCCCGTCGACGCCGTGCAGCACATCGACCGCATCGCGCAGTCCCGAAGGCTTATCCGGCGGCAGATCGATCTGCGTGACATCCCCCGTCACCACCGCCGTCGAACCAAAGCCGATACGGGTTAAGAACATCTTCATTTGCTCAACAGTCGCATTCTGCGCCTCATCGAGGATGATAAAGGCGTGATTCAAGGTGCGCCCGCGCATAAAGGCCAACGGCGCCACCTCAATGACATTGCGCTCAATCAGCCGACCAACCCGCTCAAAACCGAGCATCTCGAAGAGCGCATCGTAGAGCGGCCGCAGATAGGGGTCGACTTTCTGCGCCATATCTCCGGGCAAAAACCCCAGGCGCTCACCCGCCTCAACCGCCGGGCGCACCAGCACCACCCGTCGCACCGCCTCGCTCTCCAGGGCCTCGACCGCACACGCCACTGCCAAGTAAGTCTTCCCGGTCCCCGCCGGGCCGATACCGAAGCTCAAGTCGTGACTGCGAATACGCTCGAGGTAGGCGCGCTGTCCAGGGCCACGTCCGCGAATCACCACCCGGCGTGTCGTGATCTCCGTCTGTTCGCCGCTGCCCGAACTGACGGGCGTACCGTCGCCGTCGACCGTACCATCGTCACCACCCCAGAGCTCGTCGATGCGTGCCTGCTGCAGATGAAGATGGACGCTCTCTGGCTCCAGATGTTGATGCGCCGCCGCCACATAGAGCTCTTCGAGTAGCTTGCCAGCGACCACGACCGAACGTTCACCACCGATCACCCGAAAGCGGTGGCCTTGGTTCTTGATCTCCACCCCAAGACGCCGTTCGAGCTGCCGCAAGTTCTCATCGAACTGTCCACAGAGGCGGGCGAGCCGTTCATTGTCGGTCGGCTCCAACTCCAGATCGATCGCCCCAGGCCGTACCTTCAATACATCAACCATCCGTCACCGCAATCTGTACTCCTTGAGTCGCCGAACCCGGTCGAGCTCGCGGCCGCTCACACGCCACCACTTCACCACGCAACGAATGCGCACGCGTCTCGGTGATGCGCACCTCGGCAAAGGAGCCGACCAGGCTATCATCACCGGCGAAGTTGACCACACGGTTACACGATGTACGACCGCTGAACTCGCGCGGATCGCGCCGCGACGGTCCCTCAACCAAGATCCGCTGAGAACTGCCGAGCAGGCGCTGTGCCGCTGCCATTTGCTGCTGCCCAATCACCACCTGGAGCTGATAGAGACGCTGTCGCTTGACCGCATCCGGCACCTCATCAGACAGTTCGGCTGCTGGCGTACCTGGGCGGCGACTATAGGCAAACGAAAAGGCCCCGGCATCGAAACCAACCCGCTCGATCAGGGCCAGGGTCTGGGAGAAATCTCCCTCGCTCTCACCGGGAAAACCGACGATGAAGTCGCTCGCCAGCGCCAGGCTTGGGCGAGCCTTGCGGATCTCGGCAACCAGCGCTTCGTACTCAGCCGCCCGGTGTCCCCGCTTCATCCGCTCCAGGATCGCATCCGAGCCACTCTGTACCGGCAAGTGCAGGAAATCGGCCAACTCGGGAACTTCACGATACGCCTCAATCAACCCGTCGTGAAACTCGACCGGGTGCGAGGTAGTAAAGCGGATTCGGTCGATCCCGCCTACCTGCGCCACCGCCTCAATCAGCAAGCCCAGATCGGCGCTGCTGCCGTCGCGTAGCCGTCCGGCGTAGGCATTGACATTCTGTCCCAGCAAGGTGATCTCGCGCACGCCCTGCACCGCCAACGTCTCCACCTCGGCCACCACATCGGCGAGCGGGCGGCTGATCTCCTCCCCTCGGGTGTAGGGCACGACGCAGAAGGCGCAGTATTTGCTACACCCCTCCATCACCGAGACGTAAGCCGTCGGCCCCAGCGCACGCGGCGCGGGGAGATGGTCGAACTTCTCGATCTCGGGAAACTCGATATCGACCTGCGCCCCGGCACCGGCACGCACCGCCGCGACCAGTTGCGGAAGCCGGTGTAGGGTCTGCGGGCCGAAGACCAGATCGACGTAGGGCGCGCGCTCCAGGATGGCTGCCCCCTCCTGACTCGCCACACACCCTCCGACCCCGATCACCACATCGGGGCGCTGCTCCTTGTAGCGGCGCCAGCGCCCAAGGCGTGAGAAGACCTTCTCCTGCGCCTTCTCGCGCACCGAACAGGTGTTCAGCAGCAGCACATCGGCGCTCTCCGGATCATCGACACGCCGCATACCGGCCTCTGTCACGAGCAGATCCGCGAGCCGCTCGGTATCGTGCTCGTTCATCTGACAGCCTTGCGTCTCGACGTATAACGTATCACTCACCGGAATCTTGTCTCCTCAAGGCAAACATCCCACCTTTGATCGCACAAACTGTGCTCACATCGACCTTCTCGAATTCGTGCCATCCCAGACGGGCCGTGCATCACACCGCCCAGAGCCCGCTGAGCAGCAAAAAGAGCAACGCCGCAGCGACACCCGCAGCGATATCGTCGGCCATGATGCCCAAACCACCCCCAAGGCGCCGATCTAACAGACAGATAGGCCACGGCTTAAGGGCATCAAAGAGACGAAAGAGGACGAAGATCACCGCCACATCGAGCAGCAGTTGACCGCTCCCGAACCCTAAGACCAGCGGCAGCGCTGCGATCAAGAAGCCGGCAATCTCATCCCAGACAATCGCTGGGTGATCGTGCACGCCAACATCGGCCGCCGCCCGCCCGCAGATCCACACTCCGGCCACCACGGCAACGCCGCTCAGCAACAAATAGAGAGGCAGCGGCGCCAGATAGAGCAGCGCGAAGAGCGGCAGTGCCGCTACAGTGCCGAAGGTGCCCGGCGCCCACGGCGCCAAGCCTGAACCGAAACCGACGGCGAGCAAGTGCACCGGATCGCGCAGACGAAAGGAGGCAGCAGTTGCAGGAGAATGGCTCATGGAATCGCGTCGCTCCCCGATCTCATCCGATCTTCAACAAGAGAGAAGCCCCCACCAGGCACCGAGCCTCCCCCTTCACCAAACCTGCCGACGTTGCAGCTATCACCATGCCCGAGGAAGCCTCTAAAACACCCTCGAGAGAGATCAACTCGCGCCCACCACTCCTTAGTAGCGAACATTAGTAGCGAACACTCACACCCCGGCGGCAAAGTGATCATAGCCATCAGCCTGCAGAGCACAGGTATTGCCCGCGCCATCGACTCCACGCAACCCCGGAGTCGACTCCACCGCTCCGATCCGCGTCAGAGTCGTGCCAGCCTGCTCCGCTAGCCGCTCGACTTGCTGAGCACTCAGTGGCGATGTCGTAAAACAGAGTTCGTAATCGTCGCCACCGTGGAGCAGCGCTGCCAACTCACCCCCTTCAGCGATAAAGGCCGCCGAACGCGGCAACGCCTCAAGCTGCAAGGTCGCCCCTACGCCACTCTCCTCAAGCAGCCGCGACAGGTCAACCGCCACGCCGTCAGAGAGGTCGATCGCTGCCGTCGCCACACCTCGCAAAGCGCGCCCGGCGGCAACCCGCGGCTCGGGGCGAAAGAGCCGCGCCGCTAGCACGGCGGCATTCCCCGTAAGCGGTAAGCCGGCACGCTGGCGCCACCGCTCCAACCCTAACGCGGCATCCCCTAGCGTCCCGGTTACCCAGATTTCATCCCCAGGGTGCGCCCCCGCCCGCCGCAACCCTTGACCGTGCGCCACGCAGCCGATCACTGTAACCGTTACCGACAAGGCGCCGCGCGTCGTATCACCTCCGATCAGCGCCACGTTATAGCGGTCAGCCAGGCGCTTAAAGCCTTCAGCGAAACCCTCCAGCCACTCCGGCTCGGCCTGCGGCAAGCTCAGCGAGAGCACCGCCCACAGCGGCTCACCCCCGACCGCGGCAATATCGCTCAGGTTGACCGCCAACACCCGGTGCCCAAGCGCCTCAGCCGGGATATCGGCCGGGAAGTGCACCCCTTCGACCAGGGTGTCGCAGCAGACCGCCAAGCCGCCCTCGGCCGGCGACTCGAGCAGCGCCGAATCGTCACCGATTCCGACCACCACGCCTTCACGGCACGCCGTCAGCCCCTGAAAATAGCGCCGGATCAGCGCCGCCTCGCCGCCCCCTGCAAGCACTAAGCACGCCCCCTCGCCGCACGCTCGACGGCACGCCGCTCGATCTGCCCAGCCAACCGATCCAGCACACCGTGGACGTAGCGGTGCGACTGCTCCGCTCCAAACCGTCGCGCTAACTCGATGGCCTCATCGATCACCACTCCGCACGGCACATCGTAGCGCGCCACCAGCTCATAGGCGCCCAGGCGCAAAACGGAACGCTCGACAGGATCGAGCTGCGCCAATGGCCGATCAAGCAGCATCGCCAAACGCCCATCGAGCTCATTAGCCTGCGCGATCACCGCATGGATCGTCTCGCGAAAGTACGCCACGTCACTCTCACCCAGCCCGTTGTCGATGAACTGCTGTTCGATTTCCGCCGCCCCCTGCCCGGTGACCGCAAACTGATAAAGCGCCTGCACCAGCCTTGAGCGCGCCAGGCTGCGCGCGTGCCGCTCCCGTCCTTTATCCATTGATCAATGCTCGAGTTGTCGCAACAAATCGACCATCTCAAGAACCGAGAGGGCCGCCTCCGCGCCCTTATTCCCTGCCTTCGTGCCAGCACGCTCAATAGCTTGCTCCAGGGTATCGACCGTCAACACCCCGTGTGCAACCGGCACCCCGGTCACCATCATCGCTTGAGCGATCCCCTTTGTGCACTCGTTAGCGATGTGCTGATGGTGATCGGTGCCGCCACGGATCACCGTACCGAGGGCAATGATTCCGTCGGCACGGCCGCTCTCAGCGACTCGTTGCACAGCCAACGGCAACTCAAAAGCACCGGGCACACGAATCACCTCAATCTGCTCTACCGGGACACCGTGGCGCCGTAGGGCGTCGGCCGCCCCGGCGATCAAGCTCTCGACGATAAACTCGTTAAAGCGTGCGGCGACGAGCGCGAAGCGCGCATCCGGCAGCCCGGTCAGATGTCCTTCCGTAATACGCATCAGCCAACCCTTCGATGATTATAGTTTCACGCTACAAACAAGCGCCTCCGGGCGCAAGCGGCGAGCACACCGCCGCGGTGATTGCGCCTCTCTCTCCCGCCTCGGGCGGCCGTTGCGCAACCCGGCCTTACCAGGCGCAGCCGCCGCTAAGACGCCGCCGCTAAGACTAGGCGCTAAAGCTCCGGCGACTCCGGCTGCACATACTCGGTGACTTCCATACCGAACCCTGAGAGCGCGTGCATCCGCTTCGGCGCACTGAGGACCCGCATCCGACGCACCCCTAGATCGGTCAATATCTGTGCACCGATACCGTAGGTGCGCAGATCGGGCGAGGCGGCATGTCCCTCGTCATCACTGCAACGCCCGGCTGCCTCGTCATGATAGCAACGGATGTGCTCAAGAATCGCCGTACTGGGGTCGTGGCTGCGCAACACCACGATCACACCGGACTCGGCCGCTGCGATTTGCCGCAACGCCGAGCGCAGTGGCCAACCGCAGCGCGGCCCCGTCGCACCGAGCAGATCGGCCAACGGGGTCTCGACGTGGACACGCACCAACGCCGGCTCCTCGGCCTGTAACGGCCCTTTGACCAAGGCAAAATGCAACGCCCCACTGACATTGTCGCGGTAGGCGTGGAGCTCGAAGTCACCGTATTCGGTCGGCAGCTCACAGCGATCAGCGTACTCGACCGAGCGCTCATTGCGCACGCGATAGGCAATCAAATCGGCCACGGTGCCGATCTTCAACGCATGCTCACGGGCAAACGCCATTAAATCGTCACGGCGCGCCATACTGCCATCGTCGTTGAGGATCTCGACGATGACAGCGGCCGGCTCGAGCCCAGCCAACCGGGCCAAGTCACAACCGGCCTCGGTATGTCCGGCCCGGGTCAAGACCCCGCCCGGCTGCGCCATCAGCGGAAAGATATGCCCCGGCTGCACCAGGTCTTCAGGCCGCGCTCCCGGGGCCACCGCCGCCTGCACCGTGCGCGCCCGATCAGCGGCGGAGATCCCGGTCGTCACCCCCTCGGCCGCCTCGATCGAAACGGTAAAGCTGGTAAAGCGCTCCTCACTGCCGTTCGGACGCACCATCAGGGGCAATTGCAACTGCTCACAGCGCTCTTGGGTCAGAGTCAGGCAAATCAGCCCACGCCCGTAGCGTGCCATAAAATTGATATCTTCCGGGCGCACCAAGCTCGCTGGCATCACCAGATCGCCCTCGTTCTCCCGGTCCTCATCATCGAGGATCACCGCCATACGCCCGCGGCGCAGATCTTCGACGATCTCCTCGATGCTGTTGAATGTCACCGTCTCTGCCGTAGCGTCCATGGGCACCACTGTGTAGAAAACACTATTTAGAAAGACCGCCAAAACCGGCCCGCTGCAGGCGCTCCAGCGTCAAACCCGAGTCTCCCGCCACCGCGTCACTGTCCGATGCCGCAACAAAGAGCAGCCGCTCGACGTAGCGGGCCACCAGGTCGACCTCGATATTGACCGGATCGCCCACCCGCCGCTGCCCCAGATTGGTCGCCCCCAGGGTATGCGGGATCAGATTGATCTCAAATTCGCGCCCAACGACCGTATTGACCGTTAGACTGACCCCAGCGATGGCTATCGAGCCTTTGACCGCAACGTAACGCTCAAGCCCCTCCGGCAGACGGAATCGCCACCGCTCTGAGCCACCCGCCGGCTGCCGGGCGCTCACCTCGCCGACACCATCGACGTGGCCGGTCACCAAGTGGCCGCCGAGCGGGGTGCTCGGCGTAACCGCGCGCTCCAAGTTGACCTGCGCCCCCTGGCGCAACGTCGCGAGCGTTGTGCAGCGCAGCGTCTCATCGGAGATATCGGCTCGAAACTGCGTCTCGGTTCGCTCGGTGACCGTCAGACAGACCCCATCGACCGCGATGCTGTCGCCACAGCGAACCCGCTCCAGCCCCAAATTCGGCGCGGTGATGGCAACGCTGCACGCCCCGTCGCGCGGCGTCCACTCACTGATCTGTCCGGTCGCTTCGATGATCCCGGTAAACATCTTTACTCTTCTCCAGCAGCGCTCTTCTCCAGCAGCGCACTCACCCGCAGCTCTTCGCCGACTCGACGCACCTCTTGGAAACGCACCCGGCGACGTGCTGCCATATTGGTCAACAACGGCAAGCGCAACAGCGGCTGCGCGCCCTCGCCGAGCAGGCACGGCGCTGTGTAGAGCACCAGCTCATCGACCAGATCGGCCGCCACCCAGGCACCGGCCAAGGTCGCCCCTGCCTCCACCCAGACCTCGTTGACCTGCCGATCACGCAGTAGATCGAGCACATCTCGCAGAGAGAGCTGACCGTCCGGCTGCGCGGCCACCGCGATCACTTCGGCGCCAACGGCTTGCAGCGCCGCGATCCGCTCGGGCGCAGCCGAGCCGTCGTGACAAAGCCATACCGACCCTGGTGCCTGCAACAACGCCGCCTGCGGGGTAACTCTCCGCAGTCGCGGATCGAGCACCACCCGCGGCGGCTGCTGCGCAGCGGTCAGCGGCGGCTCCACGTCACGGGCGGTCAATTGCGGATCGTCGCAGCGGATCGTGCCGGCCCCGGTCACCACCGCCGCCGCCATGGCGCGCTGGCGATGGACATCACGCCGCGCTGCCTCCGAGGTGATCCAGCGGCTCTCCCCGGAGGCTAGTGCAGTACGGGCATCGAGACTGGCCGCGAGCTTAACCCGGACCCACGGATCACCGCCGGCCACCCGGCGCAAAAAACCGCGATTTAAGTCACGCGCCGAGGCCCCTAGGAGGCCTTCGCTCACCTCAATGCCGGCCGCCCGCAGCCGTGCGATACCGGCCCCGGCAACCTGCGGGTGCGGATCGCGATGCGCCACCACAACGCGCCCCACCCCCGCCTCGATCAGGGCGTCGGCACAGGGCGGTGTTCGCCCATAGTGGGCACACGGCTCGAGGGTCACGTAGACCGTCGCCCCCCGCGGCGACTCGGTACAGGAGGCTAAGGCGATGACCTCAGCGTGCGCCTCGCCGGCGCGCCGGTGCGCCCCCTCACCGAGCACCCGCCCAGCACGCACGATGACGCAGCCGACGCGCGGATTAGGATGGGGAGGCGGAAAGGGCGCTGCGGCGAGACGAATGGCCCGCGCCATCCAGTGCGCATCATTTACGGCCGACTCGCCCCCCTCAGCTGCCATCCGCCTCACGCTCCTGCCGGTCTTGCTCCAGACCCTCAATGACTCGGCGGAAGGCACCGACATCTTCAAAGCGCCGATAGACCGATGCGAACCGAACGTAGGCCACGCCGTCGATCTCCCGCAGCGCCTCCATTACGTACTCACCGATTGTGGCCGCGGCAACTTCGCGCTCCCCACGGCTTGCTACACGCTTACAAAGGCGCTGCACCACCGCCTCGACCACCTCGGTGGCCACCGGGCGCTTCTCCAGGGCACGGCGCAAGCCAGCGCGCAGTTTCGCCTGATCGAACGGCTCGCGCCGCCCGTCGGCCTTAACCACGCGGGGCATCACCAGATCCGGCACTTCGTGCGTGGTGAAGCGCTCCCCGCACTCAGGGCACTGCCGGCGCCGGCGGACCTGCTCCCCGTCACCCGCCAGACGAGAGTCGACGACGCGGGTATCCTTATGCCGACAATAGGGACAATGCATCGGACCCAGTCACCGCTCTCGGAAGGCGGTCTCGACCACCCTCATCCCGGCGCGATCTCGCGACCTAGAAGCAACCGGGGCAACCGGGGCAACCGGGGCAACCGGGACGATCCGGTGATCGCGATGGGAGCGGCCACTCCCATCGGCAAACTCACCCACGCGGGCCATTACTGCTCATAGACCGGATAGCGGCGACAGATCTCCTGAACTGCCTCGCGCACCCGCTCAATGACGCACTCATCACCCATGTGATCGAGCACGTCGCAGATCCAGTCGGCCAACTGCTCAGCCTCCGGCTCTTTAAAGCCGCGTGTGGTAATCGCTGGCGTGCCGATCCGCAACCCACTCGTCACAAAAGGCGACTGCGGGTCGTTCGGGACCGTATTCTTATTGACGGTGATATGCGCCCGCCCCAACGCCGCATCGGCCTCTTTCCCGGTCAGTCCCTTCGGGGTCAAATCCATCAAAAAGAGGTGGTTGTCGGTACCACCGGAGACAACGTTGTAGCCGCGCTCAATCACCCGCTTAGCCATCGCTCGGGCGTTGACCACGACCTGCTGCTGATACGCCTTGAACTCAGGAGTCATCGCCTCCTTAAAGGCGACCGCCTTACCGGCGATGGCGTGCATCAACGGCCCGCCCTGCGTGCCTGGAAAGACAAGTGATTGGAATTTCTTCTCCAGCTCCGGATTCGACCGGGCCAGGATCATGCCGCCACGCGGTCCCCGCAGCGTTTTGTGAGTCGTCGTCGTAACGGCATCGGCGTACGGCACCGGATTCGGGTAGAGATCGGCTGCCACCAGCCCCGCAACGTGCGCCATATCGACGACCAGGTAGGCGCCGACCGCATCGGCGATCTCCCGCAACCGCGCCCAATCGACCACCTGCGAATAGGCTGAGAACCCCCCGATGACCAACTTCGGCCGGTGCGTCTGCGCCAGCTGCTCAATCTCGCTATAGTCGAGCTGGCCGCGATCATCGATCCCGTACTGAACGGCATTGAAGAGCTTACCGGAGAAATTGACCTTCGCCCCGTGGGTCAGGTGCCCGCCGTGATCGAGGCTCATCCCCAGGATGGTCTCTCCGGGCTGCAGCAGCGCATGAAAGACCGCGGCGTTGGCCTGCGAACCAGAGTGCGGCTGGACATTGGCGTAATCGGCGCCGAAGAGCGCTTTCGCACGGTCAATTGCCAGTTGCTCGGCGACATCAACGTACTCACATCCGCCATAGTAGCGCTTTCCGGGGTACCCTTCGGCATACTTATTCGTCAGCACACTGCCCTGCGCCTCAAGCACGCGTGGGCTGGCGTAGTTTTCGGAGGCGATCAACTCAATATGGTCTTCCTGACGGCGGCGCTCATCCGCAATGGCAGCAGCCAGTTCGGGGTCGAACTCGGCGATGGTCATCTCTTGGGAGAACATAGCGACTCCTCTGTTGCGGGAACAAAGCACGGCCCAACGCAACGCCCCGAGCATCACTCGCAGCGCAACAAAGGACCGGCAATCCCTCAGTTTGCCTGATTTTACTAAAAAAAGGAAGCTAATTAACCATGCTTGCAGGGCTTTTTTTTGTGATCGGCCTCGCTATGCTACTGGTCGGCGCCGACTGGCTGGTGCGCACAGCCAGCCACGCCGCGGCTCACCTGCGCATCACCCCTCTGGTGATCGGGCTGACGGTCGTCGCCTTCGGCACCAGCGCACCCGAACTGGCGGTCACCCTGCGGGCCGCCTTTACCGAGCACGCCGCTGATATCGCACTCGGCAACATCGTCGGCAGCAACATCGCCAACATCCTGCTGGTCCTCGGAGCATCGGCGGCCATCGCACCGATCACGGTACAGAGCGCCCTGCTGCGGTTCCACGTGCCGGCGATGATCGCTGCCTCGCTGCTGGTCGCCATCATGGCCCTGAACGGTCACTTTGGGGCGGTCAACGGCAGCCTGCTACTCTTCGCCCTGGTGCTCTATCTGCTACTGACGCTGCGCCGGGGGGACCGCGACCTAGTGGCCGCGGAACCGCCTCCAGAACGGCCGTTCGGCTGGGTCGCTGCCGCGGGACTGCTGAGCGGCATCCTGCTGCTCGGCGCCGGCGCCTACATTCTGGTCGAGGCCGCGGTCGTGCTGGCCCGACTGCTCGGTGTCAGTGAATTGGTCATCGGTCTAACCGTCGTCGCCGTCGGCACCGCCGCCCCCGAACTGGCCACCTCGCTGATCGCCGCGCTGCGCGGCGAACGCCAAATCGCCCTAGCGAACATCATCGGCAGCAACCTGTTCAACCTGCTCGCGGTGCTCGGGTGCGCGGCACTGCTCGCCCCCGGCGGGCTCCCTGTAGCAAAACCGGCACTCTTGTTCGACATCCCGGTGATGGTCGCAACAGCCCTCATCTGTCTGCCGCTCTTTTGGCGCGGCATGCGCATATCGCAGCGCGAAGGGCTATTGCTCTTAGGCGGCTACGCCGCCTATTTAGTCATTCTCATCGCAGCCCCCTTCCCGTTCGCCACCTGATGCCAACGGCAAGGGCGAACGGCGAGGGGAGCGAACGAAGGACCCACTCAACGCCCGGTTTAACAACCGGGCTAGCGCCCAAGCCACCACGATTGCGGGTCGGGCATCGGCTCGTTGCGATTGAGCAGCGAGAGCCCTATGACGCAGCGGACGATCACCCAGATCAGCCAAGCGACGTAGATAAGGAAGCCGATGCCGATCATCGCCGTGACCAGGAAGACCAGCAGGACGACCAACGAGATCCAAAAGGTGGTGATCATGTTGGTGTAGTGGCTAGCGATGAACTCACCGCCGACGCTGCGGTTGACGTAGGCGATCACCACGCCGACCAAGGCACTCAAGCCACCGGTGACCGGGCCGGCCAAGTAGAGGATGTAGGCGACCATCGGCAGGGTCTTATCGACCGAGACCGCCGCCCTCTCGCTGCTGCCGACGCCGGGCGAGACCGTCTTCTGTGTGCCGGATGACTCTTTTTCTGAGGCCATAACCACCCCTCCTCTTAGCGATTTGCCAAAAACCACCCACCCTTTGTCCTTCGCAACTCTGTCACACTGCTGAAGCGTGGTGGCGGTCGAGCGCCTTTCCCGGGAACGCCGACGTCCCCGTCGGCAGGCATAGGAAGAATGCCGGCGAGGACGCCGGCGCTCCCAGGAGTCAGCACCCCTTTAGGCTAGGTACCCAACCGCTTGTATTTTATGCGATGCGGCTGTGCCGCCTCATCACCCAAGCGTTTTTTACGATCGGCCTCGTAGTCTTGGTAGTTCCCCTCGACGAAGACCGTACGACTCTCGCCCTCGAAGGCGAGAATATGGGTCGAGATGCGATCGAGGAACCAGCGATCGTGGGAGATCACCATGACCACCCCAGGGAAGGCCAACAAGGCCTCTTCCAGCGCGCGCAACGTCTCGACATCGAGATCGTTAGTTGGCTCATCGAGCAACAGCGTGTTACCGCCGCGCTGCAGCAACTTAGCGAGGTGGACGCGGTTGCGCTCACCGCCGGAGAGATCACCGATATACTTCTGTTGCTCGGAACCACGGAAGTTAAACTTCCCGACGTAGGCGCGCGACGGGGTCTCATACTTACCGACCCGAATGATATCGTGGCCGCCAGAGATCTCCTCCCAGACCGTCTTGCTGCCATCCAAGGCATCGCGGTTCTGATCGACGTAAGCCAACTCGACGGTATCGCCGACGTCGATAGTCCCGGCATCCGGCTGCTCCTCACCGGAGATCATGCGAAAGAGCGTCGTCTTACCGGCGCCATTTGGACCGACGATGCCAACGATGGCGCCCGGCGGCACGTTCATGTCCAAACTCTCATAGAGCAGCTCGCCGCGAAAGGCCTTCTGCACCCCTTCAGCTACGATGACCTTACTGCCGAGCCGCGGTCCAGGTGGAATATAGAGCTGCTGCGTCTCGTTGCGCTGCTGGAACTCCTGCGACTGCAGCTCTTCGAACTGACGGATACGGGCCTTGTTCTTCGCCTGCCGCCCCTTCGGATTCTGCCGCACCCATTCGAGCTCTTGCTGCACGCTCTTACGGTGCGCCTGCTCCTCCCGCGCCTCTTGCTCCAAGCGCTTCTCTTTATATTCAAGCCACGCCGAGTAGTTGCCCTGGAACGGGATGCCGCGCCCACGGTCGAGTTCGAGAATCCAGCCGGCGACATTGTCGAGGAAGTAGCGATCGTGGGTGACCGCCACCACGGTGCCCGGAAACTCGGCTAGGAACTGCTCTAGCCAAGCGACGCTCTCCGCATCGAGGTGGTTCGTCGGCTCATCGAGCAGGAGCATATCGGGCGCTGAGAGCAGCAAACGGCACAGTGCCACTCGCCGGCGCTCGCCCCCTGAGAGGGTGGCGACGTCGGCATCCCACGGCGGCAGCCGCAGCGCATCGGCGGCCTGCTCGAGTTTGCGCTCAAGATCCCAGGCGCCGGCAGCCTCGATTTGATCCTGCAGCTTCGCCTGCTCTGCGATCAGGGCGTCGAAGTCGGCATCCGGCTCTGCAAACTGCGCCGAAACCGCATTGAAGCGATCGACCAGTGCTTTAGTCTCGGCCACCCCATCCTCGACGTTGCCGCGCACATCTTTGCTCTCATCGAGGCGCGGCTCCTGCGGCAGGTAACCGATCTTGATGCCCGGCTGCGGGCGCGCCTCGCCATCGATCTCCTGATCTTCGCCGGCCATGATGCGCAGCAGCGACGACTTCCCTGAGCCGTTGAGGCCGAGGACACCGATCTTGGCGCCCGGGAAGAAGGAGAGCGAGATGTCTTTAAGGATTTGTCGCTTGGGGGGCACCACCTTGGATACCCGATTCATGGTGTAGACGTATTGGGCCATAGCTCCGCCGCATTGCTCAGTATCAGTGAGCGTACAGAGTATCAGATCGGACGAAAAACCCCAGCCTCCACAAACGAGACCACCGCCCTCTCGACCCGGCACCCGGCACCCGGCAAGCCGGCGTATTAAGTCGCCGCCAGGGCCCGGTCGATATCGGCCACCAGATCGTCAATATGCTCCAAGCCGACCGAGAGCCGCACCATATCCTGCGACACCCCGGCGCTCGCTAGCTCCTGCTCGTTAAGCTGACGGTGCGTCGTGCTCGCCGGGTGGCACGCCAGCGATTTGGCATCGCCAATATTGACCAGCCGCGTGACCAGCCGCAGCGCATCGATGAAACGTGCCCCACCGTCGTAACCACCTTTGACCCCGAAGCTCAAGATACTCGAAGCGCGCCCACCCATATAGCGATCGACCCGCTCCCGATAGGGGCTATCCGGCAGACCGGCATACTTAACCCACGTCACCTGCGAGTGGCCCTGCAGGTACTCGGCGAGCCGCTGGGCGTTTTCGCAGTGCCGATCCATGCGCACCGGCAACGTCTCGATGCCTTGAAGCAGCAAAAAGGCGTTAAAGGGCGAGAGCGCTGCTCCCATGTTGCGCAACGGCACGACGCGACACCGGCCAATAAAGGCGGCCGCCCCCATCGCCTCGGTGTAGACGACACCGTGGTAGGAGGGGTCCGGCTCCACCATCATCGGAAAACGCGCCCCGTGTTCGGCCCATGGAAAACGACCCGAGTCGACGATCACCCCACCGACACTCGTACCGTGCCCCCCCATGTACTTGGTCAGGGAGTGGATGACGATATCGGCGCCGTGTTCGATCGGCCGCCACAGATAGGGGGTCGGCACCGTATTGTCGACGATCAGCGGGATGCCGTGGCGATGAGCAAGCGCCGCCAGAGGTTCGACATCGACGACTTCGCCCGAGGGGTTGCCGACGCTCTCGCAGAAGAGCGCCTTGGTGCGTTCGTCGATCTGCGCTGCAATTGCCGCCTCGTCCTCTGGATCGACAAAACGCACCTCGACGCCGTGGACCGGCAGGGAGTGGGCAAAGAGGTTGTACGTCCCGCCGTAGAGCTTCGCGGTCGAGACGATGTTATCACCGGCCCGGGTGATGCACTGAATCGCGTAGGTAATCGCGGCCATGCCCGAGGCCACCGCCAACCCACCCACACCGCCCTCCATTGAGGCGACGCGCTGCTCAAGCACGGCGTTGGTCGGATTCATGATCCGCGTGTAGATGTTGCCCTCGACCTTGAGGTCGAAGAGATCGGCCCCGTGTTGGGTATCGTCGAAGGCGTACGACGTCGTCTGATAGATCGGAACAGCGACCGCCTTGGTCGTTGGATCGGGGAAAAAACCGGCGTGAATAGCCTGGGTCTCGAGTTTCATCTCTATTCTCTCTCCTCTGGCGTGCGGCGAGCTGTGCGCAGTGACGCGCTACAAACGAAAGCGTCGGCTGTGCTGCTGCAGTCGCTCGGCGACCTCACGCAGCGACTCCCCACCGCGACTGAGCTTATCGATCAGATAGCTATTTTCGCTCGCAAGATCGTTCAAGCCCTGGACATTGCGGTTGATCTCCTCCGCCGTAGCACTCTGCTCCTCAGCCGCCGAGGCGATGTGCGAGACCTGATCCTCAAGACCGCTCAGGGCGTTATGCACATTTTCAACAGCTGCCTTGATACGCTCAACCTCCTCGGCACTGCGAATCGCCTGCTCGCGACCCTGGTGAATCGTCTCTGCCGACTCGGCGGCATCTTGCTGCAACCCAGCGATGACTTTGTGAATCTGCTGGGTCATCTCTTGGGTGTTGATCGCCAGCGTGCGCACCTCCTCAGCGACAACGGCAAAACCGCGCCCCTCATCGCCAGCGCGTGCCGCCTCAATCGCAGCATTGAGCGAGAGCAGGTTAGTCTGATCGGCGATCTCTTGGATATTCGCAGTCATCTTGCCGACCTCGGTCGAACGTTCGACGAGCCGATCGACGACGGCCTTCGACCCTTCCATGGTGGTCGAGAGACGCCCCATCTCCTGCACCCCGGACTCGGCAATCTCGCGGATCTCCAGCCCTTGCTCGGCAGCCTGCGTGGTGTGCTGGTGCGCGACCTGGGTATTGCTCGAGACCTCTTGCACCGTCGAAGCCATCTGGTTCATCGCGGTAGCGATCTGATCGGTCTGCTCACCTTGCGTACGAGCCATATCGCGTGAGCGCTGCGTCGATTCGCCGATCTGTGCGGCCTGATCATCGACCGCCTGCACCGCCCCAACGACCTCACGCAGAGCATCGCGAACCGTATCGAGCACCTCGTTAAAAGAGCCCGCCAGACTACTCAATTCATCCAGCCCGGTCACAGTCAGGGGACGAGAGAGATCGATGGTGGATCGATCGATGCGCATGGCCCCGACCTCATCGCGCAGCCGGGCGATCCGGCTGTGCAAACGGCGCGACACCCAATAGAGCGGTCCAGCCATCATAATGCCGACCAGCACTCCGGCGCCGATAAAGAGCAGCAAATCGCGTCGCGCCTGCGCCTCCGCGATCGCCATGCGGTCGTTGACCACCGCATCGACACGCTCGGCAAACCGCCCGGCGGCCTCCCATAGCGCCTCGTGGTGGCGCTCGTTCTCGGCGACCCGTTCGGCAATGCGCTCAGCAGCCGCGACCTCTCGCTCTTTGGCCACCATCACCGAACCTTGCTCGGCGAACATCCACGCATCAAACGCCCCGAGTGCGGCCTGCATATCGCGCGCTGAACGGGCCATCCCACCACCGGTGACCGCCTCGAAAGACTCGAGGTGATCGGTCAAGGCGCTGAAAGCCGGCTCAAGATCCTCGGTATGGATTCGCTCCAATTCGTCGAGTGTTTGCGCCTCCAGTACATCGCGCATTGCCCGCGAGACCTCAATCGCGCGCGCCCAGGCGCGAGCCGAGTGATCAACCTGAGCGATCGGCGCTGCCCAGCGGCGGCGCTCGTAGTCATCCAGCGCCTCTTTGAACAAGCCTTCGATATCGCTCTCAACGACTGCGAAAAACTCGACGATTCCACGCACCTGCCGGACAAGATCCTCACGCTGACTCAGCGCCGTCTCCAATTCCGGTCGGATGCGCTCGAAGCTTTCGGTAAAGGCAGAAAAACGCTCGCGTAGAACGCTCAGATCGTCACCGTAGCGCGCGGTAAAGAGAGCCGCATCAGCGATCACCGCGATCTGTTCAGCAAACCGATCACGATAGGGGTCTGCGGGCTCAATCTGTTGCAGCGCCTCAACACTCTCAGCACCGAGCATGCCGCCGCGCAACTGCGAAAAGCCATCCAGGGACTCAGCGATTGTCCTTCCAGCCTCGTCGAGCGGGCGCACCTCCGCCTGCAAGAGGCGCTGATTGGAGAGCGCTGAAGTCACCGCAACACCGCCGATGAGAAGTACCAAGAAGACACCGACAAGCGCCAATGCAACCAAGATACGCAGCTGAGCCGCAATCGATAGTTTATTCATGATCATCGCCTTAGCTAACAATCCGACCCGCTCACCGGTCCGCGCGAATCACCGCGGCGTTACCAGCCGATCATCCGACATGGCCGATCACCCGGTTCGGGTGCCCCTCCAGAATGCCTTCTACCCCCCGAAAGGGCTCACCAATGTGCATCCCCTTCTGATCGATCGTGAACTGCCGAATGCTCTTTTCATGTGCCGCACCGCGCATTTTGAGAACAGTCAATCCGCGCTGTACTTCACCACCCATTTCGACGTAACGCAAGAGGATAATGGAGTCGGTCAACGTCGAAATGTGCGCCTCGGTCACCGAAGCCCCACCCATCAGCGACGGCGTACTGGCGGTAAAGAGTCCGGCAGTCTCGCGCTCCTTGATGAAGGAAGTCAGCCCAATGACAAACTCGCGAAAGCCGCGCGCAGTCGCGACCCGCTCCAGCGCGGTCAGGCTATCGAGAACCACACGATGAGGCCGAAACGTATCGATCGCCTGCTTGATGCGCACCAGGTGGTCCTCAAGCCCCGCCGCCTCAGGGTATTCACAGCGGATCAACAAATCCCCGCGCTGCTCGGCAGGCTCGTACTCCACATCCCAGCCACGTGCGTTGCGAATCAACTGATCGCGGCTCTCTTCGAAGGCAAGGAGCAGACAGCGCTCGCCGGCCACCAATCCGCCCGAAGTAAACTCCGTCGCCATAAGGGTCTTACCAGTCCCGGTCGCCCCCGAGACGAGCACAATCGAGTCGCGGTAAATGCCGCCACCGCACATCGCATCGAGTTTTTCATTGCCCGAAGTGATCCGCACTTGCGATGAGCGCTGCGTTAGCTCCATGGCGGAGAGTGGAATGACCACCACCCCCCCCTCTGGCAGGATTGTAAAGGGGTACTCACCTTTCTGGTGGCCAGCACCGCGGAACTTGAGAATTTCCACCGTGCGGCGGCGCGTCTCAGCCTCCAGGATATTCCGCAAGATAACGACGTTATCGGCGACAAACTCCTCGACCCCGTGGCGAGCCACCATCCCGTACTCTGACTCGCGCTCGGCGGTCATCACCGAGGTCACCCTCAGCCGCTTCATCTGCGCGGCGATACGAAAGAGATCCCAGCGCACCTGCCGCACATCGGGAAAGCGGGAAAAGATAGCCCCGAGGGAGTCGATCGCCAGGCGCTTGGCGCCGGTGCGCTCGACCGCTCCCTTGACACGGGCGATCAATCCGCCTAGGTCGTACGGTCCCGCCTCCACCGCATCCAGCTCGATAGCGGGCGAGGCATCCACGAAGGTCCAGTACCCCTCCTGCTCCCAGCGCGCGATATCCCAACCAAAAGCTTGGAAATTACGCCGCAGATCGTCGGGCGACTCCTCACAGGTAACCAAGACCCCAGGTTCCCGGGGCCCTGTAATGCCGGCCGCAAGAAACTGACCGGCGAAGACCGTCTTCGCGCTCCCTGGGGTTCCCGCGATCAGCGTCGACCGCCCTTGTGGCACCCCTCCCTGAGCGATGGAGTCAAAGCCCGCGATCCCTGTCGCCAGCTTGGGAACCGAGACCGCAGCCGCAGCCCGATCAGCGCTCATAAAGGTCTCCTCAGATTGCCTAGGCCTCGCCTAGCCCCCCCTTTTTTAGCGGGTTAGCGAAGGCTAAGCGGCCCGGTCGCCACCATCTGCGCTCTGGTGTGTGCGCTCATCGCCGCGGGCGGCCTGTAACTCGGTCTCAAGCTCTTCCATCAACTCGCCGATCGACTGGGCCGCTTTGCCGCTCTCATCGGCCAGTTTTTTGACCTCGTCGGCGACCACCCCGAAGCCGCGCCCAGTCTCCCCGATACGGGCCGCCTCAACGCTCGCATTAAGACTCAAAATGCGCAGCTTTTTTAAGGTCTTAAGGATGTTTCTTGAGGATTTGCCGATCTCGCGCCCAATCTCGCCGACACGCTCCATGCGTTTGCGCCGCTGCGCCTCCTCAAGGCGCTCGCCGATATCCAACACCACGCCTTCAAGATGGCTAACCTCTCCCCCCCCATCAATCACAGCCCCGCCGGTCTCGTTCACCCAGCGGATCTGACGCTTCGCAGTGCGAATGCGGTAGTCGACCGTCCACCGATCACCGAGGCGGATCGCCTGCTGAATGGCCCGCTCGACCTGCGGGGCATCCTCTTCGTGAATCAGCTTCATGTAGGATTGACGGCGGTTGGCGATAAGATCCTGGGCTCGATAGCCCGTCAGTTCACTGACCGCCCCCGCCATAACCTGCATGGTGTAGTGTTGATCGTTGCGGCAACGATAGAGAAAGCCGTTCATCTTGGCAGCGATACTCTCATACGCCACCGCCTTGGCCTCCTCTTCCGAGGCCTCTGCCCCTTGCATCACCGTGTCGCTGATCGCACGCTCGACCATTGAGCCCCCGCACTCTCTCTCGCCAACGTTTAAAAGTCGCATCGGTGTAACCGTCCTAGCCACAAGGGTACCCGCCTTAGCCATCCAAGCGCTAGGCATATCCCTCTGAGCGCACTATCAACGCATGCGGCCTCCTCGCCCCTTCCCGCCGCGAGTGATCCACCTCTTTGCCGCCCCCCCCGCCCAAAAGACTCTCAGCATAGCAGCTGCGCCGACACTGCACAGGTTGAGTATCTACGCAGAATGTGTGAGAATTCCGCCGGTATTTAGCAAATTCGGCGCCCTGCGCGCTGCCCGTCTTCATCCGCCCGCCTCCCTGTCCGCTCCCGATCCAAAGCCCGGGCCCATCAGCTGCACGGCGGTCGCTGGCATTATGACGGTCGATATTGTCGCAGCGTCGGCGCCACCGCATCCGTAAGCCACAGAGTGTAAGCAAACCGATGACCGATCGCAGTGAACGTATCCGTAGACAGCTCGCCGAACGCATCCTCTTCCTCGACTGCGGCATGGGGACCGAAATCCAAAAATACCCCCTTGAGGAGGGCGACTTCCGCGGCGAGCGCTTCCAGGAGCACCCCTGCGAACTCAAGGGCAATAACGATCTGCTCACCCTGACCCGCCCCGATGTGATTGGCGAGATCACGCGCGCCAACCTCGAAGCGGGGGCCGATATTGTCGAGACCAACACCTTTAACTCGCAAATCCTATCTCAGGCCGACTACCAGACCGAATCCCTCGTCGATGAGCTGAATATCGAAGGCGCTCGACTCGCCCGCGCCCTCTGCGATGAGTTCGAAGAGGCAACCGGGATCCCGCGCTTCGTCGCCGGCACCATGGGTCCGACCGGTAAGACCGCGTCGATCTCGCCCGATGTCAACAACCCAGGGTTCCGCGACATCACCTTCGATCAGCTCTTCAACGCCTATGCGCAGCAGGCCCGCGGCCTGATTGAGGGCGGCGCCGATCTGATCCTCATCGAGACGATCTTCGATACGCTGAACGCCAAGGCGGCCATTTACGCCCTCCACACGGTCTTCGCTGAGGTCGGCCGGGAGTTGCCGATCATGATCTCCGGGACGATCACCGACGCCTCGGGGCGGACCCTTTCGGGGCAGACCGCTGCCGCCTTCTGGAACTCGGTCCGACACGCCAAACCCCTTTCGATCGGCCTGAACTGCGCCCTCGGTGCGGAAGATCTGCGCCCGCACTTGCAAGAGCTCTCGAAGATCGCCGATACCCACGTCTCGGCCCACCCCAACGCCGGCCTACCCAACGAGTTCGGTGAGTACGATCAGAGCCCGGAAGAGATGGCGGCGATCATCCGCTCCTTCGCCGAAGAGGGGCTGATCAACATCATCGGCGGCTGCTGCGGCACCACACCCGGGCACATCGCCGCAATCCGTGAGGCGATCCAAGCGCATGCTCCGCGCCCTGTGCCGAATGCCGATCCCGATGTGCTTCACCTCTCCGGGCTGGAGCCGTGCAACATCGATCGCCACTCACTCTTTGTCAACATCGGTGAACGTGCCAACGTCACTGGCTCGGCGCGCTTTCGCCGCCTGATCAAGGAGGGCGACTACGAGACGGCCCTTGAGGTCGCTCGCGATCAGGTCGAGAACGGCGCCCAGATCATCGATATCAACATGGACGAGGGGATGCTCGACTCGCGTGAGGCGATGATCAAGTTCCTCAATTTGATCGGCTCTGAGCCCGACATCTCGCGGGTGCCGATCATGATCGACTCCTCGAAGTGGGAGATCATCGAGGAGGGGCTGAAACGCATCCAGGGTAAGGGGCTGGTCAACTCGATCTCGCTCAAAGAGGGGGAGGAGGCGTTCCTACAGCAGGCGCGCACCCTCCTGCACTACGGCGCCGCCCCGGTCGTCATGCTCTTCGATGAGCGGGGACAGGCCGATACCTTCGAGCGTCGCCAAGAGATCGCCAAGCGCGCCTACGATCTGCTCGTCGACAACGGCTTCCCGCCCGGCGAGATCGTCTTCGATCTCAATATCTTCGCTGTCGCCACCGGCATGGCCGAGCACAACAACTACGCGGTCGACTTCATCGAGGCCACCCGCTGGGTCAAGGAGAACCTTCCGCACGCGAAGATCTCCGGCGGCCTCTCTAACCTCTCGTTCTCGTTCCGCGGCAACGAGGCGGTGCGCGAGGCGATGCACTCGGTCTTTCTCTATCACGCCATCGACGCCGGGCTCGATATGGCGATCGTCAACGCCGGGCAGATCGAGGTCTACGATGAGATCGACGCCGAACTGCGCGAGCTGTGCGAGGATGTCATCCTCAACCGCCGCGACGACGCCACCGAACGGCTGCTCGATCTGGCCGATCGCTACAAAGGTCAGGGCGGTAAGAAGAAGGAGGAGGATCTGGCCTGGCGCGAGGCTCCGGTCGCCAAACGCCTGGAACACGCCCTGATCAAGGGCATCACCGAGTACATCGAGCAAGACGTCGAGGAGGCGCGGCAGCAACACGAGCGCCCCATCCACGTCATCGAAGGCCCGCTGATGGACGGCATGAATGCCGTCGGCGATCTCTTTGGTGAGGGGAAGATGTTCCTGCCGCAGGTCGTCAAATCGGCCCGCGTCATGAAACAGGCGGTCGCCCACCTGCTGCCCTATATCGAGGCGGAGAAGTCGGGACAGGATGAGCCGGCTGGGCGCTTTTTGATCGCGACCGTCAAGGGCGACGTCCACGATATCGGCAAGAACATCGTCGCCGTGGTTCTGCAGTGCAACAACTTCGAGGTCCACGACATCGGCGTGATGGTGCCGACGGAGAAGATCATCGCCGAAGCGAAGGCGAAAAAGGTCGACATGATCGGCCTTTCCGGACTGATCACCCCATCGCTCGATGAGATGGTCAATGTCGCCAAAGAGATGGAGCGCCAAGGGCTGCAGCTGCCGCTGCTGATCGGTGGCGCGACGACCTCACGCGTGCATACGGCGGTCAAGATCGCCCCGCACCTCTCCACCCCGAGCATCTACGTCAAAGACGCCTCGCGTGCCGTCGGTGTCGCCTCTAAGCTGGTCAGTGAGGCGCACGCGGCCAACTATAAGCGCGAGATCGCCGCCGAGTACGAGCAGGTGCGCGAGCAGTACGCGGCACGGCAACAGAAGATCGACTGGGTGACGCTGGAGCAGGCGCGCACCAACCGCACACCGATCGATTGGTCGGCCTTTACCCCCATGCGCCCAGAGCAACCCGGAGTTCACGTCTTCGACGACTACCCGCTCAGCGACCTCGTCGAGCGCATCGACTGGACGCCTTTTTTCAAGGCGTGGGAGCTAGCCGGCCGCTTCCCACAGATCCTCGACGATGAGATCGTCGGCAAGGAGGCTACGGAGCTCTTTCACGATGCCAAGCAGATGCTTGAGCGCATCGTAGCCGAGCAGTGGCTGACGGCGCGTGCGGTCTGTGGCTTCTTCCCCGCCAACGGCGTCGGCGACGACACCGAGCTCTATACCGATGAGCAGCGCCGCGAGGTGCTAGCCACACTGCACCACCTGCGCCAGCAGACCGCCAAACCGGAGGGCAAACCGCACCAGTCGTTGGGCGACTTCATCGCGCCGCGCGAGAGCGGCCTTGAGGACTGGATCGGCGCCTTCGCCGTGACCACCGGTATCGGCATCGATGAGCACCTGGAGCGCTTTGAGGCCGCCAACGACACCTACAGCTCGATCATGCTCAAGGCACTGGCCGATCGGCTCGCCGAGGCCTTTGCCGAGCGGCTGCACGAGCAGGTGCGTAAGGTCTTATGGGGCTATGCCAGCACCGAGGCGCTGAGCAACGAGGAGCTGATCAAGGAGCGCTATCAGGGCATTCGCCCCGCGCCTGGCTATCCAGCCTGCCCCGACCACACCGAAAAGGATCAAATCTGGCAGTTGCTGGATGTGGAGGAGAAGATCGGGCTGTCACTGACCGAATCGCGGGCGATGTGGCCGAGTGCGGCGGTCTCGGGGTGGTACTTTGCCCATCCGCAGGCGCGCTACTTCGCCGTCGGCAAGATCTTCCGTGATCAGGTCGAGGACTACGCTCAGCGCAAGGGGCTATCGTACAAGGAGGCTGAGCGCTGGCTCTCGCCGAATCTCGGCTACGAGCCGGAGGATTGAGGATATTAACGGGCCACCATCGGTCGCGGGTTCGCGGGCGGGCAGCACGCTCGCCTCCTACCCCGACACCGCCAGCGGCCCCTCTACCTCTGCGCAGAGGGGCGCTGGCGCCGGCATCCAGGCCCCGCCAGCCGGCTATTGACCGCCGGTTCGTCGAGGTCGGCGACGGTGTCGCGAACAGATAACGACAGCGGTTACGAGTCGGGGCATCTACTCCGCTGCCGCAAAGCGACGCGCCACCTCCGGCCAATTAACGACATCCCACCACGCCTCGATGTAGTCGGGACGGCGGTTTTGATAACGCAGATAGTAGGCGTGCTCCCAAACGTCGAGCGTCAGGAGTGGCGTTCCCCGCCGCGCAGCGACATCCATAAGCGGGTTGTCCTGATTCGGTGTGTCGGTGATCTCGAGCCCCCGCTCGGTCTTGATCAGCCACGCCCAGCCCGAACCAAAGCGCGCAATCGCGGCCTGGGTAAACTGCTCGCGCAGCTGCTCAAAAGAGCCGAAGGCTTGATCGATCGCCTCCGCTAGGGTGCCTTCCGGCTTGCCGCCGCCATCGGGGGACATCACCTGCCAAAAGAGGGCGTGGTTCCAGTGACCACCACCGTTGTTGCGCAGGGCAACCGGCAGTTGCGAGATCTTCGGAAAGAGCTGTTCAAGCGGCGTCTCTTCGTGCTCCGTTCCACCAATCGCATCGTTGAGCTTGGTGACGTAAGTGTTGTGGTGTTTGCTGTGATGGAGTTCCATCGTCTGTGCATCGATAGAGCGCTCCAGTTCACCGTAGTCGTAAGGCAGATCGGGTAGTTGGTAGGGCATTGTACTCTCCCCCTTCGATTCAGGGTTGTCGTCTCAAGGCGCTCGCGGCCAGATCGGCAACCGCGCACCTGCCGTCAGTGCACACGATACGCGCCGAAGGTACGCTGGGCTAGGACCTGGCTGCACTTTATAAAGAATTTAAACAATAATTGTTCTCAATACAACCCTTGCCCCTCTCCGGCTCTCACCGTTCACGACTCCCGATCATTGCCGCCAGCGGCGCCGCGCAGCCAGTAACGCAGCAGCGCACCGGCGGCAAAGAGGAGAAAGAGCAGGAAGAGGACCACGACGGCGCCGCGATCGACCTGACCCGCCTCGGCGGCCTCAACGGCCTCGTAAATCGCAAAGCTGTAGATCCCGCTTTTCAGCCCTAAACCGACCAGTGCAGCCAACGCAAAGGGGAGCAGCGGCAGACGCAGCAGACCGGCGGCATAATTGATCGGTGCATGCGGAAATCCGGGCAACGCTCGTAACGCACACTGACTCAGCAGATCGCTGTGGCGCCCTAGCAGACGCACCCAACGGCCCTCGATTGAGACGACACCGCCTCCCAAGAGCCGTGACAGGCCGTAGGCGCCGAGTGCACCCAGGGTGCTACCGAGGGTCAACGCCAGCGTACTCCACCACGGCGGGTAGAAGGGCGCCACCACCCAAAACGCGAGACTCCCAGGCAACGCCAAAGCGAACAGCGTCGCCTGTACCAGCACGATGACGACCAACAGCCACGGATGCTCGGCCATCGCTCGCCCGAGGGCAACAACGTCTGCGATCTCCCACGGCCCCCACAGGGAGATCGCACCTCCGGCAAGCAGCAACAGCGCCACCAAGACCAGGCGCCAAGCCCGCTGCCGGCGAAGGCGATAGCCCTCAGCCGCCGCATCGTCCATCACTACAGCCCCCTGTAACCGTAGCGGAACGCAGAGCAGAGAGCGCTGCGGTGGACCGCAGTCAGGGGCACAACAGCAACCGTTTCAACCCGCCAGCGTACCCGAGTAGCGCACGCGAACGCGATTGCCCGGCGGAAAATACTCAATCTCCTCGCACAACGACCGCACCAACATGATCCCGCGTCCGGCCGCCAGTGCCCCAGCAACATCACCGTGCTTAGCGGCCTCCAGAATGCGTTGATACTCGAAGCCCGGCCCAGAATCTTCGACCTCGATCACCACCCCCCGTGAATCGGGACGCGGATCGTAGTGCACCCGCAGCCGCACCTCGCCTTCGGTCAGCTGCGCCAACGCCTCCCGGCGACGCTCGTAGTACTTTTCAAACCCCTCTTCACTGCGCTTGATCTTCGACTCCAGACCGAGCACCCCGTGCTCTAGGGCATTAGTGAATAGCTCAGCGATCACCACATAGAGGCTTTGGCGATCCTCTTCCATCGCCCCAAGATCGGAGAGCAAGTTCATAATCGGTGGCACCGGATTGACGTGGACCAAGGTACAGGCGTCAAGAACCAATTCGGTCCGCCAATGCACCGCCTCTGCCGCCCCATACCCACCGCCGTCATTGGCAAAGGCCTGATCGAGATCGATCTCGACCAGGGTTGCATCGTCGCTCGCCTGCGCGGCCGCGCGAAACGCCTCGACCTGCCGCAGCAAGTCGTCGAAGCCTGCGCCTTGGCAAGCCGCCCTCAGTACCGCTTCAACGCGCTCATCGCCGTAGAGCGCACCGCCCTCTCCGGCCACCTCGACGATGCCATCGGAGCAGGCGTAGAGGAAACAATCATCCGGTACATCGACGTAAGTCAGCCGGCGACGGCCGGGTGCGGTATTGCGCTCAACACCGAGGGGCAAGTCACTAGAGACGAAGCGGTGCCGAATCTCCTCGCCCTGCACCAACCACACCGGAGGCATGCCGGCATTCCACACGCCGAGACGCCGCCCCCGACCATCAACCTCGATCAGTGCCGCCGTCAAAAACATATCCGACGGCAAACTGCGAAAGAGCTTTTCGTTGATCGCATCGAGCATCTCGGCCGGATGGGCACCACGGGATACCAAGTCGTAGTAGACAGCAGCGAGCCCCGGCACGCCGACCGCAGCCCCGATGCCGTGACCAGTAAAATCACCAACCAAGAGCAGCAGATTGCCATTCGGGCGCCGTCCCGCAAGCAGGATATCGCCGCTCAAGATGGCCGCCGGCTGATAGAAATAACGCAGCCCCGGGGTCTCCAGTGCATTCGAGGCCGTCGCCCGGGCAACGATCCGCTCGGCCGTCTCCTGCTCATGCTCAAGGCGCAGCTGATGGCTGCGCAGCCTGTCCCGCTGCGCAACCACGGTGCGGTAGAGCTCACGCGTGCGCAACCAGGCATCGATCTTGGCGTTGAGCTGCACGCGGCTGATCGGCTTCGTGACGAAATCGTCACCACCGGCCTCAATGCACTGCGCCAAACGCTGCTCATCGGTCAACGCCGTAACAAAGAGCACCGGGACAAAACCGCCGCGATCGAGCGCCTTGATCCGCCGGGTCGCCTCGTAGCCGTCGACGCCCGGCATCATGATGTCCATTAGCACCATGTCGACGGCGTGCTCTTGGAAGCGGGCGACGGCTTCCTCGCCGTCCGCTGCCGTGACGACGCGAAAGCCGCGGGCAGAGAGCACCGTCTCTAGCAACATCGCGTTCACTGGTTCATCATCGACGACTAAAAAAGTCGACGTCTCCGCAGCGTCCTGCCCGTCATCCACGCAAACTGCCCCCTCTCACACCCTCAATCGCACGACCTACGCACGCTCCTAGCCAACTATGCCGCGCCACGACACCAGCACTCGGTACTGCTGATGCTCACTCCTCGATCCGAAAGAGGCGCTGGAAGTTGGCGATCTCAAGGATCTTACGCACCTCGCGCGAGCTGTTACGCAGCACGACCTCGCCACCTTGATCGGTCGCATGCTCACGCAACAGCAACAGCATCCCGAGCGCCGAGCTGTCCATGTACTCGGTCTCGCGCAAATCGACCACAAAGCGACGAATCCCCTCCGCTCCCTTGTAGGCTTGGCGAAAATCCTTATGGAGACTGAAGTCAAAGTAGCCACGCACGTTGACCACCAGGGTCTTACCGCCGTCCTCGGCCGTCGTATGTATACTCATAGTCTTACTCCTTACACAGGTAGCCAATTGCCTGAATGTAAAATTCAAAACAGGGCAGACGGGCGAATCATACCAAAAAAACCCGCCTGCCCCGCTCAAAATAGCTCGATGTCCCCCTGATCCATCGATGCCTGCTCGACCTTGCGCTGCTGCGCCCGCTCCGCTTGCCGGGCCTCACGCTGCTGTGCCAAACGCTCACGCGCCTCACGCAAGCGGGCGGCGTACTCGCTGCCGTGGACGTTCTCTTGCGCGATCGCCTGCAGGACGCCGCGCACCCCCTCCAGGTAGCTGTTCAGCCCGCTGACACCGACGCGCGAGCTCTCAACCAGTTGGGTGACGATATCCTCGAACTGCAGCGCCCGCACAGCATCGGCGACGTGCTGATCGATCTGCCGACTGACACCCGAGATGCGCAAGACCTGCTGCTCGACCTCGCGGTCCAAGCTTTTGAGCTTCTCCATCATCTGCGAGATCTGCTCTTTGGTCGACAGCGTAGCATTCATGTCGGTCGAGGCCATCTCGCCGACCTCGCGCCGCGTCACCGTAACCATGCCGCTGATCTCATCGACCTCGTCGGCAATCTGCTGATTGAAGTGGTTCGCCTTCTCCGAGAGCTTGCGCACCTCATCGGCAACGACGGCAAACCCACGTCCCGACTCACCGGCGTGCGCCGCCTCAATGCTGGCGTTGAGGGCCAACAAATCCGTCTGGTCGGCAATCCCCTTCAGATCGGCCAGTAAGCTGTCGATATGGCGCATTTCAGTAACAATGTCATCAATCCGCTCAACGGTCTTGACGCTCCGTCGACTCATATCGACGATCATATCGACGTAACCGTTCAAAAACTCCTCAGTCTCAACGACAAATTCGGCGATGCCGAAATCTTCCATTGCAGTATCACCGCCAGTCCGCTGAATCACCGTCCGCGCTAAGCGCTCCTGCTCATCAGTTGCCTGATCCATGCCGTTAAAACTACTGTGCAGCGACTGCACCGCATCGCGCACCAGACCATGAATCTGCTCAAGATCTCCCGAGACGGTACGAAACTCGGCGTTCAGACTATCGTCGATATCGTGCAGCAGATCGCGCAGTGCCTCCTCAAGCTCGGTAGCCGTTTGCTCCGCCTGCTCGCGGCCCGACTGATGCTCGGCGACCACGCCGACAGCCCCCCACGCCGCTGCAACGACTAAGACTGCCAGGGACCCGAACGACGGCCAGACATAGGCCACCACAGCGGCAACCAGGGTTACCACGAAGAGGGGGATCGCGTAGCGCCATAACCTTGAGATCAGATAGGCGGCGGTAAAACTGTCACGAAATCCTTGCGCCTTGTCGGAAGTAGCCATAGCCTACGTCACTCCCTGCCCATCGGTGGATGGCGCCGCACTCGCGGCATCCAGAATCGCCCCGGCGATACGATCGAGCGGCAGTATCCGTGCGGCAGCGCCCGCCTTGACCGCTGCCCCCGGCATCCCCCACACCACGCTGCTCGCCTCGTCTTGAGCAATCGTCAGCGCGCCTGCTGCGTGCATACGCCCCATGCCATCGGCACCATCCGTACCCATACCGGTCAGCAGCACACCGATCGCCTCGGCCCCCGCGCTCCGCACCACCGACTCGAAGAGCACCTCAACCGAAGGACGGTGGCGTTTCACCGGCGCCCCCGCGCGCAGCCGACAAAGGTAACGAGTACCCTGGCGGTAGACCTCCAGATGGCGCTCACCGCCGGGTGCGATATAGGCGTGCCCCGGTAAGATGCGCTGTCCATCTTGCGCCTCACAGACCGAAATCGTGCACAGTCCGTCGAGCCGCTGCGCAAAGGCCGCTGAGAAACCTTCGGGCATGTGCTGCGTAATAACAATGGCAGGCGCATTCGGCGGCATCTCTTCCAGCACGCGCTGAATGGCGACCGTACCGCCTGTCGAGGCACCGATCGCTACGATCTTGTTGCTGTTTGGACGTACCACCCGCTGTGTAGCCTTACCGGAGCGGGGCGCATCGGCGAGCGGGTGCACACGGGCACGCGCCGCGGCCCGCACTTTGGAGACGATCTGCTCAGCGTACTCCTCAAGTCCGTGCGCAACGTCCATGCGCGGCTTGGCGACAAAATCGACCGCACCGAGGGCAAGCGCCTCAATCGTCTCCTCTGCTCCTTCGTGGGTCAAGGTCGACACCATGACCACCGGCATCGGCCGCAACCGCATCAAATTGCGGAGGAATGTGATGCCGTCCATGCGCGGCATCTCGACATCTAAGGTCAAGACGTCGGGATTGAGCTGCTTGATCTTATCGCGTGCATCGTACGGGTCCCGCGCCGTGCCAACGACTTCGATGTCATCGGCCTGCTCCAGAATCTCCGTTAGCAATCGCCGGATCAACGACGAGTCATCGACGATCAGCACACGTATCATGGGCCCGCCTTCTCACTCAAAATAGGTCGACGCCACCGGAGGTCGGCTTCTCGTCGATCTCGTGGAGATAGTGCTCCTCGCGCCGCACCACGGTGTCGTTGCGGGTGCGGTACAGCTTCTTCGATCGGGCACGCCCACTCTCCGGAAAATACTGCACCTTGCGCGGGTACTCGTCACCAAGATCCTCGCTCAGCAGCCGCAGCCCTTCAGTTGCGACGTATTCGCGGGCAAACTCGATGTTGCGCTTGCCGATATCCGTCACCGCCGCCAGCACCCGGCCCCCACCAAAGAGCTTAACTTCTAGGTCTTGACGGCGCCCCCCCAGGGCCATAATACGGTTAATCAACTGCTCCATGGCGTAGTTGCCGTAGCGGGCCGATTCGCTGAGGGGATCGTCGATCCGTGTATGCTTACCGCTTAGCGGCAACATAAAGTGGTTCATGCCGCCGACCGCCAACCGCCGGTCGCGAACACAGGCCGAGACACACGACCCCAGGGTCGTCACGACCATCTCGCCACCGCGGGTGACATAAAATTCGCCGGGCAAGATCTTGGCCGCAAAGACGGCATGCTGCGGGTCCCAGTAGCGGTTGATATGCTCGAAGCCAGGCAGGCACGGCGGCGGCTCTGCGGCTCGGTTGCCGTTGCCATTGGCGGCGAATCGCAACCGCTCGCTACTTTGACTTCTGGTAGATAGTCCGGCCATGGGGCTCAAAGCGGTCGCTGACCTTCCATAACGTCTCCGAGTGTCCGATGTACAGCCAACCGGCCGGCACCATGATCTCGGCAACGCGCTCGAAGAGCCGACGCTGGATCTCCTTGTTGAAGTATATGATGACGTTGCGGCAAAAGACGACACTGAAGCGCTCACGAAACGGCCAATCGTGGAGCAGATTGAGCTGCTCGAAGTGCACCAGGCGACGCAGTTCGGGGCGCACCCGCACCAGACCGTCGTTTTTGCCGGTCCCCCGCAAAAAGTTTTCACGCAGCGAGGCTGTACTCAGCCCCGCCACCCGCCGCTGATCGTAGACCCCAGCAGCGGCCTGCTCAAGCACACTGCTATCAAGGTCGGTTCCGATGATCCGCACCCGCTCGGCAGCCCGCCCACCGAAGACGTCGCGTGCGGTCATGGCGATCGAATAGACCTCCTCCCCGGTCGAGCAGCCAGCCGACCAGATGCGCACCAGCCCCTTGGCCTGCTCCAGGACTTGTGCCAAATGCTCGAAGTGGTGCGCCTCGCGATAAAAGGCCGTTAGGTTCGTGGTCAAGGCGTTGACGAACTGCGCCATCTCCTGGCGCTGCGGATCGTTGACCAGCAGCTTGCGGTAGCTGGCGAAGTCACGCAGACCGAGCGCGCGCAGCCGGCGCGCCAGGCGTGAGTAGACCATATCGCCCTTCGCCTCACTGAGCTGGATGCCGGTCTCGCGCCCAACCGTCTCACGAATCCATTCGAAGTCTTCGCGGGTGAAGCGAAACTCGCGTTCACCCTCCACCGCGCGCTCCCATACCGCAGCTCACCATAAGGCTACCCGTCTCACCACTGCTACCGATGCCGATGGCTTCGTCCTGACGCTTAAAGACGAACCCCCCATCGCGGCCGGGCTGCTGCGCACGGCCGCCCCCCGCGCGGAGCGCTCTAGAACTCCTCCCAGTCGCTATCCTCTTGCTGCGCCGCCGACTGCGATCCTTGTCGCGTATTCGCCGCTGCTGTGGTGCGCCCCCCCGTGCCTCCGCGACTCGCTGCGGCCGTACCACTGCCCGTCTTGCCCAGCCCGCTGCCGCTGCTACCCGCTCCGCGGGTGGCACCGCTTGTGGTGGTCGGCTTATGGGCAGTTGTACCGGCTCCTCCCGGTCCGTGCCGACTCGCACCATGGCCCGACGCACCCTTGCCGGCGCCGCCGCCACTTCGGCGAACGACCGAGCCGCCAGAACCGCCATTGCGGCCGGCGGTGGTACCGTTGCTGCCGCGACGCGACTTACTGCCTACGCTCTGCTGCGCCCCGCCGAAGAAGCCCATTACCTCCACCAGCGAGGTGGCCTGCTCATCCAGAGACTCGGCCGCCGAGGCCATCTCTTCGACCAGCGCGGCGTTTTGCTGGGTAACCTCGTCGAGCTGGCTAACGGCCTTATTGATCTCGTCGATCCCCGTCGATTGCTCCTCACTCGCGGATGCGATCTCGGCTATCTTATCATTCACAGATTGGAATGCGTCAACGATCTGCTGCAGCGTCTCACTCGATTCGCTGACCAGCTGAGTGCCGTCCTCGACCTTCTTGCTGCTATCTTTGATCAAGCGTTTGATATCTTTCGCCGCCGTCGCGCTGCGCTGAGCTAGGTTGCGCACCTCCGCGGCGACGACGCCAAAGCCGCGCCCGTGCTCGCCGGCGCGCGCCGCCTCGACCGCAGCATTGAGCGCGAGCAGGTTGGTCTGGAAGGCGATCTCATCGATCACCGTGATGATGTCAGAGATCTCCCGGCTCGACTGCTTGATCGCCCCCATCGCCTCGACGACCTGATTGGAGATCTCGCCACCACGCTCCGCCCGCTCTTGCGCCGCCGAGGCAAGCTGCTGCGACTCACGGGCGTTCTCCGCCGTCTGCCGCACCGTACTGGTCAGCTCTTCGATGCTTGAGGCGGTCTCTTCTAGCGAGCTTGCCTGCTCCTCGGTGCGCTGCGACAGGTCCTGGTTGCCCTGGGAGATCTCAGAGGAGGCCGAATCGAGGCTATCGGCCGTCTCACGCACCTCGTTGACGGTCCGTTGTAAGATATCGATGGTGCGGTTGACGTGATCCTGCAACTCGCCGAAGTCGCCCTTAAAGGCGCCCTCCATCTTCTGGTTCAAGTCGCCTTGGGCGACCTGCTTCATCACCCGCACCACCTCGCGGACCGGCGCTTGGGTGACGTCAAGAACCAAGTTGATGTCTTCACTCAGCGTGCGGATAAAGCCCTTTCTCATGTGCTCGGTCGAGACGCGCTCACTGAGTTCGCCGGCTTGGATCTTCTCGATCAGCTCCTCGACATCGGCCTGGGCCTTCTTTTCATCCTCGCGCCGATGCCACTCCTCGGTGATATCGAAGACCTCCAGGGTATTACCGAGAAAGTCACCCTCCTGGTTCTCCTCGCCGGTGATGTGAACATCGATACGCAGCTCACCGATATCGAGACGCTCGTGCAGGGCCTGATCACGCACCTGCTGCATCGCCTCGGCGTGGGGGCGCAGTTGCGGGAAGAGCTCAAGCAGCGATCGCCCCTCAAGCTGCTGAGCCGAGAAACCGGGATTGACCGCAGCGATTTCGCGCTCACGGCGTGCGAGCAGCGTGCGCATCGGATCGTTGACGTAGCTGATGACCCCTTGTGGGTCGGTCATTAAAAACGCCGTTGTACACGTCTGCATCGCCAGCATGAAGCGGTGATACCGCACGAACTCGGCCCGGCTGACGGTGATCTGATCGCTGCGCTCGCTGCTCGCCATGGTGGTCTCGCTCCCGCTCGGTTGAGTACTCGGTGCCGACTGCTGTGCCGCCGCAGGGGGCTCATCAGAGGCCGCTGCGGTCTTGGGGGGTTCTGAGGGCGGAGGGGAGGCGGCAGGCTCGACCGGTTCAGCTGGCTCGGCCGATGGTGCCGATTCAGCCGCCTCCGGCAATTCGCTCTCCTCGTCCGACTGCCCCGCTACCGCGGGCTGCTCTTCCGACTGCTCCTCTGGCCGCTGCTGCGCCTGCGGCGGGTCATCCCGCATCCACGCCAGCGGGTCACGGCCGAGCTTCTTACCGTTGCCGCTGCCCTTCTTATCGCCACTCGAGCCACCGCTCTTTGCCACGGCTCCCTCCTCCCTTAACCGGCTGCAGGCGCCTCAAGCACCCGCCGCAAGCGGATATCTTCAGCCAGCGCCGCATAGTCTTTGGCCCCGTTGCTCTCGGGGCGATACTCGAAGACCGTCTGACCAAACCCGGGGGCCTCCGCCAACGCGACATTATCGCGAATGGGGGTATAGAGCACCTGTCCGGGAAAGTACTCCTCCAGCTTACCGCGCACCTCACGCGGCAAGCGCCGCTGGCCATTGAAGCGGGTCACCAAGACATACTTGCGTGTTGAGATGTTCAGCCCCTGCTCAACTCGCATCAGGGTTCGCATCAAGCCGGCGAGCCCCTCCAAGGCCAAGTAGTCACACGAGACCGGCATGATGACATCGTCGGTCGCCAGCAAAGCATTGATGGCCAACAGCCCCGATGAGGGCGGGCAGTCGATCACCACGTAGTCGAACGGCTGCTTGAGCTGCGTCAGGGCCCGCTGCAAGATCCAGCCACGCTCACGTCCCCCGGCCATCTGCTCGACCTCCGGAAGACGCGGCCCCGGCGGCACCAGACGCAGCCGCTCACGCGCCGGCTGCGCCCGCTCCAGCAGCCCGACCCCCTCGAAAAAGATCTCATCGAGCCCTGGATCCAACCCCTCCAAACCCAGACTGGCAGCGAAGTGCCCCTGTGGGTCGAGATCGAGCCCAAGCACCTCGTAGCCACTCAGGGCGAGGGCGTGCGCTACATTCACCGACGAGGTCGTCTTGCCCACCCCGCCCTTCTGGTTGAGAAAGATCAGGGTTCGCGGCGGCTGCGTACTCATGGAGTGCCCTTTCTTCCCGATTATTTGCGACTTGCCGAATCCATTTCGGTGCCCAGTCGTTCCAGCAGCTCAACGACCCGTTGCGAGTTCTCCGCCAAGTGCTCCAACTCTGCCGCAGCCGCATCGACATCGCCGCGCTGGTAGAGCGCTGCGGCCTTCTTACCGTGCTGGTGGACCGCCGCGTGCGGCTCCTCCAACTCGCGGAAGGCAGGCAGCTGACGAATCTGCCGATCGTCGATGCCGTCGTACCACTTGCCGAGGTTACACTGGTGGTGATCGGCCAACTCACGGCTGTCAACCTCCTCACGCCCGGCCAACATCGCGGCGATGCGCAGCTTCCACATGATGTGGTCGAACTTGCTGCGGTAGAGAAAGACCTTCGGCAGGTTGCAGCCACTTAGATGCTCTACCTTAGCTGTCAAGATCTGGCGCGAATCACCGAGCACATCAAGGGTGGTTTCGACGTCATTGACGTTGCGCTCGGTGCGGTCGGTCACCGCGCTGATCGCCTCTGCGACCTGCGTAACCGCCCCCTTCTGCTCGTTGATCACCGAGGAGACGTTTTGGATGTGCTCGGTCACCCCGCGCATCCGGTCGGCGACCTGCTGCATCGTCTTGCTCGTCTCGGTGGTCGCCTCCTGACCGCGCTGCACGGCACTGCCCATCTCGGCGACCGAGTGCGAGATGCCCTCCGTCTCATCGCGCAAGGTCCGAATGCGTTGGGCGATATCAACCGTGGCGTTCTTGGTCTGATCGGCGAGCCGGCGCACCTCCTGAGCGACTACGGAGAATCCAGCCCCTGCTTGCCCGGCGCGCGCCGCCTCGACCGAGGCGTTCAGTGCCAGCATGTTGGTCTGGAAGGCGATCTCCTCGATCAACTCGATAATGGAGCTGATCTCCTCGGAGGCCTGATTGAGCTGTTTGACCTTCTGCGACGCCGTCTCGGCCAACCCGGCGATCTCGACGACCGTCTCGTTGGTGCGCCGGGAGGCCTGATCGCCCGCATCGACCAGCTGCTGCACCGCCACCGTCTCGGAGGCCACGGCACTGCTGTTCTCGGCGACGGTATCGATACTCGCCGCCAACTCCTCCGAGGTCGAGGCGATGGTCTGACTGCGCTCACTCGTCTCCCGAATCGTCATCCGCATCTCGGAGGTCGCCACGAAGCTATCGGCGATGTTACCGGTCAGCCTGACCACCGACTGCAGGTTTTGCGTCTCGCTATCCATGACCGTCATCGCCAGGTCGTAGAGCCCGCGTGAGAGCTTACAATCGCCGCGCGCGACACTCAGGTAGTCGCCCTGAGCGATCTGCTGCATCATGCCCAACAATTCATCAACCCGATCTGGACTCACCCAGCCCTGGCTTTCCAACTCGGCTGCACTGGGTTGTGTCTGTTCATTGTCCATCACTCACTCTCCTTACTGACGCGGGCGGCGGTGCGCACCGCCTCAGCCACTCGGCTCTGATCGTCGGCAATCGCCAAATCTTCATCACTGAGCAGCTCGTCGACATCAAGCACGATGACCATCTTCGAGTCGTCGACGGTCGCCAGGCCACGGATAAAGTCGGTCCGAATGTGGGCCCCGAACTCCGGCGCCGGGCGAATCTGCTCCGTTTGAAACGTGTAGACCTCGGAGAGGGCATCGACAACGAGCCCCATGATCCGCTCACGCACCCCACTGATCACCTTGACCATCACCACCACAGTAAACTTGCTGTACTCCTGCGCCGCCATGCCGAAACGCTCGCGCAGGTCGATCACTGGGACAATGGTACCGCGTAGGTTGATCACCCCCTTAACGTAGTGCGGGGTATTCGGGATCGGTGTCGCCCGCTGCCACCCCTTAATCTCTTGTACGCGCAGGATATCGACCCCGTACTCCTCATCGCCGAGGGTAAAGGTGAGATACTGCTCGCCATCAGCGGTTGCCTGCATCGCGTCGACGGTGTCGGCACCGGTGCCGAGTGCCGCCGTGCGATCGTCAGCCAGGTTCTGTCGCTCGCTCTGTTCTGCCATGTTCGCTCCTGCGCTCGCTACTCAAGCCATCCGTCCACACCAGAAACCCTGCTCCCTCGCACCACGCCTCTTAGCACGGTCTCACGCCCCCTCCCGCACGCTCCACTTCGGCCCCACCAAAGAGGACCGACCCTTCGTATCGAGCCCCTACGCCGCCTCGTCGCTCTCCTCTCGCTCAGGAATCAGTGGCTGCCGCGATCCGCCGCGACTCATCTCAACCAATCCGGCGATGTCGAGGATCAGGGCCACCGTACCGTCACCCAGAATTGTCGCGCCAGCAATCCCCGGGACTCGCAAGTAGTTCGCCTCCAGGCTCTTGATGACGACCTGCTGCTGATCGAGTAAGTCGTCGACAAAGACCCCGAGGTAGGTCTCCTCGTCTTCAACGATCACCATCAGGCCGCCGCTGAGTTCGTGACGCATCGGCTCGGTATCGAAGAGTTCATGAAGACGGACGATCGGCACATAGGCCTCGCGCCAGTGGTAGACCTCACCCCGTCCGGTGACCCCGCTGACCTTGGCACCATCGACCTGCAGCGACTCGATAACCGAGACCAGGGGCACGATGTAGGTCTGATCACCGACCCGAAAGAGCTGACCGTCGAGGATCGAGAGCGTCAGCGGCAGCGAGATGGTGATGGTCGTCCCCTGCCCCGGTGCCGAGCGGACGTTCAAGCTGCCCGAGAGCGAGCGGATGTTGCGTTTGACCACGTCCATGCCGACGCCGCGCCCGGAGTACTCGGTCGCCTCGTCGTGCGTCGATAAGCCGGGGTGGAAGATCAGATCGTAGACCTCGGCATCGCTCAACTCTTCGCCCTCTTCGACCAGGCCCGCCGCCCGCGCCTTCCCGAGCAGCTTATCGCGGTTGATGCCGCGGCCATCGTCGACAATCTCGATGATGATGTTGCCACCCTTGTGGTAGGCCTCGATAGAGATCTTGCCCTTGCCCGGTTTGCCGGCGGCCTGCCGCTCGGCCGGGTCCTCGATACCGTGATCGACGCTGTTGCGCACCAAGTGAACCAGCGGGTCGATGATCTTCTCCATCACCGTCTTATCGAGCTCGGTCTGCTCACCCTCCATGGTGAACTCGACCTCCTTACCGAGCGCCCGGCTGGTGTCGTGGACGATCCGCGGCAGCCGTGAGTAGGCGAAGCTGATCGGCACCATGCGGATGCGCATGATGCTCTCTTGCAGCTCACGGGTATTGCGCTCAAGCTGCGCCAGCCCGTCTTGCAACTCCTCGAGCCGATCGGCCGAGAACTCCTTGCCGATCTGACTGAGCATCGACTGCGTGATGACGAGCTCACCGACCATGTCGATCAAGACGTCGATCTTCTCGGTGTCGACCCGGATCGAGCTGCTGCTCTTCTTCGCGGCCTCTTTGCGCGCCCCGGCTTTGGCGGGCTTGGACTTGGTCGCTGCAGCGGTGCCGCCGCTGCTCGCCGTTGCGGCAGGGCGCGCTGCAGCACCCGCCGCTGCAGCGGCTTCGGCTCCCTCTTCTACCTCAGCCGTTGCCGACGCGGCAACGGGGGCCGACTCGGGTGCCGGTTCAGCGGCGGCACCGTGGTCCTCCGCCGCTGGCGCTGCCGACCCGCTCAGCGGGGTGATCTCAATCACAGCATCATCTTCGACCCACTCAAAGACCTCACGCACCGCCGCCTCAGTGGCACCGGTAACCAACTCGAGATCCCAAGAGAGGCAGCAAGACTCCGGATCGAGCGCTTCAAACGCCGGCAACTCACCGCTCTCACAGTGAACCGTCAACGCCCCCAGATCGCTCAAGGCGCGGAAGAGACGAGCCGGATCGTTCCCCGTCGTCAGTAGATGGGCCTCGGGCTCGAAACGGATATGCCAGCCGCCGCCCTGCTCGCCCTCCCCCGCCTCAGGCCCAGCGCCCGCAGGAGCCGATCCAGAGCCGCTCGAACCGGCGTTAGCACCGCGACGGCCAAGGCCGCCGCTGCCCGCCGGGGCCGACTGCTCCGCCCCTGGTCTCCCACCCTTCGCCCCGTTATCGCGCAACGCCAGTTGCTCATCAAGGGCTTGCTGAGCCGCACTGAGTGCTTCGCTGTCGAGCTCCTGCTCCGCCTTGATCGCCTCCAACATGCCGCGCAAACAATCGACCGCAGATAACAGCGCGCTGACTACTTCGGGCGTTACGGTCTGCTCACCGGCACGCAACCGATCGAGCAGGGTCTCCATGCGGTGAGTAAAGTCCGAGATCGCGCTGAGGCCGAAGGTCCCCGCGCCGCCCTTAATCGAGTGCGCCGCCCGAAAGACAGTGTGCAGCACCTCGGTGTCGGGGTGCTGCGGGTCGAGCTCAAGCAGCCCCGACTCCATGATATCGAGCCCCTCGAAGCTCTCCTCGAAAAAGGTCTGCAGAAATTGACTGAGGTCGACGCTCATACTCCTCCCCCGGCGGCTGCAGGCGTTTACCCCCGACAGCCCGCTGCTAGTTCACCACCTTCTTGATCGTATTGATGAGCTGATCAGGATCAAACGGCTTGACCAGCCAGCCAGTCGCCCCCGCCTGCTTACCTTCCTGCTTTTTCTCCGGGGCCGATTCGGTCGTCAACAGCAGAATCGGAGTGAACTTGAACGCCGGCAGAGCACGCAGCTCTCTAACCAGTGTGATGCCGTCCATCTTCGGCATGTTCACATCGGTAATGACTAGATCGAACTGCCCTCCTTTAGCCTTGGCCAAGGCATCGGCCCCATCGACGGCCTCGGTCACCTCGTAGCCACCCTGCTTAAGGGTGTAGGTCACCATCTGTCGCATCGAAGCGGAATCGTCCACCGCAAGGATCTTAACCATGTTGGCTCACGCCTATTTTGCATCTGTTGATAACCAGCCCGGCGGCGCAGCGGCGCCCCCTTCGTCAAACCGCAGCAAAGCGACAGCCGCCTGGCCGCCCCCGCCGAACGCTAGACGGAGTGACCTTGAAGTTCGCGCTCGACCCCCAGCATCTGCGCCGCCGTCCGCACAGCCTCCGGCACCTCACCACCGTGCCAGCCCCACCCCGGACCATCCGCCGCTGCGCGTGCAAAGGCGAGCAGCAACTGCACTCCGGCTGTATCGACACGCTGCAGTCGGTCGCCTTTGAGTTCGATCGGTTGCCCGCCGCCGAGCGCTTCGTTCAAGCGCTGCTTACAGGCTGCCGCGACCGTGATATCAAGCTGCTCGCCAAGATCGAGTAGCTCATCCAGTGTCTCGCTCCCCATGCGCCATTACCCCACTGCCAGTATGCCTATCACTTGCCGCATTAGCGATGCCACGATATGCGGCAACATGTCAACACCCGACGCGGCTGTCACGCGGCTGTCACGCGGCTGTCAATTGTTCTCACTTCCGACGCAACCGTCTCTCTTCCCCCCGACTCGGTGCCACCCATCCCGGCCCGTTCAAGATTCACCGAGCAGCCCGCCGCTTTGACCTGCTGCTCGGCACAGCACAAACTCGGTACGACACGGCCTAGGCCAAGCGCTGATCGATATACTGCTGCAGGCGTCCAGCTGCTTGCTCAAGCTGCGGCAAGACGGCAGCGGCGGTCTCAAGGTCGCCGTCCCGTGCCGCATCATCGATCTGTCGCGCTAACTCTCCTGCCTCCAACGCCCGCACACTGGTCAGCGCCCCCTTGAGCGGGTGAGATGCCTGATGTGCCACCTCGGCATCGGCGCGCTCGAGCGCTTCGCGCAGCTGCGTCAAGCGCACCGGCAGATCCTCACGCATGCGTGCCAGCAACAGATCGGCCAGCGCCTCGTCGCCACCGACGTTCGCTAGCAGCTGCTGCAGGTCAAGGACATTATCCGTCATGATCGCCGCCTACCTCCCAGCCGGCTCGCAGGCGCGGCAGAACGCGTCGGAAAGTCTCGGTGCCCGCACGCTGCAGCCACTCGAAGGCGACCATCTCGGCGCCCACCACAACGACCCCGGCAGCGCGCATCCTCGCCATCGCCAACTCGCGGTCTTGCGGCCGTCGCGAACCGAGCGCATCGGCCACTGCATAGACCTCATGGCCCACCGCTGCCAGCCCGAGAGCGGTCTGCAACACGCAGACGTGGGCCTCGGTCCCAGCGATCACAACTTGTCGGGGCAGACCGGCTGCCGCCGCCTCCGGCTCACGCATCCAGCCAAAAGACATCTTTGTGTAACAGCGGGCCGAATCGATCCACTGCGCCACCGGATCGACCGTAGAACCTAAACGCTCAGGGTACTGCTCGGTGAAGAAGATTGGCACCCCAAGATCGCTGGCCACACCTGCCAGCCAATTGGCAGCAGCCACGACATTTTGCGCGTTATCAATTTTAGGGAGCAGTTGCTCCTGCAAATCGATAAGCAGCAGAGCACTACACTGGGGGTCGATAAGTTGATTGGTCATTATCGGTGCACGCGCTAGCTCGGGTTTGTCTGCCCAGTATACAGACTAAGCCGACGCGGTTAAGGGGGCATTAATAGAAAAGGGTGGAGCGTTGTCGCGGGCGCCGCGACCCAAGCGCCCCGGAGGCACGCTAGCCCCCTTCGACCGCGCGCCGGCGCTGCCATAATTGGGCCAGCAGGCCGTGACGGGGCGCCAGCAAAAAAGCCAACAAAAAAAGCGCCGCAGCCACCAAGACCATCGCTCCCCCGGAGGCCAGATCGAAATAGTAGGCCAAATAGAGCCCGCTGACAGTAGCAGTGACGCCACACATGGCCGACCAAACGATCATGCGCGCCAGCCGATCACTGAGCAAATACGCCGTGGCGCCGGGAATGATCAACATCGCTACGACCAGGATGATGCCGACGGTCTCCAAGCTCGCCACGATCGTCAGGGTCAACAGCAGAATCAAGCCGTAGTGAATCGCCGCGGTATTCAACCCCAACGCCTGCGCGTGCACCTCGTCGAAGGTGTAGGCGAAGAGCGCCTTATATCCTAAGGCGACGGTCAGCAGCGCCACCGCGCCGGCGACCAATGTCAGCAGCAGCGCCGCTCGATCGACCCCGAGGACGTTGCCGAAGAGGACATGCATCAGGTGGGTCGAGGTCGCAATCTGCCCAATGATCACCACCCCGAGGGCAAAAGCCGCGGTAAACATAATGCCAATCGCCGTATCCGACTTCAGCCGCGTCGTCCGCTCGATAAAGCCGATCCCGAGGGAGGTCAGCGCGCCTGCGATGAAGGCGCCGATAAAAAACGGCCAGCCCAACAGGTAAGCGATCGCCACACCGGGCAACACCGCATGCGAGATCGCATCGCCAAGCAGCGCCCATCGTTTTAAGACCACAAAGCAGGAGAGCACCCCACAGACGAGCCCGACCACGATGGAGGTCAACAGCGCCCGCTGCATAAACTGATACTCGAAAGGCTCGGCTAGCACCTCCGGGAGCAGTCCGATGAGCACCATCAGCACACCCAAAAGGAAGTCGATCACCCCCTCGAAACGCTCCACCATTCAGAGGTACTCCTGCAGGCTACGGGCAAAGTGCGGGTCGGCCGTCTCCAGCAACAGCTCCTGCCGAAGCACTTGGTCGGGCGCCCCCATAGCGATCACCCGCCGATTAAACAGGATGATACGATCGGCGTGCCGCCGCGCCCCGGCAACGTCGTGAGTCACCAAAACCACGGTCCGCCCAGCCGCGCGTAGATCGCGCAGCACCTCAAAAATCATGGCTTCACTAGCGCTGTCGACGCCGACGAGCGGCTCATCGAGCAGGAGCAATTCGGCCCCTTGGGCGAGCGCCCGGGCGAGCAGCACACGCTTACGCTGTCCGCCTGAGAGCGCGCTGATATGGCGCCCAGCGTATGCCTCGACGCCGGTCGCAGCGAGGGCTTCAGCGACGGCGTGATGGTGGTGCCGCGCACACCAGCCCTGCGGCACAAAACGGCACCACCCGGCGCGCCGCAGCCGGGTGTAGCGCGCCGAAAAGACCACATCGTGCACCGAGGCGGGGAAGTCCCAATCGAGCGTCTCCTGCTGCGGCATGTAGGCGATCTCGCCGGCGCGCCGAGCAGCCTGTGCGGGGCGGCCGCGAATGGTCAACCAGCCGCGGCGCGGACGTAACAGGCCCATGATTAGCTTAAGCAGCGTCGATTTACCGGCACCGTTGGGGCCGACCAAGGCGACGAGCTCACCCCGCGGGATGGCAAACTCGGCCCCGGCAACCGCATCGACCCCGTGGTAGCCGGCGTAGAGATCGTGCGCTGTAATCGCCTCGGTTTCCGTACCCACCCCCGCTGTCACACCCGCTGTCACACCCGCTGTCACACCCGCTGTCACACCCGCTGTCACACTGCTCGTCTCCTTTTTGCTGCTACGGCGCCAACGCCTCGACAATGCGCTGAACGTTGTAGCGCATCATGGCCGGGTAGGTCGCCGCCGGCCCGTCCGGCTCGCTGAGCGAGTCGACGTAGAGCGGACCGACGACCTCCACCCCCGTTTCGGCGGCCACCGAACGGACATAGCGCGGCGAGATGGTGCTCTCCCAGAAGAGCGCCCCCGGCTGCCTCTCGTTCACCACGTCGATCACTCGCATCAGCTGCCGTGGCGAACCCTCCTCTTCGGCATTACTCCCCCAGATGCCGTCGTGGCGAAAACCGTAGGCGGCGGCGAAGTAGTGCAGCGCCGCCTCGCTCGTGATCAACAAGCGGCGCGCCTCGGGCACAGCCGCGAGCTGTTCGGTCAGCTCCTCGTGGAGCGCAGCGAGCCGCTCTTGATAGGCCGCCGCCCGCTCTTCATACCACGCCTCGCCGGCCGGATCGACCCGACCGAGCGCCGCTGCCACCACCTCGGCGTAGGCGGCCACCGCCTGCGGATCCATCCACAGGTGTGGATCAGGGGCGCCGCTGAACTCACCGATGCGAATCGGCTGCGTCGGATAGCCACTCGCTTCGGCAACAGCGACCATAGGGACGTCCTCGCCGAGCGTCGCGCGCACTTGACGCAGCCACTGCTCCAGCCCGTAACCGTTGTAGAAGAAGAGTGCGGCACGCTCCAGGTCGCGAAAATTGCGCGGGCGCAGCTCCCACTCGTGGACCTCGGCCCCGGCCGGGGTCATGCTGACGACATCGACGCGCTCACCACCGACCTCGCGGACCACATCGGCGAGCACTGTAAAGGAGACCGCCACCGGAACACGCTCCCGCTCCTCGGCCAGCGCCGTCGGCACCATCCCGACCAAGAGCCCAATCAATCCGACCAACACAGCGAATCGGGCGAATCCGACCATGCCCAGCAAACGCCGCGCCCGCCAAACCGACCCCACTCGCCAAGGTGTGGCTCCGCCCCCCCATCTAGGCTTTGCTCCGCCGACACTATCGACCATCGCGCTACTCTCCCATACCCGCTCGGACCCAAGTCAGCACGCCGCGCGTTGCCGGATCGCTGCTGGTATCGAGCGCCGCCTCCCCTCGCACCAACGGCACCAACCCCTTAGCCAACTGCTTGCCGAGCTCCACCCCCCACTGATCGAAGGGGTTGATCCCCCAGAGGTGAGCCTGCACAAAGACCCGGTGCTCGTGCAGCGCGATCAACTGCCCCAAGGTGTAGGGATCGAGGCGCCGGAAGAGCACCAGCGTCACCGGACGATTGCCGGTGTAGTGACGATGCGCAGCGGCAGGAGCGGCAGGGTCTGGGCGCTGGCCACGTGCTAAGGCCTCGGCTTGGCCGAGCGCATTGGCGAGCGTCAGCCCGCGATGCGCCTCCGGGCACTCCGCCTCGTCGACCGGAGCGAGGAGTTCGACGATCACTCGCCCCGTCCCCTGGTGCAACCACTGGAAGAAGGAGTGCTGGGCGTTGCCACCGACCTCGCCCCACAAGATCGCCCCGCTCGGCACCGTAACCGCCTCGCCCGACTGGGTCACCGACTTCCCGAGGCTCTCCATATCGAGCTGCTGAAGATAGGCCGGGAACCGGCGCAGGCCCGGGTGGTAGGGCAACACGGCATGGCCACACGCACCGCCTAAACTGAACTCCCACAGCCCGAGCAGACCGAGGCGCACGGGGATGTTGTTTGCCCAGGGGCTCTCACGAAAGTGGCGATCCATCGCGTGCATGCCGCGCAGCAGTTCGCAAAAGGGCGCCATCCCCAAGGTCGCTGCCACCGGGAAACCAACGGCCGATGGCAGCGAGTAGCGGCCACCGACCCAATCCCAAATCTGCAGCCGCTGCGCCTCGGGAATGCCGAAGTCGGCCATCGCCTGCTCGTCCGCCGAGACCCCGACAAACTGCTCCGGCACCGGCCGCCCAGCGGCCTGCTCCAGCCACTGCCACGCCGTGCGAGCGTTGGTCAGTGTCTCTTGCGTCGTAAACGACTTCGAGGCCACGACAAAGAGCGTGGTGGCCGGATCGATCTGCTGCCATACGGCGCTAAGTTCTCGCCCATCGACCGCCGCTACCGTATGCAACCGCAGCGGCTGTTCAACCGTCGCAGCCAGCGCCTCGTAGGCCATGGTGACGCCGCACTCAGAACCACCGATGCCGATATTGACGACATCCTGGAGGGGCCGCCCGTCGTAGCCGTGGAGCTGTCCGCTGCGCAGCCGCTCCACGAGTGACGCCATGCGCTCTAGCTGCTGCTGCACCGCGGTCGCAACCTCGATACCGGCGCCTTGCGCGGCGAGCTCTGGCGGCTCGCGCAGCGCCGTATGCAGCGCCGCCCGCCCCTCCGACTCATTCACTATGGCTCCGGTAAAAAGACGCTCGATCGCTCCGGAGAGATCGCGCTCACTGGCTAGCTGAAAGAGATCGGTCCACGTCTGCTCAGCCACCGGGTGACGCGACACGTCGACTAGGACGTCGTCGAGAGCCAAACTGTGGCGCTGAAAACGCTCCGACTCTGCGGCGAAGAGCGCCTCCATCGTCGGCGGCGGCGCGGCCGCCTGCGCCACCAGCCGCTGCCAAGCCGAACACCGTTCCAGCGGCGCCGTCATACCGACTCCTCCCCGCTGCGCTGCCCTGTATAAACGCTCGCGCCCCGCCCGATGCCGTAGTAGGTGAAGCCAAGCGCTTCTATAACGGCCGGCGGGTAGAGATTGCGGCCATCGAAGATCAAGGGAGTGCGCAGTGCATCTTTGATCCGCTCGAAATCGGGGCTACGAAAGACCTGCCACTCCGTGCAGATCACCAAGGCATCGGCATCCTCGACGGCGTCGTAGAGCGTGTCACACAGCTCAAGATCGGCGCGCGGGCCGTAGATACGCTCGACCTCGTCCATCGCCTCAGGGTCGTAAGCCTGCACTCGCGCCCCCGCCGCCCACAACGCCTCCATCAAGACCCGACTCGGCGCCTCGCGCATATCGTCGGTATTCGGCTTAAAGGCCAACCCCCACACAGCGAAGATACGGCCATTGAGCTCGCCGTCGAAATGCTCGCAAATACGCTCGAACAACACCTGCTTTTGCCGATCATTAACCCGCTGCACGGCCTCAACCAACACCGGCTGATAGCTATGCTCATGCGCGGTGCGCGCCAGCGCCTGCACATCTTTAGGAAAGCAGGAGCCACCGAAGCCGCAACCGGGGTAGATAAAGTGGTAGCCGATGCGCGGGTCGGAGCCAATGCCGATGCGGACCTGCTCAATGTCGGCACCGAGGCGCTCAGCAAGACCGGCCAGCTCGTTCATGAAACTGATCTTGGTGGCCAGCATGGCGTTTGCGGCGTACTTTGTTAGCTCCGCCGAGCGAATATCCATGCTGATCAGGCGATCGTGATTGCGGTTAAAGGGCGCGTAGAGCGCCTTCATCAGCTCGGCCGTGCGCGGATTGTCGACCCCGATGATGATGCGATCCGGCTTGACGAAGTCGTCGATCGCCGCCCCCTCCTTGAGGAACTCGGGATTCGAGACGACATCGAACTCGATCTGCTCGCCGCGCGCCCGCAACTGCTCCGTGATCGCTGCGCGCACCTGATCGGCCGTGCCGACCGGCACCGTCGACTTGTCGACCACCACGCGGTACTCATCAATATGCTCGCCAATGGAGCGGGCGACCGCCAGCACATACTGCAGATCGGCCGAGCCATCCTCATCGGCCGGCGTCCCAACCGCGATGAATTGGAAGAGCCCATGACGCACCCCCTCGGCCGCATCACAGGTAAAGCGCAGCCGTCCCTCCTCTTGGTTGAAGGTCAGCAGATCGTCGAGCCCGGGCTCGTAGATCGGCACCTCGCCGCGCTGCAGTTGCGCCACCCGATCGACATTGACATCGACACAGACGACATCGTTGCCAGCATCGGCAAGGCAGGCGCCGGTGACGAGCCCGACGTAGCCACTCCCGAAGATCGTGACCTTCATGATCCACCCCGTCCCATAGAATTGAAGATTTCGAAAAGATTGACACGAAACACGGCACCTTGAACAGCCGACGCCAGCGACTCAACAGAACACTGAACCCGCAGCGCACAGCCGAGTATAGCGCGCCACCCGCGGAACCGGCTATGTTAGCGTGGCACCATCCGCGGGGAAGCGGCGGGATCAAACTGTGGAGAGCCCACCCTAAAGGCACATGCCGTAGCCACCGGGGCCTCACCATAGCCCGCGGCACCGCTCCCACATAAGCGCGATCCCCACATGACCACAACCACTATCTCCACTTAAGCAACGAACCGATGAGACAACAGACAAGCGGACAGATGACGGAGGAGCCCCCCATGCCGCAGCAACGCACTTTCCCGACCCACCCCGTGACCGCGGGCAAGAGCTGGAGCGCCGCGGGACGCAGCCTCGGCGTTGCCCTGATCGCCCTGCTGCTGCTCCTGCTGGCCACTGGCTGTTCGAATAACGACGACGACAGCAGCACGACGCAGACCCCAGGGAACAGCGAGTCCCGCTCGTGGGCTGAACTCGAACGCTTTCAAGGCAGCCACTTCATTCGCGAAGGCGAAGGCGCGCTGATTGCTTACGCGATCACCGACCCGCAATGCCCCGCCTGCACCCGCCTGCACGAGCGCATCAGTCAGGGGGCCACCCCCAACGTCGAGTGGCGCTGGATCCCAGTTGGCTTTCTTGGGCCACAATCGCGCAATGACGCCGCAGCCCTCCTCGGAGAGGCCCACGCCGACATCGACGCCCCGCAAGCAGTCGACGACAACACTCGACTCGCATCTGGCCTCGGGGTACGCAGTGTCCCAACCGTCTTTTACCGCGACCGCAACGGCGCGGTCCGCGCCTTTACCGGCGGCAGCCCGGAACAGCTTGAGGCGCTTGAGCGCATTGCGCAAAACTACCCGACGCGCGACTAACCGACGCGCAACGGGCCGATGCGCAACCGGGAAACGCGCGAGCGGCTGGCGCACGGCTGGACCACTTAGCGACTGGCTAGAGCGCGACTGGCTAGCTGGAGAGACCGGGTCAGCGGCGGCCTTGGGCAGATCAGCGCTCAGGGCCGCCGCTACGCACCGGGGAACAGCGCGCTACCTACCTCACCGCCCCCTCACACCCCTTCTGGAGCCGGGACGGTTGCACCCTGCGACCGCTGCTGCTGCAAAAACCGCTCGGCATCGAGTGCAGCCATACAGCCCGTGCCCGCCGAGGTCACCGCCTGTCGGTAGACCGAGTCCATGACATCGCCGGCGGCGAAGACCCCAGGGATGTTCGTCGCGGTCGCCTGCCCCCCCTGCCCGCCTCGCACGCGGATGAATCCTCCGTCCATCTCAAGCTGTCCGGTGAAGAGCTCTGTGTTCGGCTTATGGCCGATGGCGATGAAGATCCCGGCCACGGCCAGCTCCCGCTCCCCACCATCGGTGGTGCTGCGCAGACGCGCGCCGGTCACCCCTGAGTCGTCACCGAGGACCGCCTCTAAGGTGTGATTCCAAACAATCTCGACCTTACCGCTCTGCGCTTGCCGAAAGAGTTCATCCTGCATGATCGCCTCGGCGCGCAGCTGATCGCGGCGGTGAATCAGCGTCACCTTGGAGGCGATATTCGCCAGGTAAAGCGCCTCCTCAACCGCGGTATTGCCGCCGCCGACCACTGCGACCTCGCGGCCACGATAGAAAAAGCCGTCACACGTTGCACACGCCGAGACACCGCGCCCGCGGAAGGCCTCTTCGGACTCCAGCCCTAAGTACATCGCCGAGGCCCCTGTCGCCACGATCAAGGCATCGCACGTATACGCCCCGGCATCTCCGGTCAGCCGCAACGGCCGCTCTTCGAGTTGTGCGGTGTGGATATGATCGAAAATCACCTCGGTGCCGAAGCGCTCAGCGTGCCGCCGCATCCGCTCCATCAACTCCGGACCGCGGACGCCGTCGACCTCGCCCGGCCAGTTATCGACATCCGTTGTCGTCGTCAACTGCCCCCCTTGCTCAATCCCGGTGATTAGAACCGGCTGTAAGTTAGCCCGTGCCGCGTAGACCGCGGCGGTGTACCCGGCCGGCCCAGAGCCGAGGATCAACAAAGGCGTGTGGCGCGCGGTAGCCATAGCGAGTGCTCTCCTTAAGATGAGGTTTTCGCCCGTTCAAGCCTACGACCCAAATCGAGCACAGGTGCGATAGAATCAGGCCGCAGAGTAGGCTACAAGACGACCGTCTAGGCTATAAATGGAGAGGACCTCGTGCAACTCTTGGCTCGTTCCGCTCGCACCGACCACTGCACCGACCGCGCTGCTGCCTGGCACCTGCCGGCTCGCTTACTGACGGCTCGCTTACTGACTGGCTCACTGCTCGGCTCGCTAGCCCGCCAGCACGATCGGCGCCTGTCGGCAGCTGGCAGCACGGTCACGCTCCTCTTCGCAGCACTGCTGCTGGTGCTGATCAGCGCCTGCAGCCCGGGATCGAGCCCCGCAGAGCCGACCACCGAGACGAAGAGCGAAGGCGTACCGCCACTGCTCCCCCTGGAGCTCTTTTTCGAGGATCCGCGCTATAGCGCTGCGCGACTCTCGCCCGACGGCGAGCAGATCGCCTTCATGAGTCCGCACCGGGGTGCGCGCAACATCTGGATTAAGGGCGTCGATGAACCGCTCGAGGCGGCGCGACCGGTAACCGCCTATCCACGCTCGGTCCCCTCCTTCTTCTGGAGCCGCGACGGTCGCGCCCTGCTCTATCTACAAGATCGCGACGGCGATGAGAACTACCGAATCTATGCGCTCGATCCACGCGCCCCAACGGCTGCCAGCAATGGCGATGGCAGTGGCAATGGCGATGGCGATAGCAGTGGCAGTGGCAGTGGCGACCGTCGTAGCCACGACGACAGCGATAGCGATGGCAGCCCCACGGCGGCCGAGACCCTGCCCCCGTCGTGGCGCGTTGCTGGCGGCGACGGAGTGCGGGCCTTCATCTACCATCTGCCGCGTCAGCAGCCCGACGTCCTCTTCGTCGGCCTGAACGAGCGCGACCCGCGTTTCCACGACGTCTACCGGGTCGACATCGCCAGCGGCGAGCGTGAGTTGATCGCCCGCAACGACGACCAGATCGAGGGGTGGCATTTTCACGAGGGCGAGCTGCGCAAGGCGGTGCGCACCACCGCCACGGGCGGCACGGAGATCCTCGCTGTTACCGAGGACGGCTTCGAGCGCGTCTACCACTGCGAGTTTGAAGAGAGCTGCCGGCTGAGCCGCTTTCACCCCGACGGCCAGCGCTTCTACCTGCGGACCAACGCCGGGGCCGATCGCGACATCACCGAACTGGTGCTCTTCGATCCGCAAAGCGGCAAGAGTGAGCGCGTCCACGTCGACCCCAAAGGCGAGGTCGACCTCGGGCATGCGCTCTTCTCCGAGGTCGACGACCGACTGCTCGCGACCTTTTACGAGGGCGATAAGCAGCGCATCTACCCCCACGATGAGGCGTTCGCCGCGCAGCTTGAGTGGCTGCGTGCCGAACTCGGCAGTGATAATCTCCACTGGACTTCGCGCACCGCCGATGAGCGACTCTGGACCGTAGCCCGCAGCAGCGACGTCGACCCCGGCACGGTCTACCTAGCCGACGTCGAGGCGCACGAACTGACCCAGCTCTACGCCAGCCGCCCGAATCTGCCCAGCGAAGACTTAGCCCCGATGGTGCCGATCCGCTATAAGGCGCGCGATGGCGTCGAAATCCCCGCCTATCTGACCCTGCCGCCGGGGCATGAGCCGCGCAACCTGCCGCTTATCGTCAACCCCCACGGCGGCCCGTGGCTGCGCGATACGTGGGGCTATCGCGGCACGGTGCAGTTTCTGGCCAACCGCGGCTACGCGGTGCTACAGCCGAACTTCCGCGGCTCGGCCGGCTACGGCAAGGCGTTTTTGAACGCCGGCAACCGCGAGTGGGGCACCGGCACCATGCAGCACGACATCACCGACGGCGTTAAGCACCTCATTGAAGAGGGCATCGCCGACCCGGAGCGGATCGCCATCTACGGCGGCTCCTACGGCGGTTTTGCCGCCCTGGCGGGACTGGCCTTCACCCCTGAGCTCTACGCTGCGGGCATCTCGGTGGTCGGCCCCTCGAACATCATCACCCTGGTCGAGACCTTCCCACCCTACTGGAAACCGGGGCTACAGCGCTGGCAGCGCCGCGTCGGCAACCCCGACGACCCCGAAGATCGTCAACGCCTCAAGGCGCAATCGCCGCTCTTCTCCGTCGATCAGATGCGAGCCCCGCTGCTCGTAGTACACGGCGCGAACGACCCACGCGTTAAGCAGCAAGAGTCGGATCAGATCGTCGCCGCCCTGCGCGATGCCGGCCATCCGGTCGAGTACCTACTCGCCCCCGACGAGGGACACGGCTTCGTCGACGAGCTCAACCGCCTTGCCTACCTTGCCGCCGCCGAGCAGTTCTTAGCCAAGCACATCGGCGGACGTACGCAGCAGGAGCACTCCGCAGCGACCCGCGAGCGGCTCGCGCAGCTGCGGGTCGACATCGAGACAGTCGAAAGCCAGCAAGAGCTGGAGGGGCCGTAGCGCTCAGAATAGCCCCTTCTCTTCGGTGCGCACCACGTAGGTACTCGCCACCTTGTCGTGCAGCCCCTGCTTGCGCTCGGTCAGTGCGACCATGATGTAGCCTATGCCGAGGGTCAGGAGGTTCAGAAACTCCGCCAGATAGCGGCCCGTAGCACGGGCAAAGCTGATGCGGTTGCCGTCGAGGTCGGTGACCTTTAGACCGAGGGCGCGTTTACCGACCGTGGCCTGCCAACTGGAGGAGTGAAGTCCAGCGGTGTAGACCAACCACAGGGCGAAGCCGAGCAGCGAATCAACCACATCGTAGATCAGCTGCTCCTCATGCGTAGTCGGAGAGATCACCACGAGCAACAGGAAGGAGAGCAACAGGATTGGAACCAGCATGACCACCAGGTCGATGAGGGCGGCCCCGACGCGGACCCAAAATCCGCCGTACGTTGTGCGATTGGATTCGGCGATTGACTGCTTGCTCGGCTCTTCAGTCATAGCAGACTCCTCCGTGGGTTTTCTCTGTGCTTGCTCACTCTCTCAAAGGTAAAGCCAACCACTTAGCGCCACCATAAACGCTCAGGCCGGTTCGTGCGACTGCCTTTGCTTGTGCGAGCGGTAGTAACCGGACCTTTGGTACCCTTCCAGGTTGCGGTCACTCTCCGTTTGTAGGCATCCTCAACCGCTGATGCTCTCTTCGGCACATCTTCGAGACACACTGACGATAACTAGACGAGGTGGCTTGATGAGCAAGATCCTGGTTCTCTATTACTCGACATACGGCCACGTAGAGACGCTCGCGCGAGCTGTTGCAGAGGGCGCGCAGAGCACAGGCGCTCAGGTGACGGTTAAGCGCGTCCCCGAGACGATGCCGGAGGAGACGGCCCGAAAGGCCGGCGTCAAACTCGATCAGGAGGCCCCGCTGGCGAGCCCTGAGGAACTTGCCGATTACGATGCGATCCTCTTTGGCACACCGACGCGCTTCGGCAATATGGCTGCACAGATGCGCAACTTTCTCGACCAAACGGGATCGCTGTGGTTTAACGGCAAGCTCATCGGCAAGGTCGGCAGCGTCTTTACTTCGACCGGCACCGGCGGGGGGAATGAGACCACGATCACCTCGTTTTGGCACACCTTGGCTCATCACGGCATGGTAATTGTCGGACTGCCCTACGCGGCTGCGGAGCTTACCGATCTCTCGGTCGTCAAGGGCGGCAGCCCGTATGGCGCAGGTACGATTGCCGGTGGCGACGGTTCTCGGCAGCCGAACGAGCAAGAGCTCGCGCTTGCCCGCTATCAGGGTCAGCACGTCGCGCAAATCGCCCAGCGTTTACACGGTCGATAACTTGCGACTGAAGTCGCAGACTGTACACTTCCTCCCGCGATTGAAGTCGCGGGCTGTCTTGCGGAGATTCTATGAAGATCGGAACGCTTTTTGCGCCCGCCACGGCGCTCATGGATCGACTGCGCTTTCCCTTCAAGTTCGGCCTGATCTTTGTGGTCGTCATGGTGCCGCTGGGTGCACTAAGCGTGCTGAGTTTGCAAGAGGTCGGCGATCGGGCTCAGTTTCTCGAAGGTGAACGCCGTGGCCTGGAGTACATCAGCGCCGCCCGCCTTCCTATAGAGCATTTGCAGCGCCACCGCGGCTCGATGGCCGCCGTCCTCGCCGGCGACCGCCAGGCTGAACGCCTCGCTCAAGAGGCACGTGCGGCTACCGACCGCGCGCTGCAACAGCTCGCCGCCGTGGACGAGCGCTTGGGTGGGCGCCTAGAGACTGGCGACCGCCTGCAGCGCATCCACAGGGAGTGGAGTCGGCTCCAGGGCGATCTTCGCAACCTATCTGGCGCCGAGAGTTTTCGGCGCCATACCGACCTGATCGACGAGACGTTGAGCCTTATCTCGCATGTTGCTGACACCTCGCAGATTACTTTCGACCCCTACCCGGACAGCTATTACCAAGGAGACGCCCTAGTCAATCGCCTGCTCAGCCTGACTGAAGCGATGGGGCAGACGCGGGCCATCGGCTCCGCGGCGGCGGCGGCCGGCAACCTGGATGGGACGCAAGCACTGCGTCTCGCGGTCCTGATGAACGAGATGGAGCTTCATAACGACGCCCTCACTCGCGGTCTAGAGCAGGCCTTTGATGCAAACCCCGCACTGCGTGAGTCCCTGAGCAACGAACTCGGCAACACCGCTCGCGGTATTGAGGCACTCTCAACGCTGGTGCACACTGAGTTACTGGAGGCGGACTCGATTACCGTCGATGCAGAGAGTCTCTTCAACGCAGCAACGGCCACCATTGAGGAGATCTACGTCCTCTACGACGCCATGGTGCCGACCCTCGATGCGCTCTTTGCAGAACGCTTGCAGAGTACCGCACGGACCAGCTACCTCGCCTGGGCGCTCGTCATCGGCGTACTGTTGATCATCGCCTACCTCTTCGTAGGTCTCTACCGTTCGATCGCGGTCAGCGTCGATCGCATTGCCGCCGTCAGCCGGTCACTGAGTGCCGGCGACTTGACCGCACGGGTCGAGGTCGCCAGCCGCGACGAGATGCGCGATATTGCTGGATACTTTAACGAGGTCACGGCCACCTTAGAGGGTCTGATCCGCCAAATCACCAGCGCCACCAGCCAGATCGCTTCCGCCTCCGAAGAGCTCGCGACAACCGCACGCTCTAGCGCCGATAATATCGAGCGCCAACGCCAAGAGACCGATCAGGTCGCGACGGCGATGAATGAGATGACCGCAACAGTACAGGAGGTCGCACGCAACGCCGCCGGCGCCGCCGAAGCCACCCGCAACAGCGACAGAGAGGCCAACAGCGGCCTTGATGTGGTCAACGAAACGGCGCAAACGATCGCGGCACTGGCCGACGAAATCGAAAACGCCGCCGCCGTCATTCGTCGCGTCTCTGCCGATAGCGAAGACATCAGCACAGTCCTCAACGTGATCAATGAGATCGCCGACCAGACCAATCTGCTCGCACTCAACGCTGCGATCGAGGCCGCACGAGCCGGTGAAGCTGGGCGCGGTTTTACGATCGTCGCCGACGAAGTTCGCAAGCTAGCTCAGCGCACCCAGGACTCGACCCGCGAGATTAAAGAGACGATCGAGCGCCTCCAGGGGAGCGCCAGCGAGTCGGTCCACGTCATGGAGAGCAGCCGCGAACGCGCCCAAAGCGGTGTCGATCAGGCTCACAGCGCCGCCGAAGCACTGGATGCGATCGCCCGTTCGGTCGGCCACGTCGACGAGATGAACACACAAATCGCATCAGCAGCGGAGGAACAGAGCAGCACTGCCGAGGAGATGAACCGCAGCATCACCAGCATTCGTGAACTCGCTGAGGACGCGGCCTCTAGTGCTGAACAAGTCACCGGCGCCAGTGACGAGTTAGCCCGGCTCGCCGCCGATTTGCAGGGGCAAACGAACCGGTTTACCGTCTCGCACCACGAGCCATAATCGGCGTTTGTGAACTGGTGACTGCTCCCCGCCCTAAGCGCTGACGCGCCATGGGCGAGGCTTCCCTCTGCTCAGGCAGCTGCCGGCGACATACCTTACCTGCTCGCCCGAGTGGGCGAAGGTTCACGCGGATTATTTGACAAGGGACGGCCTTGGACAACCGCGGAGTAAAAAGGCTTCAATTCCGAGCGTTTAGGTGGGTTTGTCGGTTGTAAGTGGACGCTACTGGAAGGGGAAGTGGTGGGCCGTGTAGGATTCGAACCTACGACCAGCGGATTAAAAGTCCGATGCTCTACCGACTGAGCTAACGGCCCACGCAGCGTCGCATTCTACCGAAGAAGTCGCCGGCTGAAAACCTCTCTTGCTTCGTTCCGAGTTGTCGATAGCCCACTCGCGGAAAGAGGACGGCTACGCTCTGCGCGCGCCACCGCTCTCCGAGCTCAACTGAGAAGCCATCCCCGGAACCATCACAAGATCAAGGCAAAGGGGCCAAGGCGAGCAGATCAAGGTCGAGGCCGAGGCCGAAACCGAAGTCGAAGTCGAAGTCACGGCGAAAGTCGGCGGATCTCGCCGATGCGCCGCTGCGCCAGTTCCGCGGCGGTACTCTCTGGGTAAGCGGCACGCACCTGTTCAAGCCGTTCGAGGGCTTCGTCGTAGTCGCCCTCTTCAAAGGCGACGTAGCCAAGCTTCAACAAAGCATCGCCGGCCTTCTCGCTCTCTGGGTGATCGATCACGACTTGCTTGAACCTCTCCCGGGCGGCAGAGAATTCGCGCTCGGCATAATAGGTCTCGGCAATCCAGTAGAGCGCATTCGGCGCGTAACGGCCCTCCGGGAAGTGCTCGACAACACGGGCAAAACCCTCCCGAGCGGCGCCGAAGTCGCCATCACTGAGTCGTTCGAAGGCCCCCTGGTAGAGCGAGCGCTCATCCACTTCCGTCGCGTTGGTCTCATCCCCGCTTGCGGCTCCTGGAACGTGAGCGCCCATGGGACCCTCGAGATCGGGCACCGGCCCGTCGGCTGGCCGCCAACCCGCAGGGGGCTCGGCTTCAGGCGGGGACGATGCAGCAGGACGGTCTTGGGCGTGTAGCTCCATGATGCGCTCATCCAGATCCTCGTAGAGCGAACGCTGCTGCTGCTCCAGGCGGCGCAGCTGGTGCTCGAGTCCTTCGAGTTCGCCACGCAACTCGCGATTCTCCTGTTTGATGCGCTCCAGATCGCGCACCAGGGCCGTCAAGCCGTGCCGCTCCGAGGCCGACTCGCCGGCCTCCTCCTCGCTGGCCGCAGCGACACCGACGAGCGGCATGCCAGACGGCAGCGGGCAGAATCCGGCGAACAAAACCACCAGCCCTGCCGCCGCGATAACCGCGCGCCGCAGCGTAATCTGCCTGGTAAACGGCGCTGCAAAAAAATGTACACTTTTAGTCATAAAGCAACTCGGCGCGGCGGTTCTGCGCCCACGCCTCCTCGTTCGACTCACTAACCAACGGATCCTCCTCACCGTAGCTGACAACTTCTAGCTGCCGGCGTTCAGCGCCGTTCGCGAGCAGCAAGCGCATCACCGATTCGGCACGCCGCTCACCAAGGGCGAGGTTGTACTCGCGGGATCCGCGCTCGTCGGTGTGCCCCTCGATGGTCATGCGGCGCTGCGGATGCTCGGCAAGATAGCGACCGTGCGCCTCCAGCACCGGAAGGTACTCATCGCGAACCTCGCTCGAATCGAAGGCGAAGTGGACGCGCCGGACCGCAAGGGGGTTATCGATCTCGTGCGGCTCATCGAGCAGCGCTGCCTCGAGCGGGTCGTCGAGATCGAGACCACGCGCACGCGCCTCCTCCACGCGACGGCGCTCGACAGCCCGCGGGTCTTCAGTGGCGTCCGGATCGTCGGCGGCAATGGGTCGCTCATCGACCTCCTCGGTCTCCCAGTCGTCGTCCGGCTGCTCTTCGAACCAGCTCGCACAGCCGCCGAGCAGGAGTGCTGCGACAGTGACCAGCAGCACGTTTCGCAGCGCGAACGGCGGCCAGTAACGCTGTTTCGCCCCCTGCGCTGTGGCTTGGCGGGATGCGCCCGCTTGGCGGAATCCATCCGCCGGTCGTGGCATCGGCGCTGCAGGATGTGCAGGGGTGTCCGCCAGCCCCTTCGAGACGGAGGGCTTATCCAGTCCTATGGGTTCTGTCGGTGTTGCAAAACGAGTTGCCATAGCGGTCTTCGACTCCAGAACAGAACGAGTTTCTCTTGACGGCGCGGTCGCGGCAGCAGCGGGCGGCTGGCGATGGCGGTATCGGCATGAGTCCGGCCTCTTACCACGCCGGTTCACGGACCCGTATCCCCGGCTCCTCGGTCGGTTCCAAGGGTACGGAGGCATTCCCAAGCAGCGATGCCGTGCGCAGCTGGGTCCCCTCGAGACCACCGGCGGTGTGAATGAGCAAATCGCCATTGGGGGCGAAGCTCGGCGACTCATCGGCGGGCCCCTCACTGACCCGACGCACACTCCCCGTCTCTAAGTCCTTCACCGCAATATAGTACTGCCCATCGTGCTGGTGCACCATGGCCAACTTCTGACCATCGGGTGAGAGGCTTGGGCGGGCGTTGTAGCGACCTTCGTGGGTCACCCGCTGGAGATTGCTGCCGTCGCTGTTAATGCGGTAGATCTGCGGGCGACCGCCGCGATCAGAGGTAAAGTAGAGGTGCTCGCCATTGGGCGCCCACGTCGCCTCGGTGTCGATCGCCCAGTGGTTGGTCAGCGCCCTGACCTCACCGCTAGCCAGTTCGATAACGTAGATATTGGCCGCCCCGTCGCGCGAGAGGGTGACCGCCAGGCGGTCGCCGTCGGGAGACCAGGCGGGGGCGCTGTTGATGCCGCGAAAGTCGGCGACGCGCTGCCGCGTACCGCTGCCCAGATCCTGGACAAAGATCTGCGAGCGGCGCCCTTCAAACGAGACGTAGGCCAGACGGTCGCGCTCCGGCGACCACGCGGGCGAGAGGATCGGCTCGCGCGAGGTCAGAATGGTCTGGCCGCGGTGGCCGTCGGCATCGGCCACCACCAACCGGTGGCGCCGTCCCTCGCCCTCGCCGAGCTCTTCGACCGCAACGTAGGCGATGCGGCTATTGAATACGCCGGCACGACCGGTGATCTCGTGGTAGATGCGATCGGAGATGACGTGTGCCGCAGAGCGCAGGTTCTGCTCCGCAACCTGGAGACGGCGGCCCTGGGTGCGCTCGCCACGAAAGACATCGAGCAACTCGAAGCGCACCTCGTAACGTCCCGGTTCGCTCGGCCGTACGGCGCCGACGACCAAGTGGTCGATGCCCTGCGCCCGCCAAGTAGCGAAGTCGACATCGGCAAAGCGCGCGGGGTGGGCAAGCAACTGCTCTTCGGTCAGCAAGTCGAAGCGCCCGGTCCGGCCCAGATTGCTGCGGATGATGGCAGCGATGTCGACATCGGCAGCGGCGCCTTCTCGATCTTCGGCGTCGACCTCAGCCCCCTCGTCGCCCCCCTCATAGGCGAAGGGGACGATGGCGATCGGGGTCGCACCCTCAATTCCGCCGATGATGTCGATCACGACCTCATCATCGGCGAGCCCACTCTTGAGCGGGGCCAGCAAGAGGCCGATCACAAGAGCCCAACTCAGACCAAAACGGCCCACGGCCCGATGCCGGCCTCGGACCGAACGCCGTGGTCGCCAGGGCGGTGCGGGAGTCTTTAGCTGCTGCCTTTGCGGCGCGCAAGTTGTCAGAAGAGGCATAGGCGCTACCCTGTTCAGCGGTTGTTAGCTTCGATCCGGTGCAAACCGAAAAGTGATGGTCTGCATGCGCTGCTGTAAGGCCGGCTCATCCGGGAAAGGGACCGGGGAGGCGCGCTGTACGGCCTGCTCCACCGAGCGATCGAAGGCGCCGTGGCCGCTGCTGCTGATGATCTCGACCCGGCGAACGGCACCGCTACGGGTAAACGAGACCCGAATCACGGCCTCTAGCCCTTCCGGGGTGCCTTGTGGCCGCCGCCAAGCCCGCTCGACGGCATCGGCGATCGCGGCAGTATAACGCTGTTGCAGACCGGCGAGGCGCTGCTGCTCTTCGGCCTCTTGCCGCTCCTCCTGCAAACGGCGCCGCTCGGCCTCGAGCTCCTGTTGCCGGCGCGTCTCGCGCTCCTGCTCCATGGCTTGCCGCATCTCCTCGCGCAGCCGCTCGCGTTCGGCCGCCGGGTCGGGCTGGGGTTCGGGCTCCGGTTCTGGCTCCGGCTCTGGCTCTGGCTCCGGCTCCGGCTCCGGCTCTGGTTCTGGCTCCGGCTCCGGTTCCGGCTCGGGTTCTGGCTCGGGCTCTGGC
>NZ_NRRN01000014.1 GCF_016583625.1 Halorhodospira abdelmalekii | reverse complement strand
TCGCACTGGTCACTGCCCATGCACTCGAGCACTTTCAGCAAGAGTGTTTCGGCATCGGCTGCGATGCCTACCTTCACAAACCGCTTGAGCGCACGGAGCTTTGGCTTTTGCTGGCGCGGACCCGGGCAGCAGAGAGCACATAGCGAACGTTCTCTGCGTCTGACGGTGGACATGCCCACGGTGGACATGCCCGTTGTCGGGCACCTCCGCACAGACCCGGACGTCCGAACGGTCAACCACGACCTGCCCACGCCGCTAGGATAATCGGTCGCAGAGGGGCAGGCTGGCGGCCTCGGTGCCGTGTATACTGACGCCATACTCACTATTTGCGCGGGGAATCAATGGCTCAGTTTCACAAAATCTTGATTGCCAATCGTGGCGAGATCGCCATCCGGGTGATGCGCGCGGCGAATGAGCTCGGTAAGCGCACCGTCGCGATCTACGCCCAAGAGGATAAGCTTGGGCTCCATCGCTTCAAGGCGGATGAGGCCTATCAGATCGGTGAAGGCATGGGGCCGGTCGAGGCGTATCTGTCCATCGACGAGGTCATCCGGGTCGCGAAGATGGCCGGAGCGGATGCCATTCACCCTGGCTACGGGCTGCTCTCGGAGAATCCGCGGCTGGTTGACGCCTGCGAGCGCGCCGGCATCACCTTTATCGGGCCGCGCGCGGAGACGATGCGCGCCCTCGGGGATAAGGCGAGCGCACGGCGTGTGGCGATCGACGCCGGTGTGCCGGTCATTCCCGCCTCCGAGGTGCTCGGCGAGGATATAGAGGCCGCCCGGCGTTGGGCCGATGAGATCGGCTACCCGCTGATGCTCAAAGCCTCCTGGGGCGGTGGTGGGCGCGGTATGCGGCCGATTCGCGGCCCCGAAGAGCTGGAAATCAAAGTCCTGGAGGGGCGACGCGAGGCGGAAGCTGCCTTCGGCAGTGGCGAAGGTTACCTTGAGAAGATGATCGAGCGGGCCCGCCACGTCGAGGTGCAGGTGCTCGGCGATACCCACGGCGGCCTCTATCATCTCTTTGAGCGCGACTGCACGGTGCAGCGGCGCAACCAGAAGGTCGTAGAGCGGGCGCCCGCGCCGTACCTGACCCCGGAGCAGCGCGCCGAGGTCTGTGAGCTGGGGCTTAAGGTCGCGCGTCACGTCGGCTACCAGAACGCTGGCACGGTCGAGTTCCTCATGGATATGGAGACCGGCGCCTTCTACTTTATTGAGGTCAATCCGCGCATCCAGGTCGAACACACCGTGACCGAAGAGGTTACCGGGATCGACATCGTTAAGGCGCAGATCCGTATCGCTGAAGGCGAGCACCTGGCCACGGCTACGGGCAAGGCGGACCAGAGCGAGATTTGGCTCAACGGTCACGCTATGCAGTGTCGGGTCACCACGGAGGACCCGCAGGATAATTTCATCCCCGATTACGGCCGTATTACGGCCTACCGCTCGGCGACCGGCATGGGCATCCGGCTCGATGGCGGCACGGCTTACGCCGGCGGTGTCATTACCCGCTACTACGACTCGCTGCTGGTGAAAGTGACGGCTTGGGCGCCGACACCGGCGGAGACGATCGCGCGGATGGATCGCGCTCTGCGCGAGTTCCGCATCCGTGGGGTCTCCACCAATATCCCGTTTGTGGAGAATCTGCTCAAGCACCCCGTCTTCCTCGACAATACCTATAGCACACGCTTTATCGACACGACGCCGGAGCTCTTCGATTTTGACAAGCGTCGAGATCGGGCCACCCGGCTGTTGACCTATCTGGCGGAGATCACCGTCAACGGCCACCCGGAAGCCCTCGATCGCCCCCGACCGGCGGCGGGGATCCCGCTGCCGACGCCGCCGGCCCCCCAGGGCGAGCCGGTACCAGGGACCCGCAACCTGCTAGAAGAGCAGGGGCCACAGGCGGTGGCCGACTGGTTGGCCAGTCGTAAGGAGCTGCTGCTCACCGATACCACCATGCGAGATGCCCACCAGTCGCTGCTGGCGACCCGCATGCGCACCTTCGACATGGTGCGGGTGGCGCCGGCATACGCTGCCAACCTGCCGCAGCTTTTTAGTGTCGAGTGCTGGGGCGGGGCGACCTTCGATGTCGCCTATCGCTTCCTGCAGGAGTGCCCCTGGCAGCGACTGCGGCAGATCCGCGAGGCGATGCCGAACGTGATGACGCAGATGCTGCTGCGCGGTTCGAACGGCGTGGGCTACACCAACTATCCGGACAACGTCGTGCGCACCTTCGTCCACCAGGCCGCCGCGAGCGGTGTGGACGTCTTCCGTGTCTTCGACAGCCTCAACTGGGTCGAGAACATGCGTGTGGCGATGGATGCGGTGCTAGAGACCGGCAAAGTGTGCGAGGGTACGATCTGCTATACCGGCGACATCCTCGACCCCGGCCGACCCAAATACGATCTTAAGTACTACGTCAAAATGGGCAAAGAGCTGCGGGATGCCGGCGCCCACATCCTTGGGGTGAAGGATATGGCCGGGCTGCTCAAGCCGGCCGCAGCGCGGGTGCTCTTCCCAGCGCTCAAAGAGGAGGTCGGGCTGCCGATCCACTTCCACACCCACGATACCAGCGGCATTGCCGGTGCCACCATCCTCGCGGCGGCCGATGTCGGCGTCGATGTGGCCGATGTGGCCATGGATGCCTTCTCCGGCAACACCTCGCAGCCGGTCTTCGGCTCTATCGTCGAGGCGTTGCGGCACACCGAGCGGGACACCGGCTTCGACATGGAGAAGGTGCGCGCGATCTCCAACTACTGGGAGCAAGTGCGGGCCCACTACGCCGCTTTCGAGACCGGTCAGCAGGCGCCGTCGTCCGAGGTCTACCTCCACGAGATGCCGGGCGGGCAGTTCACCAACCTCAAGGCGCAGGCTCGCGCCATGGGGCTGGAGGAGCGCTGGCATGAGGTCGCGCAGGCCTACGCCGACGCCAACCAAATCTTCGGTGACATCGTCAAGGTCACGCCCTCCTCCAAAGTGGTGGGGGATATGGCGCTGATGATGGTGAGCCAGGGGATCACGCGCGAGCAGGTCGAGGACCCCGCAGTCGATGTGAGCTTCCCCGATTCGGTCATCGACATGCTGCGCGGCAATTTAGGTCAGCCGCCCGGTGGTTGGCCGGAAGGCATCCAGCAGAAAGTACTCAAAGGGGAGCAGCCGCTGCGCGGGCGCCCCGGCAAGCATCTCGACCCCCTCGACCTGGAAGCGGCCCGGCAGCAGGTGAGCGATGTGCTCGACGGTGCCGAAATCGACGATGAGGATCTTAACGGTTATCTGATGTACCCGAAGGTCTTCACCGAGTACATGCAGCGGCGTGAGCGCTTTGGTCCGGTGCGCGCTTTGCCGACACGCAATTTCTTCTACGGCATGGAGCCGGGGGAGGAGATCAGCGTCGACATCGATCACGGTAAGACGCTGGAGATCCGGCTGATGACCGTTAGCGAGCCGGGTGACGACGGCGATCGCCGCGTCTTCTTTGAGCTCAACGGCCAGCCCCGCACCGTCCGGGTAGCAGACAGTAAGGCCAAGGCCAACGTGGTGCAGACACCTAAGGCCGAGGCGGGCAATCCTGCCCACGTCGGTGCCCCCACGCCCGGCGTGGTCGCCGCAGTGGCCGCGACAGCGGGGCAGAAGGTCAAGGCTGGTGATCTGCTGCTGACCATTGAGGCGATGAAGATGGAGATGGGGCTGCACGCCGAGCGCGATGGGGAGGTCAAGGCGGTGCATGTGCAGCCTGGCAGTCAGATCGAGGCTAAGGATCTGCTGATTGAGTTCGCAACATAAGATCAGTACCTTGTGAAAGGGGTGAAAGAAGTGGACCAGCGGGCCGGCGCGCTCAGGCGGCTGGAGACGATTCGGGCCGTACTCGGGCCGTACTGTTCAAGCCGGGCCGCGACCTCCCTCCTCTTCGCTCAAAATGCTCGACACCATGCGCAGCAGATCGGCAAGACGAGAGCGCTCCAGCGGCTTGCTCAGGTAGCCGTCGACCGCTAAGTCAGCGCAGCACTGACGCAGTTCGTCCTCACTATGCGCGCTGAGCAGGACAATGGTCGTCGCGTGTGCGATCGCTGCCTCCTCATCGCGGATCCGACGCACCGTCTGCGGACCATTAAGAACCGGCATCTCGACATCGAGCAACAGCAGATCGGGGCGCTCACGCCGCCACGCCGCGACGGCCTCTTCACCGTTGGTAACTGCGGTAACCGTCGCGCCGCAGCGACGCAGAGCGTGCTCTGCCAACCAGCGACTGGTCGGCTCATCCTCTGCTACCACCACGTGCAGGCCGGCTCCGGCGTGTATCTCCGGTACAGCACTCGCCCCCCCATCGGCCGCATGAGACGCTGCGCCTCCGCCATGGCCGTGGTCGAGCCACTGCCGTAGCTCGGCAAAGAGCGCAGCCGAGGCAACCGGTTTGGCCAAGTGTGCATCGACTCCGGCGGCGCGCGCGCGCTCCCGATCGGCCGGAAGCACCGCTGCCGATAAGGCGATGATCGGGACCTCGGGAGTGATCATGCGAATCCGGCGCGTCGCCTCGAAGCCGTCCATCACCGGCATCTGCAGGTCCATCAAAATCAGATCGTAGGTCTGCTGCTCGCACAGCGTAACGGCCTCCTGGCCATCCGTCGCGATGGTGACAGTCGCCCCGGTCTTGGATAACAGATAGCAGGCTACCTCCTGGTTTAGGGCGTTGTCTTCGACCAACAGCAGCGAACGCTCCCGCAGATCGGGTGCTACCACCTCCGGTTCATTGGCCGTTATTGCCGCCGCGGTAGCTGGCGATGGTGCGGCCTCATCGGGCGCCGTCGGCAACGTGACATCGAAAAAGAAGCAGCTCCCCTCCCCCGGGGTCGATTCGACCTGCAGCGTACCCCCCATGCGGGCGACCAATTGGCTGCTCAGTGCCAAACCCAGGCCCGTCCCCCCATAACGCCGCGTTGCCGAACTGTCGACTTGAGAGAAGGCCTTGAAGAGGCCTTCTAGCTGTTCGGGGGCAATCCCGATCCCGCTGTCTGTCACGGCGAAGCGGAGCTCGACTTGCTCGGGCTCCACCTGTAGTGGCTTAAGACGAAGCGTAACGTAGCCATGCTCGGTGAACTTAATGGCATTGCTGACCAGGTTGATCAGCACCTGAGCCAGGCGCAGAGGGTCACCGACGACCCGCTCCGGCACGCCCGAGGCCCACTCGCAGCGCAACTCAAGCCCTTGATCACAAGCGACGGAGGCAAAAAGCGTCTCCACTTGCTCGCGCAGCTGAGACAATGGGAAGGGGCGTGCATCGAGTTCTAGCTTTCCGGCCTCAATCTTTGAGTAATCGAGAATATCGTTAAGGATCTCCAGCAGAACGCGGGATGAGCCGACGATTCGCTTCAAATGGGTGCGCTGCGGTGGCGATTCGGTGGTATCGAGAAGGATCTCGCTCAGACCGATGATTGCGTTCATCGGGGTGCGGATCTCATGGCTCATATTGGCGAGGAATTCGCTCTTGCTCCGGTTGGCCCGATCCAATAGGGAGTAGGATCGGCGCAGCGAGCGGTGCGCCACGACAATCAGCAGGAGCCCGACGATCAGCATCAGGGAGTGACTGGCAACCAGCGTCGCCCACGGCATCGCTGCCCCTTCGGGCAGGGTGACACTGATACCGCCGCGAATATCGTTGAGCCGATAGCCCTGCTGCTCGTGGCACTGGAGGCACGCCTGCTCGGTAATCAGTGGCGCCATATAGCGAAAACGACTGCCCTCCCCCTCATCCACCCACTCTCCGTACTCCTTCTTGCCTGCCTCAAAGGTATGCAGCGCCGCTTCCTCCCACGGCAGCGCCGTATTCTGCGGACGAATCGGATCGAGGCTGGTGATCCGAAAGCGAACCCCGGAGTGATGGGCGGTCATCTCCGCGATCTGGCGGGTCATATAGGAGGGGTTGACCTGGGTCAGCGTCAGCTCTTCATCGACTTCGATATCGCGCCGCTCGACCTGGGTTAGGTAGGGATTAGGCGGCGTATGCTCAGAGGCTGGGACGTAGACGGCGTCGTGGCCCGCATTCCAGCGCCGCACCCAGAGGATCTGATCAAAGAAGGCACGGGCCTGGGCCACGGCTAGCTGGTCGCGAGTATTCGCTGCCCGGTCCAAGTTCCAAGCCAAGGACAAACCGACCGCGAGCAGCAAAAAGAAGACCGCCAGGGCCGTTGCAACACCTAAAGGGCGCCGCCAAGCGGTGCCGCTGTCATCGGTACGACTCCGGGCCGCGTTGCTCGTACTTGAGGTGGCAGTACGCTCCGATCCCGCCGGCCGATCCTCTGTACTCTCCACTGCCGTTCCCCTTAGTGGGCGTCGTACAGAATTACAATTTACTCTTTGAGGCTAAGGAAATCCAGAAGATCATGCGGCAACGAGAGCGACTGGACAAGCCGACACATCACCCCCTACTCTCACGGTGTAATCCGCACTGTAAGTCGGGTTGGGTGAATCCTTTAGCCTACCCTGCCCTGCTTTTTCAAGGCCTTGCTGCCCAAGGTCGCAGAGGAGAGCATCGAAGTGGACGACAGCACGGAGGAGCATCTTGATGAGCGGGAGATTCACTCCGCCCTTTTTGAACTCTACCCCGATGCCACCCTGCTCATCGATGCCGACAGCGGCCTGCCGGTGCGGTTCAATCGGATCGCCCATGAGCAGCTCGGCTATACGGCTGAGGAGTTCGCCACTCTCCACATCGCCGATTATGAGGCCCTCGAAACACCGGAAGAGATCGCCGCACACATCCGTACCATCTTTGAACAGGGGCAGGACGACTTCGAGACTCAACACCGTTGCAAAGACGGCAGAATCATCGACGTGCGGGTCTCAGTGGTACTGCTGCCGGCTCGGGAACGGACCCTGTTGCTGGCCGTATTCCGCAATATCAGCGAGCAAAAGCAAGCCCTCCGCGATCTTGGGCAGAGCGAGCAGCGCTTCCGCGACGTCGCTCAGGCGGCCGGGGAGTACATCTGGGAGATCGACGCCCAGGGAGTCTACCTGTTCGTGACCTCACCTGCGGAACCGCTCTTAGGCTACCCGGTCAACGAGATCATCGGTCGCTCGCCGTTTGAATTTATGCCGGATGAAGAGGCCGAGCGTGTCCGCAACCTGCTCACCGACTACGCCCAGAACAAAAGTTCGTGGCGGGATCTTGAACACATCTCCATCCGCTCCGATGGCCAGGTAGTCCATCAGCGCGTCAGCGGTCTGCCCATCCTCAATGAGTACGGCGAACTGACCGGCTTTCGTGGCACCGGTCGCGACATCACCGCCGAAAAGGAGGCCGAAAAGACCCGACAAGCGCTGACCGACCGTCTGGCCTTGGCCACCTCCGCAGCCGAACTCGGCATCTGGGACTACGACCTAACCAGCGGTCACCTCGAATGGGACGAGGGCATGTTACGCCTCTACGGCATCCAGCCGAGCGACTTCGGCTACAGTTTCGAGGATTGGACCGACGCCCTACTGCCGGAATCGCGCGAAGCGGCCATAGCGGCTTTCCAGACTGCTGTGTGTTCCGAACAGCCGTTCGACACCCGACTGACGATCCGCCGTGCCTCTGACGGAGCGATCCGCACCCTGCACGGCCAAGCCCGGATCATCCGCGACAGTACCGGTTCGGCCGTGCGCGTAGTCGGGGTCAACCGCGACATCACCAATGAGGAAGAGAGCCGCCAGCGGCTTGCTGCAGCGGAGGCGAAGTTCCGCACTCTGTTCGAGCTCTCGCCGGTAGGCATCGCCATGAATGACTACGCCACCGGTGCCTTCCTCGACTTTAACAACGCCATCATCGAGCCCACTGGGTATACCCGAGAAGAGTTCCTGCAGCTCGACTACTGGCGGGTCACACCGAAGGCGTACATGGCCGAAGAACAGGCTCAGCTTGAGTCGTTGGAACGCACCGGACGCTACGGACCATTCCGCAAGGAGTACATCCGCAAAGACGGCTCGCGCTATCCGGTCCTGCTCTACGGCTTTAAGACCACCACCCCGGAGGGGCGTGAGGTCATCTGGTCGATCATCCAGGATCTCTCCAGTATCGAACGCACCCGGCAGGAATTGGAATCGACACGCAATCAGCTTACTTCACTCGCAGCGCAGCTGCCTGGTTTCGTCTACCAATACCGAATCTGGCCCGATGGCCACTCGGCCTTTGTCTATGCCAGTCAGGGCATAAGGGAGATCTACGGCACCACCCCCGATCAAGTAGCGGACAGCGCCACTCCTGTGTTCGATATCATCTGCGATAAAGACCGGAGCGGTATTGCCCACTCCATCGAACAATCAGCCCAAACGTTAACGCCATGGCACGAAATCTACCGAGTCAACCACCCCACCAAGGGCCTGATCTGGGTGGAGGGTCACGCCACGCCGGAACCACTTGACGATGGAGGCACGCTATGGCACGGCTACATCCATGACGTAACCGAGCGTACGCAAGCCGAAAGAGAACTCGCCGATAACAAGGCCCGGCTCGACGCCTTCTTCGCCCAATCGGTGAGCGGCTTTTTCTTCATGATGCTGGATGAACCGATCGACTGGAACGGCGCCAATGAAGAGGAGAAGGAGGCGCTGCTCGACTACGTCATGGCGCATCAGCGGATGACTAAGGTTAACCGGGCTATGTTGGATCAGTACGGTGCTGAGGAGCAGGATCTTCTCGGCCTAACCGGCAACGACCTGTTCGCCCACGATTTAAAGCACGGTCGTCAGATATGGAGGGATCTGCTCGATCGGGGCCGTGCGCATGTAGAGACGCACGAGCAGCGAGTAGATGGAAAACCGATTATTATCGATGGCGATTATATCTGCCTCTACGATGAGCAAGGTCGTCTGACCGGTCACTTCGGAGTCCAGAACGACGTTACCGAGCGCAAGCAACAACAGGAAGCACTGGAACTCGCCCGCACAGAGGCCGAGCGCGCCAGCCGCTCCAAGAGCGAATTTCTCGCCAATATGAGTCACGAGATCCGCACCCCGATGAATGCAGTCATTGGCCTAAGTCAACTGCTAGCACAGACCCGTCTTGACGAAAGGCAGCGCGACCAGGTACGCAAGATCTACCAGTCTTCGCGGATGCTGCTCGGTATTCTCAACGACGTCCTCGACTTCTCCAAGATCGAGGCTGGACGACTGGAATTGGAATCCCGTGAGTTCAAGCTCCACGAAGTCGTCGAACAGATGGCGACTTTATTCGGCGAAAAGGCCCACTTTAAGGGGCTAGAGCTTCTCTACGATATTCCGCCTAATCTACCACGGACCCTAATCGGCGACTCTCTGCGCCTCGCTCAGGTGCTCGGCAATTTGCTCAGTAACGCCATCAAGTTTACCGGTAACGGTGGAACCGTGGAGTTTGGCATCCGCGAGATTGCACCGCCAGCCGATACCCATGTCGATACCCATGGCGATGACCGGTCCAATGAACGGGCTACGCTGCGCTTTCACATCCGCGACACCGGCATCGGCATGAGCGAAGAGCAGCTCGCCCGCTTGTTTCGCCCCTTTAGCCAGGCCGATACCTCCACCACTCGCCAGTACGGCGGCACCGGCCTTGGGTTGGTGATCAGCCGACGGCTGGTAGAGAAGATGGGGGGGAGGCTAGATGTGGAGACCACCCTCGGCAAAGGCAGCACTTTCAGCTTCACCTTGCTCCTCCCCCTCGGTCCCAATCATGGAGAGGCCATCACCTGCCCCGATACTCAAGGGCGTCGAGTGTTGATCGTCGATGACCAGGCGAGCGCACGCCAAATCACGCGAGAACTGCTCCATCACTGCCACTACATCACCGAGGAGGCGGCCAGTGGCGAGACAGCGATTGAACGAATCATTGCCGCTGAACGACGCGGCGAGCCGTTCGACTTCATCCTGCTCGACTGGATGATGCCTGGCGGCATGGATGGGGGCGAAACCTGCGAGGCGATTGAGCGACTCCATCGGAGTGGTGAGTTAACCCAGACCCGATCGCCCATCCTGATGGTCAGCGCCTACGCCCGAGAAGAGCTCGATATGCCTGAGTCGCTGATTACCGGCTACCTAGCCAAGCCGCTAACCGCCTCTGCGCTTTACGATGCCCTAGTCCACGCTGAGGGTGGTTCGACTGTGGATCGCTCTTTACCCGCGGTTCAGGTGCCGGACTTGAGTGGCCAGCGGCTGCTTCTGGTCGAGGATAACGCAATCAACCAAGAGGTGGCCCAGTTGCTGCTAGAGCAGACTGGCGCGACCTTACGCCTAGCCGCGAACGGTGTCGAGGCAATTGAGGCGGTGCGTGCCGAGTCCCCGGGCCTGATCCTCATGGACCTGCAGATGCCCGTTATGGACGGCTTCGAGGCCACCCGGACGCTGCGAGCGGAGGGCTATGGTGGTCCCATTATCGCGCTGTCGGCCGCTGTGATGGACGACGATCGTCGACGTGCCTTCGAGGCCGGCGTCGACGCCCATTTGGGCAAACCGATTGAGAGCGAAGAACTCTACGCCACACTGGCAGCTCATCTTACAGTAACCGACTCCGCAACAACCGGAGCAACGGTTGCTGCGGAGCCGACCGAAAAGCCGGCCGCAGCGACTCTGCCCGCCAAGTTAGCCGGCTTCGATCTGACCCGTGGTCGTCGTCAGCTCAGCGGCGACAATGCCGTTTACACCCGCCTGCTGCGGCGCTTCCGAGACAGCCTAGAGAGCGACTACGCCCCACTGGTTGAACACCTGCGCGCCGGGCGCGACGAAGAGGCACGCCGTATTGCGCACTCGCTTAAGGGCGTTGCCGGTACCCTAGCGGCAACAACTTTGCAGCAGCTGGCCGAGAAAATCGATGCGGCGCTAAAGCGTGATCAGCCGGTTACCGCGGACACTATCGATGCACTAGAGCACGCCCTTGCAGAGGCCCACCAAACGCTTAGCACTTTCGTACCTGACGAAGAAGAAGCGGACGAAGGAGAAGCGGCTGATCAAGGTGGCTCATTGGAGGCAGTCGAGACGCTGCGTCGGCAACTAGAGGCCAGTGAGTGGATTGAGGACTCAACTCTCCGCGCAGCCATCGGCTACCTACGTAGCCGCAATCTGGAATCTGATCTCCTGAGGGCACAAGTCGAACGGATGGACTTCGATCAGGCGCTGCAGAGCCTCGAACAGCTTCTGCAAGACGGCAACCAGAACAGCCATAGCCAGGACAACTGAGAAAAACCATGGATAACACAAGCGGCAAGGCCACTATTCTTGTGGTCGACGACGAACCAGCCAACATTCAGGCCCTAGGTGCCTTGCTCAAGGGCGAGTACCGCATCCAGATAGCCAATAGTGGTAAGAAAGCCCTCGCTATGGTTCAGAATGCTAGCCAGCCGCCGCCCGACCTAATCCTGCTCGATATCCAAATGCCGGACATCGACGGCTACGAGATTTGCCGCCGTCTCAAAGAGGATCCTGCCACCACCGGCATTGCGATCATCTTCGTTACTGCCCTTGATGCGGCTAGTGATGAAGAGCACGGCCTTAACCTCGGCGCAGTCGACTATATCGCCAAGCCGTTTAACCCGGCGATCGTCCGCGCCCGCGTCCGCACCCACATGAGTCTCAAGCGCAAAACCGATCTCCTAGAGCAGTACGCCCTGCTCGACGGTCTGACCGGCATCCCCAACCGGCGCTACTTCGATGAGCAAGTGCAGTCGGAGGTCAGAAGAAGCGTCCGCGAAGGTAGCCCGCTGTCGCTGGTGATGCTCGATATCGATCACTTCAAGCTGTTCAACGACCACTACGGTCACGGTGCCGGTGATCTCTGCCTACAGAAGGTGGCCAGAGCGCTCTCCGGCGCCCTGTTGCGGCCTGGCGATCGCGTTTGCCGCTACGGCGGCGAGGAGTTCGTCGCGCTCTTGCCCGCTACGGATGCTGCGGGTGCTCGCGTGGTCGCCGAACAACTGCGCGCGGCGGTCGAGGCACTGGCCATCGATCACGAATACTCGAGCACCGGTCCGGTAGTTAGCATCAGCCTCGGCATCGCGACCATCGATCTCAACACCCCGTCTCCGGCCCTACTGCTCCAGCAGGCTGACGAGGCGCTCTACCGGGCGAAAGTGGCCGGCCGCAACCGTGTGGGCGGTTAACACATGCGGAAGAATCAAGCGATCACTGGGCATTCTGAGCCAAGATGCGATCGAGCGCGTTGGCGAAGTTCTGCCGATCACGAGCGCTGAGTGCCGGCGGACCGCCAGTCTCGATACCGCTAGCACGCAACGTATCCATAAAGTCACGCATATTGAGTCGCTCCCGGATCGTTTCGGGGCTATAGAGTTCGCCACGCGGGTTGAGCGCCTGCGCACCGGCTTCGATCACCTCAGCTGCCAAAGGGATGTCAGCGGTGATCACAAGATCTCCGGCCGCCACCCGACGAACGATCTCATGGTCGGCCGCATCAAACCCTGAAGCAACCTGCATGAAGCGCACGAAGGGCGACGGCGGCACTCGCATGGCGTGGTTGGCCACCAGCGTCAATTCGATCCGGGTGCGTTCGGCAGCACGGAACAGGATCTCCTTGACGGCACCTGGACAAGCATCGGCATCGACCCATATTCTCATCGCGAACAGTGACCTTTGGTTAGATAGGGTTTGAGCAGTTCAGTCTAAATCTTCTCATATCTATTTATATATCTCCATTTTGTTAAGCTAATGCCGATAGTGATCAGGTCAGCATTTGGATATAATGCGCTTGCGCTGATGGTGTTGCCTGCTCGACAGGCATGTCAATCCGGTTCCACATAGTGGCAGCGCCTACGGCGAGTTCCGCCGGATGTGAAGCCTGTGGAGAGGAAGGCCCTGAGTGTCAACCAGAACGCCACAGCGGCGTCCGTTGAGCACCCCTCCGAACGCTTTTGGGCACAGCAACGGCGATGCCGATCACTACCTCTTCTTTCGCTGTCCGTTCTCCGGCGTTCGCACCTCAGTGCGCTTGCTCTACGTCTTGATCTAGCCGCCTATAAAGACGCTGATTCAATCGGCTCGACCTTAGAGGTAAACGCCTCCCTTTACTAATCAAAGTAATAAGCAACTCCAGCGCTCAACATTTCTACGTCATAGTCTAGATCCTCACCTAAGAAAGAGAATTCAGCATCGCGATCATACCATACCCACTCGGCATGTAATGCTATGTTTTCATTTAAAAAATAATTTGCACCCACGCCGTACGATAAGCTCGTGTTGTCGAAGGTATCGGTAAGTGTTCCTTCATGACCATCAACTCCTAATAGCTCGCCAGCTTGGTTGTACTCTTCCTCCTCTTCTCTTTCATAGTATTCAAGATCAAACTCTGTTCGTGTCAACCCTCCTAGCACGTAAAATGAAAAAGAATCCCACTGGATGACATCAGCCACGAGGTAGAGACCGAAAAGAGTAGTCGGTTCTACGGTGATTTCTGCCTCAAATTCGCTTTCAAGGCGCATATCCAGAAAAGGCTCATCGATTGTCCATGAAACAGTGTCAGAGTTGCTGTCGTCCGAAAGGCCGATACCAATGCGGCCCTCGATAGCGAACCGTGGATGGAAAGAATAACCTAAGCGTCCTTTTAGGTAATCAAAATCCCACTCGTTGTCCACTGATAAGTTGTCATCTCCCGGGTACTCTCCGGTTAGGTCCTCATCAATCTCAAATGAGGCCTTTCCGTAGCTAACACCAGCATAGATGCGACCACTCTTAGCTGCAGCAAGACTACCACTGGCCTCGCTGCTCGCGCCACTTCCAGATACTTGCTCCTCTGTCGCGTCGCCTTCCTCGGCAACCGCACCGGCATTCTTGTCGGCTGTTCCCAGGTCGTCTGCGTCCAGTTCTTCTGCTGCCTCTTCAGGAGCGTCATCAAAAAGCTGGTCATCATCCATTGATAAATGCACATTATCGATACCGCATGTATTGCTGATGACCTCTTCCGGGATGTCGTTCATAATCATCCTTGCCACTTGTGCATCCGTACACTGATCAGCCCAGGCAGAAGCTGATAGGAAGACGCCCAGCGTACCGGCCGATATGTATAAAAAACTGCGGCAGGCAGGTGAAGAGAGATTCAAACGATCAGGAAAAACAGAAACTGAATCATCACGGAGACCAGAAAACATTATTTCCTCCAACAAAAAAAACGTAAAGCCCGCTGGTTAGCTTTGCTTGGGTCACACCGCATGAAGGGCATCAACGCACAACAACCCAATTCGGCGAACGGGTCACAAGCAACCGATCAGCCTTAGCCACCGCCACGGCAAGCCTCCCTCTCTTTAAGGAGCAAACCGGGCTGCCATAGCGGCGGCTAACCTATCCATACACTCCTCTAACGTGTCCTAAATATGACCCACACCATCACTCCAAGATTAGTGCAGGTACTCCTTCAGCGGTCGGTGATATGGGTGTTGGAGATTTCATCCACCAATCGTAACCTTCTGTCCTCGCCATCGATCTCGAATACGTGCCACCACCGATCAGCACTCCCATCATCATCAATGGTCACATCACGGATTAGGCCGTGGCGGTCGTAGACGCTGACACTGGCGCCTGATCCGGCCAAAGTTCCCGAACCCGCAAATTTGTGCACGCTATACGTGTAGGTTCCGTCGTAGAGCTGTCCAATCGTTATGGTCTCTGGGCCAAACCCGGATACTTCGTCCGTATCCAGGTGGATGTAAGGTGGACTGCTAAGGTCATACGTCCGACGAGTTCCGAAGTACAGGTGGTGCTCCTCTCCAACGACAGGAGGTTCATCTATGCGTGGTGTCAATAGATGGGCATCGAGATCCCTAGGATCCTGGCCCCACTCCAACACAAAGCGATACTCATCCGCGCCGTCGGTGCTGCCGGGAGTGCCACCGACTGAGGCAGCTTCCAGATTGTATGCCGCAGAGGACCAATCTCCACCATCCTTTTCGACACCAACCGCATACCAACCAGGCTCTGCTGCCGACTCAATCGACACATACTCGGAGCCATCATCTCTATCAGATCGGTTGGAGTGATCAAGCTCCTCTCCGTCTGGCCCGTATAGTGTGAGGTTCAGGTTACTTCTGGCGTGATTAAAGCGGATTTTTGCGTCCCAAGCATTGCCCTCATTGAGATAGACCCGGTAATAATCCGGATTATTATCGCCGACAAACAAGGGGCCCTCACTCCGGCTACGCAGGCGCACCGCCTCATCGAGCGAATCATTAGGCTCATAGTGATCTTCGTAACCGACAGGAAACACTGTTATTGTCACATCGAATGGACTCCTCGTGTCCCAACCCTCAACACTAGCCCAAACCCTCGTATCCCCTGTTACAGCTCCGGAATCACTGTATACCCTCTCTTGATTATGCTCTGAAATGGCATCAACGACCACATCCACCGCATTACTTCCTGTCGCCCCCAGTGCAAAACTAGCAAAACTTGGGCTCCCTGTAGCCATCCCAATTCCTACTTTAACAATAGCCCCCTGGGCCTGATACGAAGCATCGACAAAATCCATGACATCGCTGATGCTTGCTTTAATAATGGTAGACCTATCAGAGACGATCGCATAATTTTCTAACCTTACTCGCTCCATTCTGTATGTATTGATGGCATAATCAATTTGAGCCGCCCCGACAGTTACGGCTGTAAACGTAAGTAACGCTGCAGTGACAAAGACAGCCTGGGGCTCAACTGTCGCTGAGCCAGTATCCATTCTCTGGATTTGGGAGGAACCCTCGCCATCCAGCGCTGGATCGCCGCGATAATAGACTGGCGCATACTCTTCAGAGGGATCATAAGCTATTATTTCAAGCACCCCTCTGGCGGCTCGCCAGTGCACAACCATTCCAGTCAGAGGATCTTCCTCCTCTGTCTGAAACTGCACTGTCAAGTTTTCGCGGAGTTGCTCACTTTCTATAGACGCCTCATTTTGACCCGTCAGCTCAATCACTCCGGAATCGTGATCGAACGAGTCGAACGTCATTTGAACTTCATCCGTCTGAGCTTCATCTATCTCCGGGGTGGTCGTATCGGAAACGGAAATATCTATATCATCGCTATTATCGAAACAACCGCTGATACCAAGAGCAATCATCAAGAAGACAAACAGGGATGATGCTTTTCTAACACGCCCGCCTAAAGTAGGGCGAAAAAAATTTAAGTCCGAAACAGAGACTGACGGCGGAGCTTTCCAGGCAGTAATTTTGCCGCGTAGAGTGCTGTGTGACATCGCAATCCTGCCCATCTCAGGCACCTCCTGTTTATTGTGGCAGTCCCGGTGCAATAAGCTGCTACTGAAACGACCAAGCTGGCGTGCTCTTCTACCGGATGTTTTGAACACAAGGGAGCCCCGAAAATTCGGTCTGTACCCGCTCCTGCTGGATATCAAATTTGCGGCTCGAACTTATTACGAGGCCCTAAACACTGAATACGATGAGCCAAGCAGCGATAACAGACTGCGCACAGCCGAGCCTCCCAGCCCCGCTTCCAAGGAAGGCGAAGGGCTGCTCACCGTATCTATATTGGACGAGCCATCTCGCTCGGGGGACAAGCGACCACGCCGCATTGAAGCAAGAGCAAGAGACTAAAACAGCGCGCATGACGGACCTCACGCGGGTTCTGTTCGCGAGCTGAAAGAGCCGCCACATGGAGGGGCGCACCAACGACCCTGCATCCTCTCACCATGGACGCAAACACCCGTGGCGCCAGCTAATGCCGGGGGGATTTGAGCACGTCACTGCCGCCAGACCGGAGGCTGGCATGTTCCGGCACACTCCTCAAGGCGGCGGATCGCCACGGGCGAGAGATGACGTCCCGGTGCCCGTGTTTTCCGCAGATGCCTCTGTCGCGCCGAACAAAAGACCGACCTAGAGCACTGCCCAGGCCGGTTGACCCAGCGCGCGACAAGCCCCGCCGTTCAGGGCGGGGAAGGATAGCGCGGACGGCGAAGCCGTCCTTGGGTTTCAATGAGGTGTCTGCTGCTGCTCGATGTACTGGCGCACGATGGAGATCGGCGCGCCGCCGCAGGAGGATGCGAAGTAGGACGGCGACCACAGCACGCCCTTCCAGTAGCGTTTCTCGATGTCCGGGCGCTTCTTGCGAAGCAGACGGCTGGAGACGCCCTTGAGGCTGTTCACGAGGTTCGAGACGGCCACCTTGGGCGGATACTCCACCAGCAGATGCACATGATCGTCCTCGCCGTCCATCTCGATCAGTTGTGCCTCGAAGTCGGTGCAGACCTTGGCGAAGATCGTGCGCAGCCGGTTGATTGCGTCGGCATCGAAGACCCTGCGGCGATATTTCGCCACAAAGACCAAATGGACGTGCATCTTGAAAACGCAGTGTCGACCGTGTCGAATATCATTGTCGTTGCTCATAGGCCAAACTATAATCTCTGCATGCAACAACTCCAAGCCTTCAAGTTTGAGCTACGCCCCGACGGCCAGCAGGAACGGCAAATGCGCCGTTTCGCTGGCTCGTGCCGGTTCGTGTTCAACAAGGCGTTGGCGTTGCAGAAGGAGCGTTACGAGCAAGGCGAGAAGAAGCTTGGCTATGCCGGACTGTGCAAGCTGCTCACCGAGTGGCGCAAAGGGCCGGAAACGCCGTGGCTGGCCGATGCGCCGACGCACCCGCTTCAACAGACGCTCAAGGACCTGGAGCGCGCCTACGCGAATTTCTTCGCCAAGCGTGCGGACTTCCCGCGCTTCAAGAAGAAAGGCCAGTCCGACAGCTTCCGCTACCCCGATCCGAAACAGATCAAACTCGACCAAGGCAACAGCCGTATTTTCCTGCCCAAGCTGGGCTGGGTGCGTTATCGCAACAGCCGCAAGGTGGTGGGCGAGGTGCGCAATGTCACCGTCGCCCTCTCGGGCGGGCGCTGGCATGTATCCATTCAGACGCGACAGGAGATCGAAGATCCCCGCCACCCGGCTCGCAGCATCGTCGGCATGGATATGGGGGTGGCCTGTTTCGCCGCCCTCTCCAGCGGAGAGATCATTGCCCCGGCCAGTGCCCTGAAAAAGCGCCAGCGGCAACTGGCACGGGCTCAGCGGGCGATGAGCCGCAAGGTCAAATTCAGCAACAACTGGAAAAAGGCCAAAGCCCGTATCCAGCGCATTCACACCCGCATCGGCCATGCCCGCCGCGACTTCCTGCACAAGACCTCGACCGCGATCAGCCAAAACCACGCAGTCGTGGTGATCGAGGACTTGCAGGTACGGAATATGTCCAGTTCGGCTGCAGGCACGGTCCATCTGCCGGGGCGAAATGTCCGGGCCAAATCGAGCCTGAACCGATCCATCCTGGATCAGGGATGGTTTGAGTTCCGACGTCAGCTTGAATACAAGCAGGCATGGCGCGGTGGAATGGTTATTGCGGTGAACCCACGCAACACCAGCCGGATGTGTCCGGCTTGTGGCCATGTGGACAAGGCCAACCGCAAGACCCAGGCCCGATTCAAATGTGTTGCCTGCGGTCACACGGCTCATGCCGATGTGAATGCAGCCAACAATGTATTGGCGGCAGGGCATGCCGTCATGGCCTGTGGAGGGGATGTAAGGCCGCGCCCACACCTCGGTGTAGGCACGGCAGCCCCGATGAAGCAGGAACCCACCGAAGCGACTCAAATCGCATCAGCGAACTGAGCGCCGTAGGAATCTCCGGCCTTCAGGCCGGGGAGGATGTCAAGATCGCCGGACTCAGCGCTGGACTGCAGAGCACTGGCTAGCAGACCAAAAGGTACACAACGCCCATGACCCGGCTCGCGAGATGGCGTGAAGAGGATCGCTTTCTCACGGCGGCGATCGTTTACGACTCCGACATCTCTACGATCGCGGAGACGATGTCGTTCATAGTGATTAGGCCCGCGAGCTCGTTGTCGTTCAGCACCACGATGCGGCGAATGCTCTGCAAGACCATTAGCCGTGCTACGTGCTTCAGATCCATCTCTGCCGGGACGGTGATAACCGGCTTAGAACAAATGTCGTAGACATTGATCAGGTCAATGTCCCCCTCCTCCGCAACGATGGTGCGAAGGATATTCGTGTAAGTGATGATGCCGAAGGCGTCGTGGGTGTTTCGCTTCTCCACCACCAACGACTTCACTCTATGGCGCTTCATCTCGCGCATAGCGGCACGGATGGTGGCGAGGGGGGAGATCGTCGCCACATTCGTGACCATGAGATCTTTAACCAGCATGGATAACCTCTGTATGGTGTGAAGAGATCAATGATCTCGGCGCGATTTCCAACTGCCTATTGTTCAATAGCCTATACTACAGTTCGTCCTTAATCCGCTCCTCAAAGCGTGCCACCTGCCCCAGATCGATCCCAGCGATGTGTTCAAGAGGCATCGTAAAGACCACTCCCTTGGAGTGGGATTTCAAATCCAGCTCATCGCGCAGTGCCTTCATCACAGCAAGGGAGAGTTTTTTTTCGAGCACGAAGATCAATACCGACTGACTGCCTTCATAGGTCAAACCAAAGAAGGTCTTTTTCTCCTCGCCGCCGATGCCCCGAGCATCCAGGATCGTTACGCCTCCCGCCCCGGTCTTGCGCGCCACATCAATGGCCTTCTCTTCCAATTCGTCGGCCAGGATGGCCACAAGCACGGCAAACTTCATGGTTGCTGCCTCCAGCGATTGACGAGTTCAACGGCGATAGCATAGAGCATCACACTGATAATCGGGAAGATCGATGCGAAAGCGATGAGACCAAAACCATCGATAAGAACATTGCGGTCCTCGATATGGGTAGCCAGGCCGATGCCCAAGGCAGTGACCAGGGGCACCGTCACCTCGGAGGTCGTCACCCCACCAAGATCGTAAGCCAACGCGACGATGTAGCGAGGCGACAACCAAGTCAGCAGTATCACCACCGCATACCCCCCCATGATGTAGTAATGGATCGAGTCTCCAGCGATGATCCGGTGTACACCCAAGGTGATGCCCACAGCGACCCCGATAGCGACGAGCAGGCGGATGGTGTTGCCGTTGAGCTTCCCCTTGCCGGCCTCCTGCGCCTTCTGACCGATGGCGATGAGGGCGGGCTCGGCCATGGTGGTGGCAAATCCGATACTGAAGGCAAACAAGTAGACAAACAGAAACCCGTCCAGGGTAATCAGCTGCTCTGCCATGCTGCGGCCGATGGGGAAGAGACCCAGCTTCAGCCCCACGACAAAGGCGTAGAGGCCGAAGATCACCAGCACGAAACCGGCGACTACCTTATGGACGTGGGCGATGCCTCGGCGAATCACCAGGTACTGGAAGAGCACCACCACTGCAATGATGGGCAGGACATCACGGAACATCACCAGCAGATCGGTGAGCATGCCGAGCAGTACGCTGCCGCCTACTTCTCTCAGCGCCTCGTCCTCTGCGGCCTCGGCCAACGGCGCTGCCCCGCGGACCATCTCCGGATCCCCCAGGGAGTAGACCAAGATCCCATAGAGCTGTACAGCGATCATCGGCACCATCACCGCCAAGCCCACCAGGCCAAACCCGTGGGTCAAGGCGTTGCGTCCGCGAATCGAGATGGCCAAGCCGATACCCAGGGCAGCGATCAGGGGAACGGTGACAATGTTCGTGGTCACACCGCCGGAGTCGTAGGCCAGCCCGACGATCTCCTCCGGCGCAAAGAAGGTCACCGTGACCACCAGCAGGTAGCCGATGATCATGTACCAGTGCAGACTGTGCCCCAGGACGATGCGCACGATCCCCAAGGCCACCACCGCACCTACGGAAAGCGCGACGAGCAAGCGCAGTACTAGAGCACTGATCTCGCCGCCGCTGATCATCTCGGCCTGACCGGCGACCGCGATCAGCGCCGGCTCGGCGATCACCGCCGAAAAGCCCAAGCAGAACCCGAAGATCATCAGCCAGAAGAGCGACCCCTTCTTGGCAAACTCGTTGGAGAGGTTCTTGCCGATGGGGAAGATCCCCATCTCCAGCCCCTGGAGAAAGAGGGCCACGCCCACCACCACCACCAGCAGGCCGACGGCCATCGGCAGCCAACCGTCGGGGACCTGCCGGATGATGGCAAACTGAAAGACGGCCACCACGATGATGATGGGCAGCAGGTTCCTGAACGAGTGCTGCAGGAGGTTGTAAAATTCCCTGATCTGATTCAAGAGGCTGCGCTTTCGGAGATGTCGGTCATTGTACTCACCCATGCCGTCCTGGGAGGGGGTGGCCCCTAGAGTATACCGTCATCGTACGCGATCTCGGAGGATCAGCACATGCACTGTTTGTAGTGGCTCGCGCAAGGTACGCTTAAGAAGCAGCGCCAATGCACTCATCTAGCAACGCCCAAGCCAGCTCTAACTCCTCCTCAGCGTGATAGAAGTGCGCGGAGAAACGGATACCACCGCATCGCTCGGCGCAAGCAACCCCCGCTCGCCGCAGGGCATCGAGCAGCTTTAACGGGTCGTGCAACGGTACTTGAAAAGTGACGATCCCGGCATGACGGTCCTCCCGCTGCGGGGTCACGAGCGGGTAGCCGCGGCGGCGGGCTGCCTCCATGTTCCAGCGGGCGTGTTTGAGTACGGCCTCTTCGACCTCACACGGGCCGCTCTCTTCAAGCACTGCTAAGCTCGCCTCTAGGGCGTGGGCGGCGAGTAGATTGGGGCTGCCAGGCTCGAATCGGCGCGCACTCGCCGCTGGCTGCCAAGCTGCGGCGCTAAAGTCACCGAGCGATTCGACCATGTGCCAACCGAACTGATTGAGCTGCAGACGTTCACGCAATTCCGGGCGCAGGTAGAGGGCACCTAGACCCTCGGGGCCGAGCATCCACTTATGGCCATCGGCCACCACACAGTCGGCATCAATAGCGAAGCGGAGTGCACCGAGGCTTTGAATGGCGTCGACACACAAGAGCACCCCGCGCTCACGGCAGGCGGCACCGAGTCGTTCCAGATCCATCCGCAAACCAGTGCCGTACTGAACGCTGCTGACGGGCAGCAGGCGAGTGCGCGCACTCAGCGCGGCGATCAGGGCATCCTCCGGGGTGGGACCGTCATCAAGGCAGACACGGCGGATGGTGACGCCAAAACGCGGTGCCAACGACTCCCAAACCCAGCGATTGGAAGGGAACTCCTGATCGTTAATGACGATTTCGTCACCCGGCTGCCACGGCAATCCATAGGCGAGCAGCGATAACCCGGCAGAGGTGTTGGGAACAAGGGCGATATCGGTACTCGCCACACCACCGAAGAGGCGTGCTAAGCGCTGTCGCAGACGCGCCTCGACCTCCAACCACGCCGGATAGTCAGCGGACCCACGTGTGACACACTCGGAGGCAAAGCGCTGTACGGCCTCGCCAGCCCGCAACGGCCACGGGCCGACCCCGGCGTGGTTGAGATAGACGCGGTCAGGCTCTTGAGGAAACTGCGGATGGCGCCGGATCGACATGGATAGATCCTATCTATAGGGACAGATTGGTTGGTCAGAACCGCCCAGCTGTTCGGCCCGAGACGCTTACACTGAAAATGACCTCGTTCTCACGCTCGTCTCCTACGGCCTCGTAGAAGAGATACTTTACATTCGCCCGGACCCGCACATCGCCAACGCTACCGCGCAGCGCGGCCTCAGCGAATGGGGCGTGTTCGCGGACACTGGTAAAGCGATAACCTCCGCCCGCCTCGAAGGCAATCCCGACCTGATCGTTGAGACGCGTGCCGCCGCCAGCGAGCAACGATGTATCGAGCCCGTAGAAATTGTCCCTGTCGGAGTAACTGCGGTAGAACCCAGCATTTCTCCAGTTCAGCCAGGAGGTAAAGTGGGTATTCAGGGCGGCTTGGCCTTCGGCAAAAGAGCCTTCGGCGCTGGAGTAGCCGCTCCCAACCCCGATATCGTAGCTCCAGAACGGGTAGGACTGGCTGCGTTCATCGGCAGCAACCCCAAAAGAAGCGATCGACAGAGCGACCGACAAGGCGACAGCGGTCGTCGCCGTGAGCACCTTGGTCTGTCTCCGCATATTCACCTCCTCGAGACCCCAGGACGCTGCGCTCGGCAGACGGCCACTTGGCAGCGCGCTCCACACCAGCGATCCCGTTCTGCATGAGCACGTTATCCGAGCACAGCGTCCAGGAATCACCGCTCCGCGCCCCCAGTATCTGACGAAGCGCAATCAATTGCCAGTCCAGTCGTGCCAATCACAGTCGTGCCAGTCCAGTCGTGCCAGTCCAGTCGTGCCAGTCCGGCTCGGCGATAGGCGCTCCATGCCGCCACGGCATCGACTACCGGGCGCGCCAACTTAGCCCCACGAAGAGGGCCCGCCCCGGTTGTGGGGCAAAACCGGCCTCAATCACCTCTTCGTCGAGTAGATTAGTCCCCTCGACGAAGAGTGCTACCGCCGCAAACTGACGCTGCAGACGTGCGCTGATAAGGGCAGCGCGACCGCTTGAGGTGCGGTCGACACCCCTCGCCTGGACCGAAAGCTCACCAGCCGCAGCCAGATCGAAGAGACCGTTCAGTACGAGTGTTTGGCGCGGATAGTCGAGTGCGTACTTGATCTCCATGCCCTCTTCATCCAGGCGCGTCTCAATGCCAGTCCAAGCGACACCCAGCGAGCGTATCACCGCTCCATCGGCGGGCTGCCAGCGCCACTCGATCTCACCTCCGCGGGTGCGATGACCATCGAAGTTGTCCGCTTTCCACTCGACGCTGCCGGGGTCACGCCCCCAGTCGATCAAATCGTCGGTGCGGCGCTCGAAGAGTGCGCCGGTTAGCCGATGGTCACCCGTTGTGAAATGCAGAGCAACCTCATGAAGATCAGAACGCTCCGGCGCGAGCTCCGGGTTGCCGACATTCCCCGACGTCGACAAATGTTGCTCGGTCCACGACGCCACCCGCACAGAGCGCGCCGACGAGAAAGAGGCGCGCCAGCGCTCTGAAAAGCGATAGCCAAAGCCGAACGAAGGCAGCCACTCGTTGCCGTAATCGCTGAAACGTACACCGTTAAGTCCAGCCTCAAACACGCCGCGACCACTCCAAAGGGCTTGGCGATGAGCGATCCATGCGGTCGATTCCTGACGTCGATGATCATCAAGCGCACTCGATTCAATTCGCTCGCCGATCACCCCGACGCCAAGCGCTACATGAGCGGTTTCGTCACTCCCAATGCTGCGCTCGCTGGCCAATTGCACACCTCGTACATCGGTCTCGTGTTCGTTAATGTGTTCGTCATCGCCGACTTGTGTGCTAAACCAGTCTTCGTGCCCGCGCCAAAAGATCCGCGGTGCAATCGACCACTCGCCGATTTCGCTGCGACCGCTCAGATAGGCGAGCCGCGAGGCGGTCTTCTCGCGCTGCTCTGGAAAGTCGGCCGTGTAAAACTTCCAAGCCCCAAAGGCGCGCTCCTCTGCACCGACTCCCCAGCTTAGCGATCCGGCATCCAGGTGTGCATAACCCGTGTAGCTCATCTGCCTCAGATCACTATCGGCGCGTGATCCGGAGAGATGGCCGTCGCTGACCTCGATACTTCCCGAGAGCAGATGTCCACTGCGCCCATCGCCATACCCGGTATGCGCGTGCAACCCCCGCGTGGCGAAGCTACCGCCACGAATAGTGAAGCCGTGTTCACCGCCATCCGGTTCGCGCGTAATCACGTTGATCAGCCCCCCAGTGGCGTGTCCTCCATGTTGGATGCCACCGGGACCACGGACGATCTCGATGCGCTCTATCTGCTCAAGCGGTAACGGAAGGTTAAGATCGTGGTGGCCGGTTTGTGGATCCCTAAGCGGGATACCGTTGAGCAGCACCAAGGTCTGTTCATAGGCAGTTCCGCGTATACCGATATCGGCCTGGACACCGGCACCGCCCCGCCGACGTACATCGACACCTGCAACAGTGGAGAGCAGATCGGCTAGCGTCGCTGCCGGCACCGATTCGATATCACTCCTACTGATCACGCTTACGCTCTGGACCGATTCCCTGTCGGCTGCGCTCGAAGGACTGCTGGTAATAACGACAGGCTCTAACCGGGTCGGTGGAGAGTGTGTCTCGTTAGCGGCGAATCCGATAGAGGGTACGAGTATGATCCAAATGGTTTTTAGCCAGTGTTGTGCCATTGGGTATTCCTAAGAGTATGTAGGTATGGTTTGTGGTCGTAATTCAAAATATGTCCCTATCTAAAGGGGTGCAAACATTAGCACCACCCTGATTAGTTCTCAATACGCAATCACACGGCAGGCAGAGCTGAGACCGCTGCAGCAGCGGTTTTACGCCGAACTTCCAGCGCCATTAATGGCTCCTGCAAGGGGTCTCCTTTTTGACCGCGCTCAGCCAATCGAGCCAGATCGCCTCGGCGCTCAAGCGTCCTTGCAGCGGCTGCTCAAGGTGGCGTCGATGCAGCAGCAAGCGCTCACTCAGCTGGTGTCCTCTTTCCGGAGTGATCTGCTGGGCCAGTCGCGTAACCAAAGACGCAGGCAACAAATCAAGGTCTCCATCGCTTCCCTGCCCGGTCTGCCGATAACGCAACACTTCGACGATCACCTGAAGCAAGAGATCGACGAGCAGCCGCGGCTCCTCTTGCCACGCCTCGGCCTCTTTCACGGGATCACCACCGGCGCTCAACCGTTCCAGCTGTCTAAGCAACTCCTCGAAACGCTCAAGTTGCCGCTGCTCAATCACCGCCTCGGCGCGCAACGGCGTGCCAGCTGCCAAAATCAACGCCCGCTGCAACCGCTCACGGCTGGTCTTCGGATAGCGCGCAGCGAGCCACTCTTGCGCTGCCGCAGCCTCGGGGCGAGGCACCGTATAGCTAGCACAACGACTTCGAATCGTCGCCGGAAGGCGCGCGGGACGGTCCGTGGCAAGCACCAAGAAAGTCCCGCCGGGTGGCTCTTCCAGAACCTTGAGCAGTCCATTCGCCGCAGCCCGGTTAAGCCGGTCGCAAGGGACAATCAAGGCCGCACGATGGCCACCGCGCTGCGCACTCAGGTGGAGAAAATCGACCAGCTCGCGAACACCGTCGATCACGATTTCGCCGTGCTCGTTAGCACCGGCAGTGCTTCCGCCACTCAACCCTTTAGCCCCTTGAGCATGGGTTTCTGAGCTTTCGCCCCGCCTCTGCTCCCCGGTTTGTTTTTTTTTGCTGCGCGTTTTGCTGCTTTCGCTTGCACCGCTCGCGGTGAGCCCTAGAGGGTTGGGTGTCAATTCGCGAATATCGGGATGGCTCCCAGCGACACTGAGGCGACAGTCACGACAGTGGCCGCACGGCCGCTCACCCGGATCGGCGCGGCACAGCAGCCCGCGTACCAGGGCGGAGGCGAGTAGACGCTTGCCCACTCCGGTGGCGCCGGTCAGCAGCAAAGCGTGGTGCAGACGCTCCTCATCGCAGAGCGCCAACAGCCGATCGAGCACCGGCAAAAGCCACGGCGGTAATTCACTGCGCTGCGGCCGGGAGAGCATCATTACGAGGCCCCCGCCCCCACACTCTGCTGACGAAGGCGGAGCGCTTGAAGAAGCTGAGTGCGCACCTGTTCGGCAACCGCTGCGGCGGGTGCAGCGGCATCGATGACGATAAAGCGCTGCGGCTCGGCGGCTGCGCGCTGCAGGTAGGCTGCGCGCACCTTATCGAAGAAGTTCGACTGCTCCTGCTCGAAGCGATCCGGCGCCTCCCCACGCCCCTCAATACGCTGCCGGCCAACGTCCGGTGCAACGTCGAGCAGCAGTGTCCAATCGGGCTCTACGACCGGTTCGAGCCATCGTTCCAGGGCAGCGATACGCGCCTCACCGAGCTCCCGCCCCCCGCCTTGATAGGCGTAACTGGCGTCCGTAAAACGATCACTGACGACCCACCGACCGGCTTGCAGCGCGGGGCGAATGACCTGCGCGAGATGTTCGGCGCGCGCAGCGAACAGCAGCAGCGCCTCAGCATCGGCGCTCATCCCCCGAAAAGAGCGGTCTAATAAGACCGATCGCAGGCGCTCGCCGAGCGGTGTACCACCCGGTTCGCGGGTAAAAAGCGGCTCGGCAACGCCACTCACAGCCAAGACCTCGGCCACCGCCTCCAGACAGGTCGTCTTGCCCGCACCCTCAATGCCCTCAACGGTGATGAGGCAGCCGCTACCACGCACCGCTCCTAAAACCATGGAAACATCTTCCTATGCTCGTTAACCGAACAGTATGACGGGCTCGCGATCTGAAGTTTCGCCAGCCGCGGGCGAATAGGCCGCTCCGAAAAAGTCAATGACCAATTATTGCCGCCCGAGGATATAGCGCTGGACTGCGCGATTGTGCTCCTCGAGGGTCTTGGAGAAGTGGTGCGAGCCATCGCCGCGCGCAACGAAGTAGAGCTCATCGCCGGGCGCCGGATCGACCGCCGCCTGCAACGAGGCGGAACCTGGAAGAGCGATCGGTGTCACCGGCAAACCGTGGCGCGTATAGGTGTTGTACGGCGTATCACGGCGCAGATCGGCACGACGCAATCGTCCCTCAAACTCATCGCCGAGACCGTAGACCACCGTCGGGTCGGCCTGCAGCCGCATCCCCTTCTCCAGTCGCCGAATGAAGACTCCGGCGATGCGCGGGCGCTCTTCGGCCAAGGCGGCCTCGCGTTCGACGATCGAGGCAAGAATCAGCGCCTCGTAGGGGGAGTCGAGCGGTAAACCACTTTGCCGCTGCGCCCAAACCGCCGCCAACCGTCTCTGCATCTCAGTATAGGCCTGCCGCAGCAGCTGCCGATCGCTCGTTCCGCGGGGGAACCGGTAGGTCGTTGGGTAGAAAAGGCCTTCAGGATGCCTCTCAGAGTGGAGATAATCCGGCGTCTCAATACCGATAGCGGCGAGCAGGTCCGACTCAGCCACCCCCTCCAGGGTAAAGCGAATCGCATCGTGGCGGCGTAGCGCCCCGATCAGATCAGCAACCGTCCACCCTTCAATGACGGTCAGGCGGTGGTTCACGACCTCCCCACGCTGCATACGGTCGAGCAGATCACGCACCCGCAACGACTCTTCAACCGCGTACTCGCCCGCCTGCAACCGGGTGAGTTCGCCACCTGCACGTGCATAGAGGCGCAGCGCCCACACCGTCTGCTCGTCAATCCAACCTGCCGCCGCCAACCGATTCACCACCCCTCTAAAGGAGGAACCCGGCTCGATCTGTACGATGCGCTGCTCCTCGGGAGCCATCTGTAGCGGCGCATCCAAACGCTGCCCCACCCACAGATAGCCAACGACCGGAACGGCCAGCACCAGCACGGCCACTGCCGAGACGAAAACCAGGGTGATACGAAGCGCGCGGGAAGACACTAGTCGTCGATCCACTCATCGGGCGCCAGCGTCTCCGCGGCGACCCGGGTCAATAGTTGCTGGGCCACGGGGCCGACCGCCACCGTATCACCGGAGATACTGCGCACGGGCCAGAGACCGATCAAACTGTTGGTCACGAACAGCTCATCGAACCCGCTTAGCTCTTCGGGGTAAAGGCTACGCTGCTCGATCCGCAATCCCAGCTGTGGCGCCAACTCCAGTACCCAGCGCCGCATTACCCCAGCGACCCCACACTGATCGAGCGGCGGGGTAATAAGCGCAGCCGACTGGACGGCAAAGACGTTTGTAGCCGTCCCTGAAATGACCAGTCCGTTATCATCGAGCATCAAGCCTTCACCAGTCTCGCGATCACGCCACTCGCTCCGTGCCATGACCTGCTCAAGGCGGTTAAGGTGCTTGATGCCGGCGAGTGCTGGCTGCCGACTGAAACGGCCTTGGCAGAGGCGAATGTGGACACCGTGCCACCGCTCGGCGGGGTGGTTGGAAGGCTCCTGGAGTGAGAGGATCCGGGTCGGCAGGGGCCGCACCGGTGGCAGATAGCCGCGCTGCTCGCTCGGCCCGCGCGTGTAGAGGATTTTGAGCACCGCGTCACCGACATCGCGCACCAGATAGCGCGCCTCTTCGCGCAACGTCGTCAGCGGCGGCTCCGGCAGACCGATGCGGCGGGCGCCATCCAACAGGCGGTCCATGTGGTAGTTCCACAGACAGAGCCGCCCCTGACGCACCGCAACGGTCTCAAAGAGGCCGTCCCCGTAGATCAGGCCACGATCCCCTGGATCGACGATCGACCCGGTCCGGCCGTTGACCAACTGCTTATCGCGCAAGGCTAGCCAAGACTCCTAAAAAGCAGCGAGGCGTTCGTCCCACCAAAGCCAAAGGAATTGCTCAGTACCGTCTGCAGCTTTTGCGAACGAGCCTCGCCGGGCACAGGATCGATGCCACTGCAGCGGGCATCAAGCTGCTCTAAATTGATCGTCGGCGGGATAACCCCTTCATGCAGGGCCAGCACACTGAGCGCCGCCTCGAGCCCGCCGGCGGCCCCGAGCAAGTGCCCGGTCATCGACTTCGTCGAACTCATCGGCACGCGCGCTGCCTGCGCCTCACCCAGCAGACGCTTTACTGCCGTCGCCTCGGCGATATCGCCAACCTGGGTCGAGGTGCCGTGAGCATTGATATAGTCGATTTGCTCAACGTTCATACGCGCATCGGCCAGTGCTCGCGCCATACACCGCTGCGCCCCCTCTCCGCTTTCCAGCGGCTGGGTAATGTGGTGCGCATCGGCGCTGTTGCCAAAACCGGCGAGTTCAGCATAGATTCGCGCGCCCCGTCGGCGGGCGTGCGCATACGACTCCAGCACCAGCAAGGCGGCTCCCTCGCTGAGCACAAAGCCGTCACGCTCAGCGTCCCACGGCCGGCTAGCCGCCTGAGGGTCATCATTGCGCTGCGAAAGCGCCCGTGCTGAGGCAAATCCGGCCACCCCGAGCGGGGTAATGCACTTCTCAGCACCACCGGCAATCATGACATCGGCATCGCCTGCCGCGATTAGGCGCGCTGAGAGACCGATATTGTGCGTCCCAGCCGCACAGGCAGTCACTGTAGCGAGATTGGGTCCACGCAAGCCGTAATGAATCGACAGATTTCCGGCGGCCATGTTGATGACGCTGCTCGGCACCAAGAAGGGCGAGACCTTGCGCGCTCCGCCATCCATAAGGGCCTGATGCCCCTGCTCAATCCCCTGAATACCACCGATCCCAGAGCCTACCGACAGGCCAATGCGCTCAGGATCGAGCCGCTCGAGGTCGAGTCCGCTGTCTTCGAGGGCCTGCGCACAAGCGCCGAAGGCGTAGTGAATGAAGGGATCCATCCGGCGGGCCTCTTTCGCCGGGAGGTAGCAACCGATATCGAAGTCCTCGATCGTGCCCCCAAAGCGCACGCTGTAAGCCGAGACATCAAACTCGGTGATCGGGCGAATCCCGCTGCGCCCGGCAGTGATCGCTTCCCATGTTTCCTGGACGGTATTGCCGACTGGGGAGACGATTCCCAAACCTGTTACGACAACCGCTTGATCATCCATTGACTCGCTCCGGGGCGCGAATGTGCGGAAGCCGGCCCCAAGGGGACCGGCTCCGCTGCGCCTTCAGACTGTAGCCGGACGGAGGGTCAACCCTCCAAGTGCTTCTTGATGTAGTCCACCGCCTGCTGAACAGTCGTGATCTTCTCTGCCTCTTCGTCGGGGATTTCGCACTCGAACTCCTCCTCGAGCGCCATCACCAGCTCTACGGTATCCAGCGAGTCAGCGCCAAGATCGTCCACAAAAGAGGCCTCTCCGGTTACCTCTTCCTCCTTGACCCCCAGTTGCTCTACGACAATCTTTTTGACGCGGTCTTCGATGCTGCTCATGTAGACAGTCCTCCGAAAATGTTCTTTAGGCGCAGTCTTCCGGCTGCGGCGCGTATTGTAGGGGAACAGAACGCCGAGCACCAGAACCCGGCCATAACTTTTGTTATTCGTCTAACTCTTTGATCACAAGAAGTAAGGCAGAAAATCGCTACGACGACATATACATGCCGCCATTGACGTGCAGCGTCTCACCAGTGATGTAACCAGCCCCCGGCGAGGCCAAAAAGAGGACCGCCGCAGCCACATCGGCCGGCGTTCCAAGCCGCACCAACGGCACGTTGGCAATCAGCGCACGGCGTTGCTCTTCGGTCATCGCCGCGGTCATGTCCGTCTCGATGAAGCCCGGAGCCACGGTATTGACCGTAACCCCGCGCGCCCCGAGTTCGCGCGCCAATGCCCGTGTGAAGCCGGTCACACCCGCCTTAGCTGCGGCGTAGTTCGCTTGACCAGCATTGCCCATCGCCCCAACGACCGAACCAATGTTGATGATCCGCCCACGGCGCGCTTTACTCATTCCGCGCAAACACGCCTTACTGAGCCGATAGACCGAGGAGAGGTTGGTATCGAGGATCGCATCCCACTCCTCATCCCTCATCCGCATGAGTAGGTTATCGCGCGTAATCCCGGCATTGTTAACGAGGATCGTCGGCGCCCCGAACTGCTCGGTTACAGCACCAACGACCCCCTGCACCTGCTCCGCAACGGTGACATCGAGGACCATACCGGTCCCACGCAGTCCCGCCTGCTGCAGGTCGGCAGCGATTCGCTCGGCACCCTGTGGGCTGGTCGCGGTACCGATGACCGTTGCCCCGCTCTCGCCCAGCGTGCGCAGAATGGCCTGGCCGATCCCTCGACTTGCGCCCGTTACCAGCGCAATCTCATCGCTCAGCTGCAGCTGCTCCACCATCGCTCCCCTTCTGTTGCAGAGACTCAGCATAGAGCGCGGCAAAACCATCCGGTAGCAGAGTCAAAACCAGCCCCGGCCCATCGCCACGCCCCGCCCCATACTCGCCAAAAAACTAGCCACGCTCAAGCAGCGCCGTGAAGGAGTCCGGCTCGACCATTGGCACGGCCTCAAGACGCCGCTCAATACGGCGCGTCAAACCACTAAGCACCTTACCGGGGCCACACTCGGCAAAGACCTCTCCCCCCGCTGCGGCGATCTGCTGCACGGTCTCGCTCCAGCGCACCGGCTGAGCCAACTGAGCGACCAGGCGCTGCCGGATCTCCTCGGGGGTCCTACTGACCTGCACATCGACGTTGTGGAGCACGCGCATCGACTCTGATGGCTGCCGGATATCGATTGCGGCAAGGCGCTCGGCGAGCCGCTCAGCGGCCGGCTGCATCAGCGTACAGTGCGACGGGACACTGACCGAGAGCGGCAGAATGCGCTTTGCGCCCGCCTGCTCGGCCGCCTCACCGGCACCCTCTACGGCCTCCCGCTCACCGGCGATCACCACCTGCCCCGGGGCGTTAAAGTTGACCGCCTGCACCACTTGCCCCCGCTGTGCTGCCGCCTCGGCGCAGACGGCACGCACCTGCTCATCTTCAAGGCCGATCACTGCCGCCATCGCCCCTTCACCGGGGGCAACGGCCTCTTGCATCAGGCGACCACGTTCAGCCACCAACGCCACGGCATCGGTGAACGCCAGCGCCTCTGCAGCCACCAAGGCGGAGTATTCGCCGAGGCTGTGTCCAGCCAGCCACTGCGGCAGCACTCCAGCGCGTTCACGCCACAACCGCCACAACGCTACACTTGCGGTCAAGATCGCCGGCTGCGTGCAGTCGGTGCGATCGAGCGTCTCGCTCGGCCCCTCCTCGACCAGTGCCCATAGGTCGTAGTCGAGCACTTGCGATGCCTCGGCGAAGGTCGCGCTCACCGTCGAGTTGTCGCTCCAGTCGCGCATCATGCCGACCGCTTGCGAGCCCTGTCCGGGGAAGATAAACGCCAATTGTGCATTCGAGACTGTCATAGCAACCGTTCCTTTAGTGGCTGACCCGCAGAGGATCCGTAGTGAAACGGCCGCGAATCAGTAGCGACTCAATGACGACTCAGTAACGAATCAGGGCCGAGCCCCAGGTAAATCCACCACCGAAGGCCTCGAGCAACAGCAACTGGCCACGCTGGACCCGACCGTCGCGTACCGCCGTATCGAGGGCAATCGGCACCGACGCCGCCGAGGTATTGCCGTGCTCGCCAACGGTCAGAACGACCCGACTCATCGGCAAATTCAACCGCTTTGCGGTCGCCTGGATAATCCGGACATTCGCCTGATGCGGGATCAGCCAATCGATCTCCGACTGCTCGACACCGGCCGCCTCAAGGCTCTCTTCGGCGATGCGCGCCAGGGTATTGACCGCCACCTTGAAGACCTCGTTGCCGCGCATGCGGATATAGCCGCCACGCTCTTGCAGCGCCGGGAACCCCTGCCCGGGTCCCCACGGCACATAGAGCAGCGACTCGTAACGCCCATCCGAGTGCAGGCGGGTCGCCAGGATGCCCTCCTCCTGCTCGGTCGCCTCCAGCACCGCCGCTCCGGCACCATCACCGAAGAGCACGCAGGTGCCGCGATCTTCCCAGTCGAGGATGCGGGTCATCGTCTCCGCACCGATCACTAGGGCGCGCTGGGCGCTGCCCGCCCGAATGAACTGATCGGCGATGCCGAGCGCGTAGATGAACCCGGAACAGGCGGCAGAGACATCGAAGGCCGGAGCGCCGGGGCGAACCCCGAGGATGCGCTGCAGCCCGGATGCGGTGCTCGGGAAGATGTGATCGGGGGTACACGTCGCCACCACGACCAGATCGATCTCCTGACCGCTGATCTGCGCCGCCGCTAGCGCCCGCTCCGCGGCACGCCGGGCCAACGCCCGACAATCCTCATCGGAGCCGGCCACCCGCCGCTCGCGAATCCCGGTCCGCTCCTGGATCCACTGATCGGAAGTCTCAACGAGGCGTTCAAGATCATGATTCGTCAGCACCCGCTCGGGCAGAAAGCTGCCGGTGCCGATAATCCTCGACCGGATCGTCACCGCCGTCTCCTAAAGCCGCTCAGCAACCCGCCGATTCGCTCATCAATGCGCCCCGGCACGCCTTGGCGCGCCTCGACCACCGCCGTATCGATCGCCCGTCCAAACGCCAATACATCGGCCGAGCCGTGGCTCTTCAGTGCCACGCCACGCAGCCCCAGCAGGCTCGCTCCATTGTACTGCCGCGGGTCGATGCGCCGGCGCAACGACTTGAGCACCGGCAAGGCTACGGCACCGGCAAGACGGGTGAGAAGATTGCGGTGGAACTCCATGCGCATGTAATCGGCGATCAGCGCAGCGACCCCTTCGCTGCACTTGAGCGCCACATTACCAACGAAGCCGTCGCAGACAACGATATCGACCTCGCCTTTGAAGATGCCGTCCCCTTCGACGTAGCCGGTGTAGTTGATCTCCTCGGCGCCGGCCAACATCTCGGCCGCCCGCTTGACCTGATCGTTGCCCTTGATCTCCTCTTCGCCGACGTTCAACAGCCCGACCCGCGGCCGCTCAATGCCATAAACGGCTTCGGCCACTACTGCGCCCATCACCGCAAACTGGAGGAGATGTTCGGCCTTACAGTCGACGTTCGCGCCCAAATCGAGCATGTGGGTCGCACCGCCACGCGTCGGAATCGTGCTCATGATCGCCGGGCGATCGATCCCCGGCAGCGTCTTGAGCAGATAGCGGGCCGTCGCCATCAGGGCGCCGGTATTTCCGGCGCTCACACTGCCGTTGGCCTCACCGGCCTTGACCATATCGAGCGCCACGCGCATTGATGAGTCGCGTTTGCTGCGCAGCGCCAGCGACGGTGACTCGTCCATGCCGACTACTTGGGTGCAATAGCGCACCTGCAGTCGCGACGACTCACTCACCCCCAGACGCTTAAACTCGGCGGCCAAAGGCTCCCGTAGACCAACCAGCACCAAGTTTAGATCTGGATGGCGTTCAAGGGCCTCGACCGCCGCCGGGACGACCACGCACGGCCCGTGATCCCCGCCCATTGCATCGAGTGTCAGCGTCGTGGTCGCAACCATCGCTCTCTCAGTTCCTAGACTCGCCGCGGCGTCGGCTTTGGTTGCCTCCCGCTGCTCGGTCAATCGTCTTGGCCGCGGGCAATCTTACGCCCCCGGTAGTAACCGTCCGCACTGACATGGTGGCGCAGGTGAGTCTCACCGCTTTTTGGCTCAACCGAGAGCGTCGGTTTCTGTAGGCCATCGTGGGCACGCCGCATACCGCGCTTCGAAGGGGTCTTACGATTTTGCTGTACCGCCATCGGTCTCTACTCCCATACTCCCAGCATAAAATACTTGATTGATCGCGCAATTTAACCCCGTGAACGCCCCAAATTGACAACGCTTCACGGGGTCTTCACGCGGACGTCACCGCCCTTTCTTGCCACCACTGGCGCTGCCTGAGATACGCTCGCGCAGCTCGGCAAAAGGGCTCAACTGCTGACGCTCGATGCCCGCGCTGTGTGCCGGCGGTCTACACCCGCCCGGCGGATGACGCGGCGGAAACGGCAACGCCAACAACAGCTCCTCCTCGACCACATCAAGCGGCCGCACCGTACCACTTCCGCTTACATAGGGCTCGAGTTCGGCGGGCAGCACCTCGGCCTCCGCCTCCGAGGACACCACGATCAGGCGAAACGTCGTCTCGATTGGTTGCTGATAGCACCGCAAACAGCGCTGACAGATCAGCGGTAAAATCGCCTCAATCGAGCCCTCTAAGATGCGCCTGCCGGCCTCATCGCGTGCGGCGGAAAAACGCAACCGCACCGGCTCGGCACCCGCATCATCGGCGTTGGCGAGCAACGGCGACAGCCGCGACATCGCCGCTAGCGCGAGCACGCCTTCATAAAAGCGCGCATCGCTGCCAAAATCCTCAGGAAGCAGGCCATCCGGTAGCATAAAGTGTGGCATGTTATAGAGGTGCCCGTAACCTGTAAAGCACGGCGCGGCTTCCTTACCACCATGATCGACCGGCCCTACCATGTTAAAATCTGAAAACCTGATCCTGGCATCCACATCGCCTTATCGTCGTCAACTGCTTGCGCGGCTCGGCATCGAGTTCGCTGTAGCAGCCCCGCAGGTCGATGAGACGATCGGCGACGACGAGCGCCCTCAAGAGGCTGTCCTCCGCCTAGCCGCCGCCAAGGCGCACGCAGTCACAGCCGACCATCCTGGGGCAGTGATCATCGGTGGCGATCAGATCGCCCTACTCGGTGACGAGATCCTTGGTAAGCCTCACACGCGCGAGGCCGCCATTGCCCAACTCACGCGCGCCTCGGGCAACCACCTAGTCTTTCTAACGGGCCTCGCCGTCACCGACGGCGACCGCACCGAGTACGCACTGGAGCCAGTCCATGTGCACTTTCGCCGCCTCGATAGCACGACCATCGCTCGCTATGTCGACGCCGACACCCCCTTCGACTGCGCCGGAGCGCTGCGCTCCGAGGGGCTCGGCAGCACGCTGTTGGAGGCCATCGAGAGCCGCGATCCCACCGCCCTAATCGGCCTGCCCCTGATTGCTGTCAGCCGGCTACTGCGCCAATTCGGCATCCCCCTGCCCTAGCACAGGAAGGGGGTGCCGCCGGGTCGGTGGCCATACGAGGCCGATCAGCGTGGCTGATACTCCAGGCGCAGCAGCGCATGGTAAAGCGAGTGCGCCACACTGGTACCGAAACGCTCGGTCAACTCGGTAAAAAAGTCGCGCTTGGCCGTGTAGTCGACGATCTTCTCTTCACCGACGACGTCACGGGCGACGCTCTCGACGCTGCCAATTGCATCGGCCAACCCAAGCTCAATGCTCTGGCTGCCGGTCCAGACGAGTCCGCTGAAGATCTGATCATCGTCACTGAGCCGATCGCCACGCCCCTCCTGGACTGCCGTGACAAACTGCGTATGGATCTCATCGAGCATCAGGCGCAGGTGCTCGACGTGCTCCGAGCGCTGCGGGGCAAACGGGTCGAGAAAGGCCTTATCCTCGCCCGCGGTATAGACACGCCGCTCGATCCCAAGCCGTTCAATCGCCTCTTGCAGCCCGAAACTACCGGCAATCACCCCGATTGAACCGACGATACTTGAGCCGCTGACGTAGATCTCATCGGCGGCAGCAGCAACGAAGTAGGCCCCTGACGCGCCGATATCCTCGATAACCGCATAGACTGGGATCTCCTCGTTCGCCTCGCGCAGGCGTTTAATCTCATCGTAGATCTGCTGTGAGTGCACCGCACTGCCACCCGGGCTATTGATGCGCAGGACGACCGCGGCGACCTCTTTTGCCTCAAAGGCCGCGTTCAGCCCCCTGATCACTTGCTCGGCACTCGATGCCGAGTCGGCCATGATCGGGCTATCGATACGCACTTGCGCAGTGTGCGGGCCGATCTCTTTCTTGCGTTCGCCACTCATCATCGCGCACTGCGTGATGCTAATCGCCAAAACCAGCACAGCGACCACCATCAGCACCCGCATGATCAGCTGCCAACGGCGTGTTCGCCGACGCTCGCGTAACGCCTCGTCAATAATCTCGCGCAGCGCCGCGCGCTCCCAAGCTTGATCGCTCATGGACTCTCCTCAATTCTTTGCTCATTGTCTAAGCGGGCGAGCGCCCGCTGTAGATCCTCACTGAGCGGGGCCACAACCTCCAGCGGCGTCCCGTGATCAGGGTGTTCAAAGGCCACGCCACTGGCGTGCAAAAAGAGCCGCCGCAGCCCGCAACGGCGGCGCAACTCGGCGTTGGCGGCGTGCTCACCGTAGCGGGCATCGCCGGCTACCGGATGGCCGATGTGGGCGCAGTGAACGCGGATCTGGTGCGTTCGTCCAGTGGCCAGATCGACATCGACCAATGAGACCCCTCCCCCGATGACCGGTTCCCCGACGACATAAGAACGCCGAAGCTGCAGCTCGGTGCGGGCCGCTCGCCCCGCCTCGGAAACCCACACCTGCCGCTCATGGCCGGCCCCTGAACGCCGCTCAAGGGGCGCATCAATACGGTAGTGCGACTCAGCCAGCGTACCGACTAACAAAGCGGTATACTGCTTGCGCACCGCCCCGTCACGCAACTGTGCGTGCAAGCGGCGCAGCGTCGAACGGCGCTTGGCCAGGATCAGACAGCCGCTGGTCTCCTGATCGAGCCGGTGGGCAAGCTCCACGAACGGCAACTGCGGGCGCAACTGGCGCAGCGCCTCGATCAGCCCGAGCCGGACCGTGCTGCCGCCGTGGACCGCCAAGCCACTCGGCTTATTGAGAACGATCAGTCGCTCATCTTCATAGAGCACCGCATGGCGCAAGCGCTCTAGCAGTGCTGCAGGCAGCCGCGCTGCCGCCCCACCGCCCGCTACGCCCTCAGGCCTCGCCGCCTGGGTGACGGGCGGAATGCGTACGAGCTGCCCTGCTTCAAGGCGTGCGGTTGGCCGCACACGCGCCCCATCAATGCGCACCTCACCGCGCCGCAGCAACCGATAGACGCGACTGCGTGGCACGCCTTTGAGCCGACGCAGCAGAAAGTTATCGATGCGCTGCCCGGCCTCATCGGCGAGCACACGGTGGTGGGAGACGCTGGATCGAGACTCTGACATAACTGCACAGTATAGCAGAATAGTTACATTTGTATGCGTGTACAACTGACTGATAGAATTGATCCCAAGCTGCAGCGGGCGCACTGAAATCGCCGCTGCAGCAACAGACTTCCGGGGGGCGGCTTGCCCGATGTGGGCAGCGGGCGATTGCTCGAAGGATACGGCGGGCAACGGAGAGACTTAAGACGTACGCGGAGATATCGCGTGCGGGCCTGTGGAGCAGAGGCGTTAGACACCGCTGCACGACAGGAGCCCGGGACCGACCATATGACCGCCCCACCAGCGGCGCAATCGTGCCGTCTGGAGTCCCCGTTCTTTGAACGGGGGGATGTTAGCGGCGGACAGCCAGGATGATTACCAAAGATCGCCTGGCAGAACAGAACAGAAAGCGGGAATTACGAGAGCGGCCCCGCGCGATCGCGCTCAAACAGCGCACCCGCAGTGTAGGCGGAGAGAGATTAAGCGAAACAGATACCGGGGCTCTTGCGATCTGCGGCAGTCGCCTTGTGGGTGCGGCCGAACGCAAGAGTCGAACCAGCGAACAGACCAATGGCCCTGCGCCCCTTCGGAGTAACGCGCATGATCGACAACGACCTGAGACGGTACGGCCAGACTCACGCCGCCGAAGCGTTGGCTGCAGGGCTGCGGAGACGCATCGACCATGAAAAGAATGCTCATCAATGCAACTCAACCGGAGGAGTTGCGCGTAGCCCTTGTTGATGGCCAGATCCTCTACGATCTTGACATCGAGGCCCCCTCACGCGAACAGAAAAAGGCGAACATCTATAAAGGCATCATCACCCGGGTCGAGCCCAGCTTAGAGGCGGCCTTCGTCCGCTACGGCGCTGAGCGTCACGGCTTCTTGCCCTTTAAGGAGATCGCACCGGCCTACTGTACGGATACCACCGGCCAACGCACACCACCGCGCGAAGCCCTCTACGAGGGCCAAGAGGTGCTGGTGCAGGTCGACAAGGAGGAGCGTGGCAACAAGGGAGCCGCGCTGACGACCTATATCAGCCTAGCCGGTCGCTATTTGGTGCTGATGCCGAACAACCCGCGCGCCGGCGGGGTCTCGCGCCGCATTGAGGGCCCCGAACGCGCCGAGATTCGCGAAAGTCTGCGCAGCCTTGATGTCCCCGAAGGAATGGGGCTGATCGTGCGCACCGCCGGCGTCGGTCGCAACACTCAGGAGTTGCAATGGGATCTCGACTACCTTCTCAAGCTCTGGGAGGCCATCCTTAAGGCAGGCGCCGAACGCCCTGCCCCCTTTCTCGTCTACCAAGAGAGCGACGTCATTATTCGCGCCCTGCGCGACTACCTGCGCCCGGACATCGGTGAGATCCTCGTCGATGATGAAGAGGTCTACGGCAGAGCGCACGAGTTTATCGAGCAAGTCATGCCGTACAACCAGCAAAAACTCAAGCGCTATCGCGACCCAGTGCCGCTCTTCTCGCGTTATCAGATCGAAAGTCAGATCGAGTCGGCCTTCCAGCGTGAGGTCCGGCTCCCCTCGGGCGGAGCGATCGCTATCGATCACACCGAGGCCCTGATCTCTATCGACATCAACTCCTCGCGCGCCACCAAGGGGGCCGATATCGAGGAGACGGCACTCAATACCAACTTGGAGGCAGCGGAAGAGATTGCCCGCCAGCTACGGCTGCGCGATCTCGGCGGCCTGATCGTGATCGACTTCATCGATATGGGGCCGCCGCGCAATCAACGCGAGGTCGAAAACCGCTTGCGCGAGGCGGTCAAGGCCGACCGGGCGCGGGTTCAGGTCGGGCGCATTTCGCGCTTCGGCCTCCTTGAGATGTCCCGACAACGTCTGCGCTCCTCCCTTGGCGAGGCCCACCAGGAGGTCTGCGCCCGCTGCGGCGGCCAAGGCACCGTGCGCAGCGTCGAGTCGCTCGCGTTGTCGATCCTACGCATCATCGAAGAGGAGGCGATGAAGGATAAGACCGGCAAGGTGCTTGCGCAGTTGCCGATTGAGGTCGCCACCTTCCTGCTCAACGAGAAACGAGCCCAGATCGCCGATCTAGAATCGCGCCACGCTGTCCACATTCTGCTCATTCCCAACCGCAACCTCGAGACCCCTCACTACGAAGTGCAGCGGATGCGCAACGAAGAGGAGAGTCCGGCGACCGAACTCAGCTACCACATGGTCACCCCGGCGGATGAACCGAGCCTGGTCGAAGCCGGTCTGCCGGCCTCACGCCCCCCGCTGCCAGCGGTGCGCGGCGTCCTACCAAGCACCCCGGCACCCTTCCCAGGTGGTGCCGAAACAGCACCGCGCGGTATCAAGACGATCCTCTCCGGGGGGGATCAAGTCCCGCTCGAATCGATCTTTCAACGCCTACGCGGCCTGCTCTTTCAAGGCAGCGAACTAGCCACCGAGGAGCGGCAGCGACCGATCGGTGGGATCGATGAGACGGAGACCGACTCGAAAGGTCCGCGCAGCGGCCGACGCGCCAAACGCAGCAGTGGCCGCTCGCGGGGCGGACGTGGTCGCCGCGGTCGCGGTACAAGCCGGCGCAACGACGCCGAGGGCAGCAACGAGGCACCGCCAGCGCAAGCGGAACACGACGATAGCGAGGCGGATGCAGTAGCGGAGAGCGAGTCCACTGCGGTCACCGGGAGACGACCCACTGCTGCTGCCCCACCACCAGCAGCAGAGACGGCCGAGACTGAGGAGACAGCGCACCACGACGACATACTCAGCAGCGGAACGGCACCGGCGGCCCTGGAGGGCGAGAGTCAGGAGAGCGGGAGTGCAGCGGCGGCAACCGACACCGCTACAGCGTCGGCAACGGCATCCGAAGAGAGCGATGAGGGCGACGAGGAGACCAGCGAGGACGGCACCCGCAAGAGTGCAAACCGTTCCGGTCGCAGCCGCCGTGGCCGCCGCGGCGGACGGCGGCGGCGGCGTAGCACAAGCGCGGATGGCGCCGCTGAGCAGGGCGCGCACGATGAATGGGGCGAGAAGGACGTGCATGGTGCAGGGGATACGCTTGATACCGATGCCACTGCCGATACCACTGCCACTGCCGATGCCGATGCCGATGCCGATGCCGATGCCGATGCTGCCCCTGCCGAAGAGAGCGGGAGCGGTGGCACGACGCGCACGCAAACGGAAGCGACTCCGCACCCGAGTGGCAAACGCGTGCGCTCAGGACGCCCGCGGCTGCCGCGCGCCCAGTTAGCCGAACGGACACGCCCGTCGGCTGAACCCTCTGAACCCGCCGCTGCGCACGATCACGCGGCGATGTCAGCAGCGGCATCCGAGGCACCGGAAGAGAGCGTGGCAGCAACAGCGACGACCGAAACCGCCGCAACCGCGGCCGCCGTTGCAACAGCCGCGGCGGAGAACGACGCAGCGGCGGCACCAACCCCGCAACCGCAACCCGAGGCGGCGGCAACCACCGCGAGCGAACCAACGCACCCCTCCTCCGGGCAGGCGTCGTTCTGGACACCGCCGGCGGATCGGCACTCGGAGACGGCGGCGGTACACGGGGAGGCCGAGGCTGAAGCCGACGAGCAGAATCGCTAGCGGCCCAATCGCTGTTCGAGTTGCTCGATCAGCCCAGCGCTGGCCTGCTCGATGAGATCAAGCACATGCTCGAAGCCTTGCGCCCCGCCAAAGTACGGATCGGGCACCTCGCGCTCGCGGCACTGCGCTGCATAGTCGAGAAACATTCCGATTTTAGCAGCGTAGCGCGGCGGCGCGTCGGCGCGCAGTATGGCGGCATTGCCCTCGTCCATGGCCAAGATCGAGTCGAAGGTCGCAAAATCCTCCCGCTCGACTTGGCGCGCGCGCAGATCACTGATGTCGATCCCGCGCTGCAAAGCCACCGCCTGGGCGCGTGGATCGGGCGGCTTACCGACATGGTAGTCGTGGGTGCCGGCCGAGTCGATCACCACCGAATCCCCGAGTCCAGCACGGCGCAAATGCTCCCGTAGGACCCCCTCTGCCGTCGGTGAACGGCAGATATTGCCCATGCAGACTAGCAGAATGCGAAATGGCTCTTGATTGCTCATGACTTCTAAAACTCTCCGCGTCTATTGACAATACTCAAAAAAATCACCGATCGTAGCGGGGTATATGGCAGTCTCCCGGCGCGTTCGGCGTCAACGCGCGCTCCCTGCCCACCTTGAGCTCGGCGCGCCACCTTACTGGCTTTAGCCCGATCGTGCCACACGTGCCACACCCACCCCTTTGAAGATGGACGCAATAGAGGAACAATACGCCGCATGCTGACCGCACCAATCCCCGAAAACGAGGCACAACGTCTCGCCGCCCTCTACCGCTACAATATCCTCGACACCCCGCGTGAAGAGCCCTTCGAGCGCGTTATTCGCTTGGTTACTCGGCTGTTCGACGCCCCACTCGCCACGCTGACCCTCGTCGATCGTGACCGACAGTGGTTCAAATCCTCCTGTGGAGTCACCGCCTGCCAGACCGACCGTGGCATCTCTTTTTGCGGTCACGTCGTCTATCACGGCACTCCGCTGATCGTACCCGATACTCACGAAGATCCGCGTTTTTGCGACAACCCACTGGTCGTCGGCGAACCACACGTCCGTTTCTATGCCGGCGTCCCGCTGACGACCTACGACGGCTGGCATATCGGGGTGCTGTGTGTTCAAGATACCGCACCCCGCCCCCACGGCATCAGCGAAGCGGAGCTGCTCAACCTGCTCGATATCGCCGCGCTGGCGATCGACGAACTCGAACTGCGCAAGGCACAGCGCCAAGTCGATGCCGAACAGGAGATTGCCCGGCAAGTCATTGAACGGGCGACAGTGAACACGTGCCTGAGCACGCCGGGGGTGCGCCACTACTATCAGCCCGCCGCACAGCTCAGCGGCGACATCCTGCTGGCAAGCCGGCGCCGAGAGGATGCCGCGCGGCTCTTTCTGATTGGCGATTTCACCGGCCACGGGATCGGAGCGGCCATCGGGGTTCCAGCCCTAGCCGGGGCCTTTTACGCCGCCGTGGAGCGCGGCGTCGATTCCGCACTCCTGCTTGGGACGCTCAACGAGCACCTCCACCGCTATCTGCCAAGGAACATGTTCCTGACAGCGACACTCATCGAAGTCGAAAACAGCGCGCAGCAACGACGCATCAGCGTATGGAACGCCGGCATGCCGCCTCCGCTACTCATCCACAACGGACAAGTCGTAGCCCGCTTTGCCTCAACGGGGTTACCGCTTGGCATCCTCCCCGAATCGCCGGATGAAGCGGGCGGGGCGGTCTACTTCGATCCGCCTCCCGGCGCCCGCCTCTACGCCTACTCCGACGGCGTCGTTGAAACCCGCCTCAAAAGCGGTGAGTGGCTCGGCATAGAGGGACTCGAGGGGCTGCTTAGTCAAGCCTCGCCCGAGCAGAGCTTCCAGCGCCTGACCGCAACTCTGGCCCACGCTCGTCGCCTACCTCAGGCGAACAGCGACGATATGACTCTACTCGAACTCGATCTCGACGCCCTGTGTTGATTTGGGTCACTCAAACCGAACCGGCAGCAGCCCACTCACCCCGCGCATCCATGCGCCCCAACCCTCTGTCGCCCGCACGCGAGCTGAGCCACTAGCGAGCGGGCGGCAGTTCAGCCTGAAGCAGCGCAGCGACCGCCGCGACATCCTCGGGGGTATCCACCCCGGGCCCCGGGCGCTGGCTGCTGTAGGCAACCTCAATCGCAAAACCGTGCCACAAGGCGCGCAGCTGCTCCAGTGATTCGCAGCGCTCAAGCGGCGCTGGGGCTAGCTCGGCAAAACGGCGCAGAAAACCAGCCCGGTAGGCGTAGAGACCAAGATGCCGCCACCACGTTCCAGCGGCCACCGCGGCATCATCGAGCTGCGGCATCTGCGCTCGTTCCCATGGAATCGGTGCCCGACTGAAGTAAAGAGCACGTCCCTGAGCGTCACAGACCACCTTGACGACCGCCGGGTCGTATAACTCCGCCGCGCGCTCAATCTTCACCGCCAGAGTCGCCATTGCGCTGTGTGGTGCGGCAGCCAAGGTGGCAGCGACTTGGGCCGGCAATTCAGCTGGCAGCAGCGGCTCATCGCCTTGCAGATTGACGACGATAGCCTGCTCATCGAGGCCTAACCGTGCAACCACCTCGGCGATCCGCTCTGTGCCACTGGTATGCGCCTGGTCGGTCAGCCACGCCTCCGCCCCAAATCGAGCGCACGCTGTGCGGATGCGCTCATCGTCAGTCGCAACGATGACCCGCTCCGCCCCGCTCGCCGCAGCACACCGATAGACGTGCTCAATCAGAGGGCGCCCGCCGATCTCGATCAGTGGCTTACCCGGCAGACGACTGGCTGCATAACGCGCTGGAATCACCACCGTAAAAGTGCGATTTGCTGCTGTTATCATCGGCTCACTACGAATGGCCCTACTCTCCATAATCCCATACACGCGCCCGGGTACCTTGCTCTGCCCGCTCATCCTGGGAAGATTCGTACCGAGGCCCTAACCTGCTTCGCTCGACCCGCCTGACTCACCCGTCGCTGTGCTCGTAGCTGCGCTGAGCAGCCCAGCCTGCTGCTCCCCCTCACCCCTCCTTCTAAGCCCGGCAAGGCGTTGCTCAAGCGCTGCGACGAGTGCCGGCTCGGCACTCACAGCCACCGGCAACCACCAGATCCGCTCACGTTGCGGTAGTTCACGACACTTAACCGCATCCTTCTCTGTCATTAAGATCGGTCGTGTCGGATCGATAAAGTCGAGATCGCTCGCTCGAAAGGGGTGGTGATCCGGAAAAGCGTGGCACTCGGCGTTGATGCCCTGCTCCCGCACGGTGGCAAAGAAGCGCTGCGGGCGACCAATTCCGGCGACCGCGTACGCCATCCCGCCGGGCCACGGCCGCCTGGAACCATCGAGAGCACGCGGCGCCCCAGGGCGCAACCGAAAGACGTAAGGGGTCTCAGGGTGTGGTGCATCGCGTGCCACCACCAGATCGACCGTCGCCAAGCGCCGCGGCGACTCACGCAGCGGTCCAGCGGGCAGCAGGCGAGCATTGCCGAAACCGTGCTGACCATCAATGACGACAATCTCCAGATCACGCCCCATGCGGTAGTGCTGCAGCCCATCATCGCTGACGACGATATCGCAGCCGGCCTCAACACAGGCGGCCACTGCCGCCGGTCGATCGGCCCCGACTCGTACCGGCACTCGACAGCGACGAGCGAGGAGCAGCGGTTCATCGCCGACGGCTGCCGGATCGGCCTCAGTGCTGACCGCCACCGGACCACGCCCTGCGCGCGAGCCGTAGCCACGCGCTACGATCCCCGGCCGATAACCGTGCGCCTGCAAACGCGCCACCAACCAAGCGACAAAGGGGGTCTTACCGGTGCCGCCGACGCTCACATTACCCACCACAATGACCGGCACCGGCGCAGCGACCGTCTTCAGCCAGCCCCGCCGAAAGGCCAAGCGCCGCACTGCACTCACACCGCCGTAGAGCATCGCCAACGGTGCCAATAACCGAGCACTCACGCCATTACGCTGCCAAAAGTCCGGAGCTGCCGCCACCGCCACTCTCCTCCACTCACCATGACGCACGACCACAAATAGCGGTACGTTGACCCATTGTGAGGCGTCATCAATTAGGCGTCATTACGCATCGGCAAATTGCAGCCGGTAGAGTCCGGCGTAGCGCCCCCCCCGTGCCAGCAACTCGGCATGGCGACCACACTCGACGATCCGCCCCTGCTCCAGCACCAGGATCTGATCGGCGTTCTCGACGGTTGCCAAACGGTGCGCAATGACGAACGTCGTGCGCCCCTGCATCAGCCGCTCAAGCGCCTGCTGAATCGCCCGCTCCGACTCGCTATCGAGCGCCGAGGTCGCCTCATCAAGGATCAGCAGCGGGGCATCTTTAAGCAGCGCTCGGGCGATAGCGATGCGCTGACGCTGCCCCCCGGAGAGCAACACCCCATCCTCGCCGATTGGGGTATCCAAACCGGCCGGTAAGCGCTCAATAAACTCAGCGGCGTGAGCCGCCTCGGCGGACGCCCAGATCTGCCCCTCGGTGACCGGTGCGTTCGATCCGTAGGCGATATTCTCCCCCACGGTGGCGTTAAAGAGGGCCACCCGCTGACTGACCATGGCGATCTGTCGGCGCAGAGCGGCGAGCCGATACGTCGATAATGCCACACCATCGAGGCTAATCTCACCGGCGGTTGGCTCGTAAAAACGCGGCAGCAAGTGCACCAGGGTCGACTTGCCACCGCCGGAGGGACCAACCAGCGCAATGCGCTCACCCGGTGTAACCACGAGATCGATACCCTTAAGCACCTCACGCTCACTGTCGTAGGAGAAGTGCACGCCGCTAAACTCAACACGACCACCCGCTCGCACCACCTCGTACTCGCCTCGATCACGCTCACACGGGGTGTCAATCACCTGAAAGATGCTCTGAGCAGCAGTCAAACCTTTTTGAATCATGGCACTGACCTTGACCAGACTCTTCAGCGGACCGTTGAGCAGCAGCGCCGCCCCGGCAAATGAGGCGAAGGTCCCGACCGTAATCTGCTCAGCCACGGTATCAAGGGTCATCAGGAATATGACCGCAGCCAGCGCCACGCCGGCCAAAAGACGAGTAATCGGTACGGCAGCGTACTGCGTCGCGATAAATTTCATATACTGCTGGCGATTGCGCTCATTGACCCGCTCAAAGCGCTGCCGCGCCCGCTCAGCCTGACCAAACGCCTTGATAACGGTATACCCATGCACAGTCTCCTCGGCCACACTGCCGACACCGCCGACGGCTCGGTGCACCCGCTGCGTGATCTTACGAAAGCGTTGCGTCACATAGGCGATCAGACCACCGACAATAGGCGCAACTACCGCAACGATAAGCATAAGCAGCGGTGAGAGGTAGATCATGTAGCCGAGCAGAAAGAGGATACGCGCCGTATCTTGAACCAGGGCAAGCACCGCTCGAGTCACCGAACCGGCGACTTGCTCAGCCTCATAGGTCAGTTTGGAGATCAAGCGCCCAGAAGCAGCGTGGTCGAAGATGCGATTCGGCAAGCTCAGCAGCTGGCCGTGGAGTTGGCTGCGCAACGCCTTGACCAGGCCACGACCAATCCACGTTACCAAATAGTGGGCAAAAAAGTGCGCCACCCCCTGGAAGAGGATCAGCGCAATGAGCACCATGGCGTAGAAACGGATCGTCGCCGCGTCCTTTTCCAGGAAGCCGTCATCAAGCAACGGCTGAATCAGCGCCACCACTCCGGTCTGAGTTGCCGCCACGGCCACCATCGCCACCACCGCCACTAAGCCGATCCGCCAGTGCGGGCAGACGTACCCGAAGAAGAGCCGCTTGAAGGTCGGCCACGTCCCCTGGCACGCGGCAACTCCAGAACGCTCATCGAGCGGTCGTGCCACATCGGCCTTTTTAGCTGGGGCAGCCACGCATCCATACTCCTCGGAGAAGCGACCTAAGCCCATTACAGGCCCATCCAGGCCTGAACAGGCCCTATTTAGGACTATTCGGGCGCGGGTACCGTGGCGATCGAGACACGCTCAATACCAAGCCGCCCGGCCCCATCCAAGGCCTGTACCACCGCCCGGTGCGGGGCATCAGCATCCGCCTGGATTACCACCCCGACGAACTCCTCCTCGGCCATTGCCGTACGCATAGCGCGGACCAGGGTCTCAATACGGCGGTTAATCAGCGCCTCGCCGGCGACGGCATACTCCCCTTCAGCACTGATCCGAACCTCAAGCAGTTGTGGGGCGCGCTCGGGGCGCTCGCTCTGCGCTTGCGGCAGCGTAATCTCTAGTCCCGCGTCGTGTACAAAGGTCGTCGTTACCATGAAAAAGATCAACAGCAGAAAGACGACGTCGATCAACGGCGTCAAATTGATCTCTGGCTCCTCCCGGCGCCGTCTGCCACGCAGATTCAACCGCTCCTCCCGGAGAACCACTCGCCACTTCGCTCGTCACCACCTTCCATGGCCGCCTCAATCAGCAGCATTGCCTCCTGCTCCATCTCGACAACTCGCTGCTCGACCAAACCGCGCAAATAGCGGTACGCGATTAGGGCGGGAATGGCAATCGTTAGACCAGAAGCCGTAGTGATTAACGCCTCAGCGATCCCCCCCGACAGGGCCGGCATGTTTCCCATGCCCTCGGCACTGATGGCACCAAAGACCTTAATCATACCAATCACTGTGCCGAGCAAACCAAGCAGCGGCGAAATTGCCGCGATCGTCCCCAGGGTGTTCAAATAGCGCTCCAGCCGGTGCGCCTCGTGACGCCCGGCATCCTCAATCGCTTCAGCCATAGCGGAGCGTCCTTGATCACGATGGGCCAACCCCGCAGCCAAGATACGCCCCAAAGGGGAACTCTCCTTGAGTGCTTTAAGGTAGCGGCTCTCCAGCTGCCGCTCGCGCGCTAGGCGCCAAGCCCGCCCACGCAACGCCGCCGGTAAGATTCGCTGCTGTCGTAAAGTCCAAAATCGTTCGATGATAATCGCCAGGGCGACCACAGAACACAGGAGGATTGGCAACATAAGCCATCCTCCTGCCTGTATGAGTTCGAGCATGGAGATCCCGATCCGCTCAATCGGCGATCTTCAAATCGTCGAGATCATTGCCCCCATCGATCCACTCTTGAATCCAGTGCGGCCGCCGACCACGCCCCGTCCAGGTTTTCGAATGATCGTGAGGATGACGGTACTTCGGCGGTAATTTACCCTTGCCACTCCCTCCTGACGCACTCTTTGGCTGCCCAGCGACGATCTCATGCAGACTCATGCCGTACTTCTCAGCAACTGCCTTCATCTCCTGTTGCGCTTGGCGCCGCGCCTCGCGCTCGCGTCTTCTGCGCTCTTGCTCAATCAGCTGTCGCGCCCGATCGAGAGCATTGAGATCGAGCTCGCGCGCCGCTTCCGCAATTTGTTCCAGTTGCTCTTCACTCATCTTGAAAAATCTCCTGCTTTTAACCGCCTACTGTTGTGGGGACACTACTTGGCACCGAAACCAATGACGTTTCAACCACTTCATCCCACGCTAGACCACGTTCGCCATCACCAGAAGATCGAAACGAATCCTCTCTTCGTCGTGGTGCCGCGAATATAGCCTAAAAAAACAGCGTAAAGCAAGAGCGATTCTCCCCCCCTATTCATTATCTGAAACCTGCAGCCGCGCGAAGACGGAAGACTCCCGCACTGAAGAATTATAGGCGCTGGCCCAATAGGCAGCATCTTTCCCAGAGTTATCCGCAAGCGCCGGATCGGCCCCAGCATCGAGCAGCCGCTCAACGATATAGGGCTCGTTGAGCTTGGCGGCAATCATCAAGGCGCTCAGCCCATTTTCCTGTTGTGCGTTGACCGCCGCCCCAGCCTGCAAGAGGGCTTCGGTCATCGCTAGATCGTCGCTGTACTCGGCGGCCAACATCAGCGCAGTGACACCATTTTCACTGCAGGCATTGACATCGGCGCCGGCACGCAACAGCATTTCGACAACCGCCGTTTTACGGCTAAAGGCCGCCGCCATCAGCGCCGTCACCCCGTCGTCACGGCAGGCATCGACCCGGGCACCAGCCTGCAGCAAGGCCTCGACGACCTCAGGGCCATTGTTATAGGCAGCGATCATCAGCGGGGTCACACCATTGGCCTTCTGCGCGTTCACCTCGGCCCCGGCAGCGAGCAGACGCTCGACAAAAACCACTTGCTGATTGAGCTGTGCCGCGACCATCAACGGGGTGGTACCGTTATTCTTGGCCAAATTCACATCAGCCCCTTCGTCGATCAGCCGATCGACAAGTGTCGGCTCCGGGTTGCAAGCGACCGCCACCATCAATGCCGTCGTCCCCTGCTTTTTCTGGGTATTGACATCGACTCCACGGGCCAATCCGGCCTCCAAACGCGCCGGATCCGATTTGCTCGCAGCCCGATGCAAAGGGTGGCGAAACATATAGGCACCGACACGGCGCACGACCCTGCGCCAGAGCGCATCCCGAGGGGCGGTCCTCCCCGCCTCCGTGTGCCTCTTTTGCTCGTGTTCAGCCATACACGTCCTTCTCCTGAAGCGGGCGCTACGCCCATGCGACAAAGCGCGGTCTCTATGATCCAATAGGCCGCTCCGGGGCGGCCTATTCGGCGGCCGGTATCGGTGCTCGTTGCGCCTGCTCGATATGCCAGATCGCCGGCAGATCGGCCGGCAGCGGCGGGGCTCCGCCCAACTCCCGAGCGCCGTGTCCCGGACCGTGAAAGTCGGACCCGACCGAGGCCGCAAGATTAAAGCGGCGGCACCAGCCGCCGAGCTGTTCGACTTGACGAGGAGTCGGCGCCGTCCCACAGCTCACCTCAATCCCCTCACCACCAGCAGCGACGAACGCCTCCAGGGTGCGCCGCAGCCACGCACCGGTCAGATCGTAGCCGAGCGGATGCGCCAATACAGCCACCCCCCCGGCACGCCGGATCCACTCCACACCCTCTGACATCTCAACCCACTCGCCATCGACGTAGCCGCTGCGGCCCCGCCGCAAGTAGCGGCGAAAGGCCTCCTCGTAGCCGGCAACCCAGCCGTGCTCGACCATCCAGCGCGCATAGTGCGCTCGGGTCAGTTCAGCCGCCCCGGCAACGGCCTGAGCACCGGCTAGCGCCCCACGGAGTCCAGCACGCTCCAGACGCTCGCCAATCGCCACGCCTCGCACCGCACGCGCCTGCTGCATACGCGCCAGGCCAGCGCTCAGGTCAGGAGCGTGGCGATCGATCCACAGACCAACGACGTGGAAGGTACGCCGCTGCCAAGAGACCGACAGCTCAACGCCGTCGATCAGCTCAATTGCATGCTGCCGTGCCGCCGCATGCGCCGCCTCAAGCCCGGCAACCGTATCGTGATCGGTCAACGCCAGGTGGGTCACCCCTTGCCGCGCAGCACGGGCCACCACCTCCTCCGGCGCCAAGACGCCATCGGAGGCATTCGAGTGGCAGTGCAGATCGTAGACCGCCGCCACCATCACGACTCACCTTGTGCTTGCTGATGGCGCCACAGCCGTGCGTAGGCGCCGTTACGCTCGAGCAACTCCTCATGCCTCCCGGCCTCCACCACCTCTCCTGCCTCAATGTAGAGGATCGTATCGGCATCCTGAATGGTCGATAAGCGGTGCGCAATGGCCAGAGTGGTGCGCGAGGCCGCCACCTCATCGAGGGTGGCCAGGATCGCACGTTCGGCCGTCGAATCGAGCGATGAGGTCGCCTCATCGAGGATCAACAGTGGCGGATCCTTAAGCAGCACCCGAGCGATCGCAACCCGCTGCTTCTCGCCGCCGGAGAGCTTCAGCCCGCGCTCGCCGACCACCGTATCAAGCCCTTGTGGCAGCGCCGCGATAAAGCGATCGAGATGCGCCTGCTGCACGGCCCGCCAGATCGCCTCATCGCTCGCCTCGGGGCAACCGTAAGCGATGTTATACCGGATCGTATCATTGAACAGCACCGTATCCTGCGGAACAACACCGAGTTGAGCGCGCAGGCTCGCCTGCTTCACGGTGCGGATATCGTAGCCAGCGATGGTGATCCGCCCCGCATCAACGTCGTAGAAGCGAAAGAGCAACCGGGCGATGGTCGACTTACCCGCCCCACTCGGCCCAACCAGAGCCACCTTACGGCCAGCCGGAATGGTAAAGCTTACGCCACGCAGAATCGGCCGCTCGGGTTGGTAACCAAACTCAACCGCCGCGAAGCGGACCTCGCCCCCAGCCGGGGGCAATTCGTGCGCCTCTTCACTATCGGCGACCCGCGGTGAACGCTTCAACAACCCAAAGATCCGCTCGATGTTGATCAGCGACTCGCGCATTTCGCGATAGATAAAGCCTAGATTGTTCAGCGGGATAAAAAGCTGCAACAAGTAGGCGTTGATCATCGTCAGATCGCCCAGGCTAATGCGCCCTTCGGCGACCTGCCACGCCGCCATCGCCATCATCACCGTCATCGCCACAGCAACGATAAATGCCTGCCCGATATTGAGCATCGCCAGCGAGACGCGGTGCTTGATCCGCGCCTCCTCCCAGGCGGCCAGATCGCGGTCGTAGGCGCGCGCCTCGTGCGCCTCGGCATTAAAATACTTCACCGTCTCGTAATTCAGCATGCTGTCGACGGCGCGGGTGTTGGAGCGGTTATCCAACTCGTTCGCCTCGCGCACGAAACGGGTCCGCCACTCGGTGATGAGAAGCGAGTAGACGACGTAGACGGCAACGGCCACTACCACGGTCAAGACGAATTCGATATCGAAGGCGATCGCCAAGATCAGGGCAACCAGCGCCACCTCGATCACTGTCGGCACGATATTAAAGACCAGCGTGCGCAGCAGGAAGGCCATGCCGCTGGTGCCGCGCTCGATATCGCGTGCCAGCGCGCCGGTGCGCCGCATCAGATGAAAGCCCAACTCGAGTCGATGCAGATGCTCAAAGACTTGCAGCGCGGCTCGGCGCATGGTGCGCTCGGCAACGCGCGCAAAGAGAGCGTCGCGCAACTCTTGGAAGGCGGTCCCGGCAAAGCGCAGCGCCCCGTAGGCGAGCACCAAGGCGATCGGCACCATCAGCACCAGCTCGCCCCCTCGCCCTTCATCCAGGTAGTCGACCAGCCACTTTAAGGTCACCGGCACCATCACCGTAGCAACCTTGGCCAGCACGAGCAGGCCGAGGGCTAAGAGAACCCGCTGTCGAAACTCGCTGAGGTAGGGAAGAACGCTGGCGATGATTCGCCAGTTGGGTCGCTGATCACTGCTGTACTCGTTCTGCCGGCGATTCCTCAATGCAGTCCCTTAGTTGGTTCCGGTGAAAAGATGATAAGATGCCGCGCCACGCAGACAGCGGGCGGTGCCAGCGGAACCGCTGCGCTACGGAGGCCCTATCCTACTCGTTTCGAGACGGCATTGCCACGCAGGTCAGCCCACGCAGGTCAGCTAGCCAGCCCACACTTCGATCCAGGGAATTCGGTGACATTCATGCTTGAAAAGCTACGCAACATCGCCATCATTGCACACGTCGACCACGGTAAGACGACCCTGGTCGATCGGCTCCTGCAACAATCCGGCACGCTCGCTGCAAGCAGCGACCGCGAGCGCGTCATGGACAGCAACGACATCGAGCGTGAGCGCGGGATCACCATCCTGTCGAAGAACACAGCGATCGATTGGCAGGAGTACCGAATTAACATCATCGACACTCCGGGGCACGCCGATTTCGGCGGCGAAGTCGAGCGGGTGCTGGCCATGGCCGACTCGGTGCTGCTGCTCGTCGATGCTCAGGACGGCCCCATGCCGCAGACGCGCTTTGTCACCGAGAAGGCCTTCGCCCTAGGCCTCCATCCGATCGTCGTCGTCAACAAGATCGACCGCGCCGGTGCCCGCCCGCACTGGGTCGTCGACCGCACCTTCGAACTCTTCTTCGATCTCGGCGCCAGCGAAGAGCAGCTCGACTTCCCCATCGTCTACGCCTCCGCCCTAGGCGGCTACGCCGGATACGAGCCGAAGATCAGCGACGGCGATATGACGCCGCTCTTTCAGACCATTGTCGAGCGCGTACCGCCGCCGCGAGTCGATCGCGACGGCCCATTCCAGATGCAAATTACCTCGCTCGACTACTCCCAATACTTAGGCCAGATCGGCATCGGCCGCATCCAGCGCGGTCACGCCACTCCGAACCACACCGTGCGCCTGCGCGATCGCCACGGCGCCGAGCGCGACGCCCGCATCCAGAAACTACTCGGCTTCCGCGGCCTTGAGCGCACCGAGATCGAGCGGGCACAGGCCGGCGATATCGTGGCCATCACCGGTATCGATCCGCTCGATATCTCCGATACACTGTGCGACCCGCAGCATGTCGAAGCACTCCCGCCATTGACCGTGGACGAACCGACGGTCAGTATGGATTTCGAGGTCAACAAATCCCCCTTTGCCGGCCGCGAAGGGCGTTACGTCACCGGCCGGCAGATCCGCGAACGTCTCGAGCGCGAGTTGAAATCGAACGTCGCACTGCGCGTCGACGCGACCGCCGACCCCGATCGCTTCCACGTCTCTGGCCGCGGCCTGCTGCATCTGTCGATCTTGCTTGAGAATATGCGCCGCGAGGGCTATGAGATCGCCGTCTCACGCCCGCAGGTCATCACCCGCCGGGGCGCCGACGGCAGCATCGAAGAGCCCTACGAACTGCTCGTCGCCGATATCGAGAGCAGCCACCAGGGCGCCGTGATCGAGGCGCTGAATGAGCGCGGCGGTCGCTTGCAGGACATGCAAGTCGATAGCAACGGCCGGGTCCGTCTCGAGTATCTAATCCCAGCGCGTGGCCTGATCGGCTTTCAGACCGACTTTCTCAGCCTGACTTCAGGCACCGGCATCTTAACCCACGTCTTCGCCCACTACGCCGCCCGCAGCGGCCGCGAGGTCGGGCAGCGGCGCCAGGGGGCGTTGATCTCCGGCAACGACGGCAAGGCCGTCGCCTATGCACTCTTTAATCTGCAAGAGCGTGGCCGCTTGGTGCTTGGACCGAACGAACCAGTCTACGAGGGGATGATCGTCGGCCTACACAGCCGCGATAACGACCTGACTGTCAACCCGCTCAAGGCCAAAGAGTTAACCAACGTCCGCGCCTCCGGCAGCGATGAGAACGTCATCTTGACACCGCCGTTGCGCCCAACCCTTGAACAAGCGCTTGAACTGATCAACGACGATGAACTAGTCGAAATCACCCCGGAGTCGATCCGCTTGCGTAAAAAGGATCTGAAAGAGAGCGAGCGCCGCCGCCGCTATCGCGCAACCTCTTCATGACTTTTGTTTCAAATGGTTATTTGGGGCTGTGCTGCGATTGCGTGGAGCGATAACGGAGTGTAAGGGCCGGGCTGGGGCCGGATTAGGCAGCCTGCCCTTACACCCGAAATCGTCCGACTTGGTCTTTGAGTCTCTCCGCCAGTTCACTGAGGCGGTTGGCCAATTCCACAGTATCAGTGACCGAGTGGCTGGTGCGCTCGGCCGAGTCGCTGATGTAGGTGAGGTTGCGGTTGACCTCTTCGGCGACCTGAGACTGCTCCTCGATGGCGCTGGCGACCTGCACGGTCATATCTTCAATGCTCGAGACGACTCGGGTGATCTCATCCAGCGTCGTCCCGGCGGTCGAGGCCTCACCGGCGGTACGCTCGGCCATCTGCTGATTGTTTTCCATCGCCTCGACGGCACGCTGGGTCCCGCCCTGAATCCCCTCGACCATCTCCTGGATGTCACCGATCGAGTCTTGGGTCTTCTGGGCGAGTTTGCGCACCTCTTCGGCAACCACGCTAAAGCCGCGGCCGCTTTCGCCAGCACGCGCCGCCTCGATGGCGGCGTTGAGCGCAAGGAGGTTGGTCTGATCGGCGATGCCACGGATCACCTCAAGCACTTGTCCGATTTGTCCGCTCTGCTCATTCAGACTGTGGATACTCGCGACCGACTGATTGGCGTTATCGGCAAGCGCGTGGATGGTTTCGATGGTCGTGCTGACACCGCTTTGGCCAGCGCGCGAACGCTCGCTGGCTGAACGCGCGGCTTCGGCCGTCTCTTGGGTATTGCGGCTGATCTCCTGGATCGAGGCGCTCATTTCATTCATGGCCGTCGCCACTTCTGAGGTGCGGCTCTGCTGTTCGCCGACACCTTGCCGATCCCCCTCGGCGCTGCTGTGCATCTGTGCGGCAGCAGTGGCGATCTGGTGAATTGAGTCGAGACTGACCTGGACCATCGTCTGGATCTTATCGATGAACTGGTTATAGGCCGTAGCAAGCTGCGCGATCTCATCGCGTCCGTCGCTCTCCAGACGCCGGGTTAGATCGCCGTCGCCTGAGGCGATCTCACACATCCCGGCAACCGCCGCCCTAAGGCGTCCGGTTATGTGGCGCGAGATGCCGATGGCCAGCGTCAGTGCAGCGATCAGCGCGATCAGTGTGCCGACGGTGCTGATTGTATTGGCGCGGCGCTCAGCGGCCTCCGCCTGCGCAATCCCCTCGTCGCGTGCTTGCTCCAGGAGGGCGCGGAACTCGGCGAGCCGCTCCTGGAAGGTTAGGCGTGCCTGCTGCGCTTGCTCATGGTAGAGCCTTTCGGCGTCACCAAAATCGCCCGCCTCTTGCAGCTCACGGATGCGTGCGCCCGCCTCGTGCAGTTCGATATGCGGCTGCTCAAGCGTATCAAACGCCTCGCGTAGAGGCGCATCGGCCGCTGCGTAGTGGGGCGAGTCGCGAAAGGCGTAGAACCATCTGCCAAAGGCGCACCCGGTGTAGTCGAGTTCGCCGGTAAAAGTACGCTCGGTCAGGAAACTGTCGGCTAAGTCGTTCATCCACGCCAGATGTTCGACTTCGCGCTCGACCATGGTGGTCGACTGCTCCATAAAGGCGACGGCCTCACGATACTCGCCGGCGATCCGCTGCTGCCCAAGATAGGCTAGCAGGGTCGTAACGAGCATCAGCAGCAGCAGTATGCTGAAGGCGCCTATAAGTTTATGGCGGATCGGCCAATTTGCAAGCATACTGGTGGCCCCCGAGGGCTGATTGCGACCATCGCTCTCCGCGTCAATGGCCGCTCGGCGGTTGCGCTCGACGGACGCCGCCAGGCCTCAGCGACGCCTCTCCGCTCTATTTTAACACGCTACCTCAACCTGAAGGGCGCTTGAACAGGGCACTCGGGTGGAGGGCCGAGGGGGGAGGCGCAGGCGTGCATGAAGAAAGTGCCAGCGCCCCCCCCCCGGGGAAACTGCAGCGGCAGTCACGCAGCGACCGCCGCAGCACTTAGCTAGGGCTCCGGCTAAGCGCGAACCTGTCCGTCGGCAACTTCCTGCTCGGTCGCCTCGCGCACTTCGACGATCTTGACCTCGAAGTTAAGCGTCTCGCCAGCCAGCGGGTGGTTGGCATCGACCTCAACTTCTTGCTCCCCAACGCCGGTGACCACCAGCGGAATTGGCGTACCATCCGGGCCTTGCGCTTGGAACTGACTGCCAACCGTCACCTCGACCTCGCCCGGGAACATGTCCTTGGGCACATTCTGCACCAGGCGATCATCGCGCTCTCCGTAGGCATCCGCAGGCTCGAGCGTAACACTGAGCTCATCCCCGGCCTCCTTGCCTTCAAGGGCCTGCTCCAGACCCGGGATGATATTCCCCGAGCCGTGAAGATAAGAGAACTCACCGCCCTGGGACTGGTCGAGCACCTCGCCTTGGCTCTCGGTCAGGGTGTAGTCGAAGGTGACGACCTTTTGCTTACCTACCTGCATCATTGGCTCTCCACTGCGAACAAAGCGAACTTAGCAGCCCATGCTATCAGAGGACCCCGGGGGAGGCGCAATCACCGCTGCCCGCCCCGAATCTCTTTCCACACCCGCCAGCAAGCGGAAGACGAGCCGGAATACTAATAGAGCGTCCGCCATCCCAGCGCCAAGTGGGCAAATGGCACAATCATGAAAGCCAAAATCAAGCCCATCAGGATCAGGTAGAGGAGAAAACGTAGCGGCTCCCGCGCGATACGCTGCCAGAGTGTTTCCAGCTCGCCGCGCGCACGCTGCGCCTCGTGCTCAGCACGAACCCGCATCGAACGCTCTTCTTGATAGCGATCGAGGAGTCGTTTGGCCTCTGGAAACAACGTTTTATCATGCAACCAGATCCCACCATTGGTGATTCCCCAACGATTCGGCGGCGTCTCGTAAAAATCGATACCATTCGCCCGCAGGAGCTCGCGCACCTCATCGGCCTCATCGTCAGGTACACCGCGTAAATTCATCAGTAGCTTCGCCATAGCACTCGCTGTCAGCTTATCTAACCCAAGCCAATCCCTAACCAGCCGCCTTGGAACTCAAGGGGAAGACCCTGCAGGGGGAGCATGCAGCGGCCTTACGGCGGCGGTAGCACCCGCGGCAAATCGGTCAGAGTCGATACGTTCGCCGTCGGTTCCGCCCCCCAAGGATCGTAGACGCCATTATTCGGTAGGCGGCGCACCCACACCGCCTGCCAACCGAGCTTACGCGCCCCGATAATGTCGAACGGGTTGCTCGAAATGAGCCAAATATCATCCGTCTGCGCACCAGTATGGGCGGCAAAAGCGGCGTAGACACGCGGGCTCGGCTTAAAGGCACCTGCCATCTCAGCGCTAAAGATATCCTCGACGTAGGCGCGCAACCCGTTATCCCCAAGCAATTTGCTGACTGCCTCGCGGCTGCCGTTGGAGAAGGCAAAAGCACGATAGCCGGCGCGCTGCAACGCATCAAGCCCCGGGTCGGCATCGAGAAAAGCGGGCAGGCGCTGATAGGCAGCGAGCAGCTCGGTGCGCGCTGCATCGGTCAACGTTACGCTGAAGGCGCGCAGACTGTAGTCAAGAGCATCGGCAATACAGACCGAGAAGTCTGCAAACTCCCCCATTAGGGTACGACGAAAGGCGTACTCGAGCTGTTTATCGCGCCAAGTCCGCGCCATCACTGGCGCGCGGTCGCCAACGTGCGTGCGCAGCGTATCGGTAATGGCGTTCGTATCGACGAGCGTGCCGTAGACGTCAAGTGCCAGCGTCGTGGTCATTGTCTTCCCTTAGCTGTGGTCACTGTATCGCGGTTCCCGTTATAATGGGCGCATGGAATGGATCGACATTGGCGCCAACCTTACCCACCAAACCTTCCGCAAAGACTTTTCCGCAGTCTTGGAGCGCGCTACCCGAGCCGGTGTGCGGCAGCTTATTGTGACCGGCACCGACGAGCGTGAATCCGTCCGGGCTCAGGCACTAGCCGCCGAACACCCGGGGCAGCTCTATGCTACGGCCGGGTTTCATCCGCACATGGCCAAGCACTTTAGCAGCGAATCGGAGTCAGTGCTGCGCGAGTTGGCAGCTCGCCCCGAGGTCGTCGCGATCGGCGAGACCGGACTCGATTTTTACCGTAACCACTCCCCCCCCGAGGTTCAACAACGCGTCTTTGAGCGCCACCTGGAGCTGGCCGTCGAGCTGCAGCTGCCGGTCTTCCTCCATCAGCGTGACGCTCACACCCGCTTCGTCGAGATTGTCCGTGCCTACCGCGACGACTTGGTCGATGGGGTTGCCCACTGCTTCACCGAAGGCCCTGAGGTCGCCCGTGACTATCTCGACCTTGGGCTGCATATCGGCGTCACCGGCTGGATCTGTGATGAGCGCCGCGGTCAAGCAGTGCGTCGAGCAGTAGCCCAGATCCCCAGCTCGGCCCTCATGGTCGAGACGGATTGCCCCTACTTGCTCCCGCGCGACGTCGAACCCCAACAGGTCGGTCTGCCGGTCAAGAACCGCCGCAACGAACCCTGCCTCCTACCTCATATCGGCCGTGCAGTGGCTCACTATAGCGGTCGCGACGTCGGCGAGCTGGCGGCCTCTTCGGCGCAAGTAGCGCGGCGCTTCTTCCGCATCGATGAGCCCCCATCCCCACCCGCCTAGCGGAACACTCAGCTAGCCAGCGCCGACGCCCAACCAGCGGCGACGATAGATTCGGCGAACTGCTCGGCGGGCTGTGGGCGGCCAAAGAGGAAGCCCTGCGCCTCATGACAGCCGATCTGGCGCAGATAGGCCAGCTGTTCGGTTGTCTCCACCCCCTCGGCGATTACCCGCAGGTTGAGACCGATCGCCATGTTGACGATGGTACGGGTAATCACCGCATCCTCGGCATCACCAGGTAGGTCGCGGATAAAGGATTGATCGATCTTCAGTTTCGCTAACGGCAAGCGTTTCAAATAGCCGAGGTTCGAGTAACCGGTGCCGAAGTCATCAACAGCCAAACGCAGCCCGTACGCCTGCAAAGCGTTCAACGTAGCCAATAACGCACTATTATCCTGGAAAAAAAGACTTTCGGTCATCTCCAGCTGGAGGGCTGAGGCAGCAAGCCCGTGGCGCTCAAGCGCGCGCGCTACCGTCGCCGCCAATTCGCTGCGACTGAGCTGCAGCGCCGAGACATTCACCGCCAACGGCCCATCGAGCAGTCCGCTGGCGGCCCACTCCGCACGCTGACGGCAAGCCTCCTCGATCGCCCAATCGCCGAGCGAGACGATCAAGCCACTCTCTTCGGCAACCGGAATAAACCGTCCCGGCGAGACCAATCCCCATTCGGGATGGCGCCAGCGCATCAGCGCCTCAGCGCCTACAAGGCGGTTACTGGCGATATCGATCTGCGGCTGATACCACAGTTCAAGCTCCCCGCGCTGCTCCGCGCCGCGCAGACTCGCCTCCAGCTCGATCCGCTCCTGTACCGAACGGTGCATATCAGCGGTAAAACGACAATAGCGGTTGCGCCCGCCGCTCTTGGCCGCCTGCATCGCCGCCTCGGCGTTACGCAGCAGCACACCGCTGCCGGCGGCATCATCCGGAAAGAGAGCCACACCAATACTCGGCGTCACGATGTGCTCAACGCCGTTGACTACCAGAGGCGCCCGCAGCTCCGCCAACAGCCGCTCAGCAAACTCGGCGACCTCATCAAAGGCATCGACCGGAGAGAAGAGAAAAAGAAACTCATCGGCCCCCTGACGCCCGACCGCGACGATCGAAGGCGACAGGAGTTCGGAGAAACGAGCCGCCGCCGCGCGCAATAGTTCATCGCCGGCGTGATGACCGAAGGCGTCGTTGATAACGCGAAAACGATCCAGGTTAAGAAAGAGCAGCGCTGAGCGCTCCCCGCGCCGGGCACAGGCTCCGAGCACCCGAGCGATGCGCTCGGACATCGCTTCGCGATTGAGCAAGCCGGTCATCAGATCGTGCTCGGCCAAATAGCGAATGCGGGCCTCCTGCCGCTGGCGCTCGGCCTCCCGCTCTAAGTACTCCACGGCGAAACCGACATCCGCTACCAAGTCTTCGAGCAGTGCGGTGACATCGTCGTCAAAGTAACCGGCATCGTCGGCGTAGACGGCCAGCGCCCCGACCACTTCGTGGTAACAGAGGAGCGGAAAGGCCGCCACCGCACCGAAACCGGCTTCGCGTGCCGCACGGTGCCACGGTGCTGCATCCTGCTCCTCGAGAAAACGTCCAAAAATGACACTGTGCTGCGAAGCGATCGCCCGCCCAACCGGACCCCGCCCCTCCGGGCGTGCCGGATCGGAGCTGACTCGGATCTGCCCAAGATAGCGCTCACCGGCGCTATCCCCGGCCCAAGCCGCCGGTTCCACCCAGCGCTCGGCAGGCTCAATCAAACCGATCCAAGCCAACCGAACCCCGGTGTGATCGACCACAATCTGACAGATGCGCGAAAAGAGAACTTCCCGCTCACGCACCTCCATAACCGCATGGTTCGCCTCACTTAAAGCAGCGTAGAGCGCACTTTTACGCTGTGCCTGCTGCGCCGAACTGAGCAACCGCTCCCCTTCTCGACCTCGGTGCTCAAGCCGAGCGAGCAACCACCACAACAGCGCCGCGGTCGCCACCACAAAGAGCGCGCCCTTGGCCGCCTGCAACGGCACGACCCAATCAGCCGGTGCCCACAGTGCAACAGCCGCATCGCTGCCGGAAATCCACACCAGACCGCCGCAGACATAGCCACCGCAGATCGCCAGCGCCCGCTTCTGCCGATCCCACCACGCGGACACCGGCTCGCCCCTCAGCGCTTTGAACCGTCGCTGTTGGCGATCCACGGCGACGCCAACCTCTCACGACACATCGCGCTACGGCGCATCGGCGATATCGATAGGAGCCTCAATCGTCTTGCGGCTACCATCGGCAAAGTGGAGCGTCATCGAGATGGCCTCCCCGCGGTTGAGTGGACGGCGCAGATCGACCAGCAACAGCTGTGGCCCTCCGGGGCGCAGCTCGACCCGCTCCTCAGGCGGCAGATGCAGCGCCTCCAGGCGCTGCGCATAACGCACGCCACCGCGCCAATGGCTGACGTGCAGAATGGCATCTTCGGCAGCCTCGGTATAGACGGAGACCAGGCGGTGCGGCTGCGCAGAGTGATTTTCAAGCGCCACTTCGGCCAGAATCGTCCCCTCACCCCGCCGCGATGCCGGCAACCAGATACGCTCCACCGCCACCGCCTCGGCAGCGCGCCGCTCGGTCATCGCCGGATCGTCCGCCAACTCGGCAGCAGCCAGCGCTGTCGCTGGTGTAACCCCATCGGGCAACCGCATAGGGTCGCGCTCCCGTGCTTGGAGACGCCGTTCGACCTCCTCCGGGCGCAACTGCAACAGATCGATCGGCTCCCGATCTGGACCAAGAATCGGCAACCGCACCCCCTCACGGCGAATCTCCGAGGCCGCCGCCTGCGCCGCTGCGACACCGGAGAGCAGCGCACAAAGCAGCACGCCAGCGAGCAGGAGGGCAGACGCCAGCGAGCGCCGCCCCACCCGGCCCATCTTCTCCAGCACACACCAGCTGCGACACACGTCCCCCTCCAGAACAACAGCGCCGCCACACGCACTTCCGGCCCGGGACGGACGCCGCCGAATGCATCCGGAGCTCACCGCTCTCCCCTCAGGCATTCCCCCTCCTCCGGTATTTAGCAAACGTGGCGGGCGAAAAAGATGAACACAAAAGATGAATACGGAGAACGCACACACAGAGGGCGCCATTGCGCAACCGCACTTTCTCAACTTGTACCGTATATCGCCTCCGCGAGCAAGAACTTGAGCGAGTGAGGCCCGCTCTCAAGTCCGTCGTCGTGCGCCACCACCGCCACCGCCCTCTCTAGAGCTGTGTGCCGTTCTAGTGTGTGCCGTAGCCGCCGCTACAGCCCTCCCCCTAAGGGCGAGCAAATACTTGCAAAATATCAAACATGATAAGTGGTTCACATCTCACTTTGATCTGCTAGAATATGCTGCAGGACAGCATAAGCAAAGCTTATGCGCTTCGCTCAGCGACCTCACGGTGAGGAGCACACTATGTTTACTGCACTGGTCAGCCCCGAATACGCAGAACGCTACGGTCAAAACACGGCAGTAGCAGGGGGGTTTATTGCGCACGGCCTGGTGCCTTCGCACCGCAGTAACGAGCCTTATACCGGCTGGTTCTATGCGCTGTTACCGGGCTCACCAGAAGAGGCCGACACCGCCCATGTGCGCCCCTTCCCGGCCAACCGGATGGAGGCCATACTGCGCGCCGAGCGCGATCGCTACCTGGCGATGGCGCACGCCGACGACGACTCGGTTTGGGCCGATGCTGCAGCCAGCATCGACGATATGATCGCTTGCTTACAAGCGGCGCACGCAGCCGCCGACTCGAGTGTCGACAGCGACGCAGCGTTCAGCCACTAAGGGCTGCTACTGCGGGCGTCCCCACGATTCGGTCAGGGTCTAATGCCGGCGGGGACACCGGCGCCCCTAGAAGACAGCACCCCGAAGAGGTGGGCGCTGTAGGCTACTGCCTCTCTTCGTCGCTCCCGATCAGCCGTTCAGTGACCGTCGCCACCGGCGCCCCGGCCGGGTGGTTGCTGCTACGCCCCAAAAAGACATCGCGATACGACGTATAGAGCAACACACCGAACAACGGCACCAACAATGGCCCTAGCCAACCGGCCGAGAGCACCACTACGAGCACCCCAAACAGCAACAAGCCGAGCGCTCCGGTCATCGGCGCCGGGTTGATCGTGTAGGCGTGCAGGCTCATCACCATGCTCATACCGGGCGGAGCGGCATGCAAAACGACCATCGGCAATAAAAACCACTGCCCAAAGGCCAGCAACCCGAAGACCGCCCCGAGACCCGCCACCCCCCAAA
>NZ_NRRN01000013.1 GCF_016583625.1 Halorhodospira abdelmalekii | reverse complement strand
CGATGAACTCCCGCAATTGGGCCTCAGTGTAAAGACGACGATTGCTGTCAGTCCGTGCCGCTGGAACAAGGCGCCCCTCGCGGTCCCAGCGCTGCAGGGTCTTGACCGAAACACCCAGCCGCTTCGCCGCCTTGCCTGTACTCATGGTGTTCTCCATGAGTCAAGAGTACACTATCGCGCATTTTTTGCAAGACTAGAGTCTAGCTCCTGAACTGCAATACGCCCCATCACACCCGCTCCTTGGCACTGGCACTGGCACTGACACTTGTGCCGGAATCAGCACGGGCCGCGGAACCGGAGCTGGGGCCGGCTAGACGCTCAAGCAGTTCCTCAATCACCACAAAGCGTTGCGCCTCGTCGGTTAAATCGGCCCGCACGCTGAGTCGTTCGCCGCCCTCAAGGCGGTAGACGTGCGGCTGCTCTTGAACCAGTTTGACCAGTTCGGTGGCGTCGATCTGCGGCTCGGGGCCAAAGCGGATCGTCGCGCCTTTGGTGCTCGCCTCGATCTTGGTGATGCCGAGAGCGCCGGCGCGCAGCTTGAGTGCGGCGATGTGAAAAAGATTACGGGCTGCCGGGGGGAGGAGCCCAAAGCGATCGATCATCTCGACCTGGAGCGCATCGAGCTGCGCCGGGGTGGTCGCGCCGCTGATGCGCTTGTACTGGACCAGCCGGGTGTGGACATCGGGCAGGTAGGTATCGGGCAGCAGGGCGGGCAGCCGCAGGTCGATCTCCACGCCGCCGGTGAAGGTCTCTTCGGGCTGTGGATCGCGCCCGGCCTTAAGATCGGCAACGGCGCGCTCAAGCAGCTGGCTATAGAGGGTAAAGCCGATCTCCTGGATCTGCCCGCTCTGCTCATCGCCGAGCAGCTCGCCGGCGCCGCGAATCTCGAGATCGTGCGAGGCGAGGGCGAAGCCGACGCCGAGATCTTCGAGCTGCGCGATCGCCTCAAGGCGCTTGAGGGCATCGCGCGTCATCGCATTCGGTGGTGGCGCGAGCAGGTAGGCGTAGGCGCGATGGTGAGAGCGCCCAACGCGGCCGCGCAGCTGATGCAGCTGGGCTAAACCGAAGCGATCGGCGCGGTGGATGAGGATGGTGTTGGCGGTCGGGATGTCGATGCCCGACTCGATGATCGTCGAGCAGACGAGGATATCGTAACGCTGGTGGTAGAAATCGAGCATGACGCGCTCGAGATCGCGCTCGCGCATCTGCCCGTGGGCAATGGCGATGCGCGCCTCCGGCAGCAGTTCAGCGAGCTGACCGGCGGCACGCTCGATACTCTTAACCTCATTGTAGAGAAAGTAGACCTGACCGCCGCGCTGCAGCTCACGCTGACACGCCTCGCGGATTAGGCTCTCGCTCCACTCTTGGACAAAGGTCTTGACCGCGAGCCGGCGCTGCGGCGGGGTGGCGATGATCGATAGATCGCGGATTCCGGCGAGCGACATATTCAGGGTGCGTGGGATCGGTGTTGCCGTCAGTGTCAGGACATCGACCTCGGCGCGGAGCTTTTTCAGCCGCTCCTTTTGCCGGACCCCGAAGCGGTGCTCCTCATCGATGATGACCAGCCCGAGGTTGCGAAAGCGCACATCGGCGCTGAGCAGTTTGTGGGTGCCGATGACGATATCGGCTTGACCGTCGGCGATCCGCTCTAGGGCCTGCTCGTTGCCCTTCTTACCGGAGAAGCGCGAGAGCGATTCGATCCGCACCGGCCAGTCGGCAAAGCGGTCGGCGAAGTTTTGTTGGTGCTGCTGCGCCAGCAGGGTCGTCGGCACCAAGACTGCGACTTGGCCACCGGCCTCGACGCCGGCAAAGGCGGCACGCATCGCGACCTCGGTCTTACCGAAGCCGACATCGCCGCAGACGACCCGATCCATCGGGCGCGGTGACTGCATATCGGCGAGGACGGCGCGGATGGCCGCTTGCTGATCGGGGGTCTCCTCGAAGGGGAAGGCGGCGGCGAAGGCCTCGTAGGTCTGCGGATCGAGCGTTGAGGCGCAGTCGCTGCCGCTGCGTGCCTCGCGTCGGGCGTAGAGCTCAAGCAGTTCGGCAGCGACATCGCGGGCCCGCTGGGCGGCGCGCCGGCGTGCCTTCTCCCACTGATCGCTGCCGAGGCGGTGCAGCGGGGCCTGATCTGGATCGGCGCCGGTGTACCGCGAGATGCGATCGAGGGCCGCGACCGGGACGTAGAGCTTATCGCCGCCGGCGTACTCAAGGGTGACAAACTCGGTCTTCAGGCCGCCGACCTCGAGACTCTGCAGGCCGAGGTAGCGGCCGACGCCGTGATCCTCGTGGACTACCGGGGCGCCTTCGTGCAGATCGGCCAGATCGCGGATCACCGCCGCCGGGTCGCTCGCCGTGCTGCTGCGCTGGCGCCGGCTCTGCCGCGCCCGCTCACCGTAGAGCGCGCTTTCGGGGATGATGGCCAGTGCGACGCGGCCACCATCACCATTGTTGTCCGTGCCATGATCGAGCCAGCAGATCCCGTGCTCAAGGGGGGCCTCGGTCAGCAAGTAGGGGGTGTCGGGCTGCTGCAGCGCGCTCGGCCAATCGGCGACGCTCTTGACCTCGATGCCGTAGCGCTGCAGCCGCTCCTGTAGGCCCTGACGCCGTCCGGCGCTCTCGGCGGTAAAGAGGACACGCCCGGTTTGGTGCAACTCTGTCTTGAGAAAGTCGCTTAACCGGGCCAGCGGCTGGGCCGCCTGGAGCTGGGCGCTGAGTGTTGGGAGCGGCTCCAGCGGGGCGTGGCTGCCGCGCTCGATGGGCTGCGGGTGTAAGACGATCTGGCGCTGGCGGTTCAGGCCGTGGCGTAGGGTGTCGGGGTCGAGAAAGAGCTGCCGCGGGGGCAGCGGCGGGCGATCTTTATCGCCCTGGCGCTGCTCGTAGCGCGTCTCGATTTGGCGCCAGAAGGTGGCGGCGGCCTCATCGATGCCGGCGACCCGAATCACTAAGGCGTCGTCGGGCAGGTAGTCGAATAGGGTGGCGGTCTGCTCGAAAAAGAGCGGCAAGTAGTACTCAATCCCCGCCGGGATCTCGCCGCTGCTGACGGCTTGGTAGAGGCCGCTGCGCCCCGGGTCACCCTCGAAGTGGGCGCGGAAGGCGTGGCGGAACTGGGTGATGGCGTTCGAATCTGTAGGAAACTCGCGTCCCGGGAGCCACTCGATGCGCTCGACCTGTGCCGTTGTGCGCTGGGTCTCGGGATCGAAACTGCGCAGGCTCTCGACCTCATCGTCGAAGAGATCGATGCGATACGGCACTGCCCCGCCCATGGGGAAGAGATCGAGCAGGGCGCCTCGCACTGCATACTCGCCGTGTTCGCTGACCTCCGGCACACAGCGGTAGCCGCCGGCTTCAAGCCGCTCGCGCATCTGTTCGAGGTGGATCCGGTCGCCGCGGCGCAGCACCAGCGTTCGTCCCTCGACCCAGCCGCGCGGCGGCAGCCGGTGCATCAGGGTCGTCGCCGGGACGATCAGCACTCCACAGTGCAGTTGCGGCAGGCGGTAGAGGGCCGCTAGGCGTTCGGAGACGATGTCTTGGTGGGGCGAGAAGACGTCGTAGGGCAGGGTCTCCCAGTCCGGCAGCGCGAGCACTGGGTGGCGCTCAGCGAGGAAAAAGCGCACCGTCTCTTGCAGGGCCGCTGCCTGTTGCGGGGTGCCGGTTACTGCCAGGGTCAGGCTGCTGTGAGCCGCGCTCGCCTCGGCCACTGCCAGTGCCTGGCCATCGCCGCAGAGGCCCGACCAGTCCCGGCGTTCGCCGGGACGCTGCGGTCGGGGTAGGGAGTCGAGGAGGCGGGTACGATCGTTCAACGCTGGCGTTTCCACCCAAAGAAAAAGGAGCCCGGCTCAGCGATAGCATCACGCCGGCTCAACTGCCCCAAGCCGTAGATAGAGCGCATCAGCACCCAGGCCAGCACCAGGGCGTGGACAAGGTAACCGAAGCCACTGGAGGCTGGATAGATGAGCAAGGCGATACCGGCACCGACGACGGCAAGCCAGAAGGTGACGACTTGGTACTGGTAGTGGGTCTTGACCCAGAAGGGGGCATCGCTGCTAAAGACCCCATGATAAGCCAGGCCGACGCCAATCACCGGCAGAATGACCACAATCACCAAGCCGGGATGGATGATGGTGGCGAGGGCTGCCAGGAAGGAGAAGTAGGTGAAGGTCGCGCGGATATCACGCGGTCGCTGCGCGCCCTCCGCATAGCCTTGCGGTTGGGCCTCAGGCCCCTGTTGCTCTGCTTGTCGACGGGTTTGTGGGTCCACGGCGTACTCACTTCGTTGCGGAATGGGTGATCCTCCGTCCATGGTAGCCAGCCGTGACGATTGGCTCAATCACCACTGCAGCCGCCGCCACTTCCGCAGCCACCACCGCAGCCACAGTCGCGAAAGCGTTCGCTCAGATCGGCGTAAGCATCGATGCGTCGATCCCGGAGAAAGGGCCACATGCAGCGGACTGCTTCGCTGCGGCGCAGATCGACCTCAGCGACGATGACTGCCGGCTCCTCGCCGGCTTCGGCCAGCATTTCGCCTTGGGGGCCGCAGATAAAGCTGCGCCCCCAGAAGCGGGCCGCGGCCTCGTGTCCACTGCGGTTACAGGCGGCGAGCGGGAGGCCGTTGGCGATGGCGTGGCCGCGCTGCACGATCTGCCACGCCTCTCGTTGCCGGGCCTGCTCGTTGGCCGGTTCACTGGCATCGAAGCCGATCGCGGTCGGATAGAGCAGCAATTCGGCCCCGGCGAGCGCCATCAGGCGGGCAGCCTCGGGGAACCACTGATCCCAGCAGACGAGTAGACCGAGGCGGCCGACGCTGCTATCAATCGGCACAAAACCGCGCTGCCGCTTGCCTCTGGCATGGCCCGCACCCGCATGGCCCGCAGCGCCCGCATCCCCTGGGGTGAAGTAAAACTTCTCGTAGTAGCCGGGATCGTCAGGGATGTGCATCTTACGGTAGCAGCCGAGCAGGCGACCGTCGCGCTCTAGGACCACCGCGGTGTTGTGAAAGAGCCCGGCGGCGCGGCGCTCAAAGAGCGAGCCGACGATAACAGCGTTATGGCGCGTGGCTAGCTCGGCGAGTCGGGCGGTGCTCGGTCCTGGGATCGGCTCGGCGCTGGCGAAGTGGCGCGGATGGGCCTCGAAGCAGGGGTAGGGGCCGCTGTGCAGCTCCTGTAAAAGGATCAACTCGGCGCCGCGCGCGGCGGCCTCGGCGATGCCGTCTGCGGTGCGTTGCCAGTTCGTTTCAGTGGTATCGTCGCAGGCGTGCTGGACGAGTCCGAGGGTTAGTGCCATTGGAATCGGCCCCTTGCAAACGGTGTGCGCTACGGCAGGCTGCTGGTCTTCAGTGGCGGATCGGCGAGCTCCGCGTGCGCGGTGATGCGCACCCCGGCCGGCAGCTGCATGGTGGCGCAGTGGAGGCTGCCGCCTTGGCGGATCAGGGCGCGGGCCGGCACGCTGACGATGCGCCGATCGGGGCGGGCGGCGGCGAGTCGGGCGGCGGCGACGGTATCGGCTGGGTCGCCGTAGGCGGGGACGAGGATGCCGCCGTTGACGAAGACGAAGTTGGCGTAACTGGCCGGGAGGCGTTGGCCTTGCTCATCGTAGATCGGCTCAGGGAGCGGCAGTTCGATCAGACGGTAGGGGCCGTCGTTGACCGTGCGTGCCGCCTGTAGGGCAGTGGCCATCGCCTGCAGGGGCTCGTAGTGAGGGTCGTTGGGGTCGTCACAGACGACGTGGGCGATCGTCTCGCTGTCGACGAAGCGGGCCAGCATATCGACGTGGCCGTCGGTGTCGTCGCCGGCGAGCCAGCCGTCATCGAGCCAGATGATGCGGTGGGCGCCGAGACGGGCGGCGAGCTGCGACTCGACCTCTTTGCGCGTCGCCTGGCCGTTGCGGTTGGGGTTGAGCATGCACCGGGTCGTCGTCAGCAGCGTGCCGGCGCCGTCGCAGTCGATGCTGCCGCCCTCCAGGACCCACTCGATGCGGCGGTAGTGGTGGCTGCCGATCCCCCCCCGTTCGGTGAGGACGCGCGGGATGCGGTCATCGTCGCTGGAGGGGTGGCGCTCGCCCCAGCCGTTAAAACGAAAGTCGAGCAGCTGGACGCTGCCATCGGGCCGCTGGATGGTGATCGGGCCGTGGTCGCGCGCCCAAACATCGTTCGATGGCGCCTCGATCACAACGCAGCGCTCGGCGTTCACGCCACGCGACAATAGGCGCTCGCGCACCCGGGCAGCGGCCCCGGGTGTCTCGGGGCAGACGATCAGCAGCGGCTCGAAGGCCGCCGCTGCGCAGGCGAGTTGCTCGAAACAGTGTTCGATCTCGGGTAGTGTGCGGCCCCAGTCACCCCCAGCGTGGGGCCACGTCAGCAGCAGCGCTGCATGGGGCTCCCATTCGGCAGGCAGGCGGGGGATTTGCAGCTCTGGACGCAGTCGTGCTTGCATACGAGTCGATCGGTCCCGGCAAAGGCAAGGGCAATATACGCGATGGGGTACTAAAGTCAAAGATTATTGATGCACACTATACAATGGCAGTATACGACCGCGGCGCGCGTGGTTACCGCTTAGAGGCTGGCGTTCGGTCGCACCCCGGGTTACCCTAGCCAGCGATATTCGGTTGCCGGATTTGGGAGTGTACCCCGTTGTTTCGACCCGTTGAGCTTTTCATCGGACTGCGCTACACGCGTGCCCGTCGCCGCGCTCACTTTGTCTCCTTCATCACCCTGACCTCGATGATCGGGATCGCCCTCGGTGTGGCGGCCCTGATCACCGTGATCTCGGTGATGAATGGCTTTGAGCGTGAGTTGCGCGAGCGCATCCTCGGGATGATCTCACACGCCGAGATCCACGCCCAAGGTGGGGCAACGGGTGGGGCGATCAGCGATTGGCCGGCGGTTATTGAGCGGGCGGAGAGCCATCCGCGGGTCCTCGGCGCCGCCCCCTTTGTCGATGGCGAGGTCATGGTGGCGCGCGGGGCGTTGGTCAGCGGCGCACTGCTGCGCGGGATCGATCCGCAGCGTGAACCACGGGTCTCAGAGGTCTTAGCGCACGTCGTAGCCGGCAGCGATCAGCTGGAGGCGGGCGAGTACGGGGTGATTCTCGGTTCGGCCTTAGCCCGCGAGCTGCGTGTACGGGTCGGGGATCGGATCACGGTGATGACCCCCGAGGCGCGCATCTCGGTCGCTGGAATCACGCCGCGGATGCGCCGCTTTACCGTCACCGGCATTTTCGAAGTCGGTATGCACGAGTACGATCGCACGTTAGCGGTTGCTCACCTGGAGGATGTTGCGCGGTTGCAGCGTCTGGAGGGGAGTGTCGGTGGCATCCGGCTGAAATTCGACGATATGCTTGCTGCGCCGTGGCTTGCCCCGGAGGTCGCCGATGGACTGCCCGGGCGCTATCGAGTCATCGACTGGACGCGCCAGCACGCCAATTTCTTCCGCGCCGTGCAGACCGAAAAGACGGTCATGTTCGTCATCTTGACGCTGATCGTGGCGGTTGCCGCCTTTAACATCGTCTCGACCCTGGTCATGGTCGTGCGCGATAAACAGTCCGATATCGCCATCTTACGCACCCTCGGGCTCAGTCCGCGCAGCGTCATGGCGGTCTTTATCGTACAGGGGGCGGTGATCGGCTTTGTCGGCACCCTGTTGGGACTGATCGGTGGGGTGGCCCTGGCACTCAATGTGGAGACGATCGTGCCGAGCATCGAGCGATTGCTGAATTTCGAGTTCATGCCGGCTGATGTCTACTATATCAGCGACTTGCCATCGGAGTTGCGGGTCGATGATGTCACGCGGATCACCGTGTTGGCCCTGATCCTGTCGCTGTTCGCAACCCTCTATCCGGCGTGGCGAGCCGCCCGCACCGAGCCGGCGGAGGCACTGCGCTATGAGTAAGCCGTTGACCGCTGCGCTGGCCGCTGCCGCAACGGCCACACCTGCCGAGGCCGCTACTGCCACGGTTGGCCTTGCCACGGCTGCGGCGGGTACGGCGGCGACGACCAAGACCCCGGTGATTGCCTGTCACGGCGTGGTGAAGCGCTTTAGTGAGGGGCCGCAGGAGCTCGAGGTACTGCGTGCCATTGAGCTGCAAGTCGCCGCTGGGGAACAGGTCGCCATCGTCGGTCCCTCCGGCTCCGGTAAGAGCACCCTGCTGCATATTCTCGGTGGGCTCGATCGACCGAGTGCCGGCACGGTGCAGGTCGACGGCGAGTCGATCTATTCCCTGAAGCAGGCTGCGCGGGGGCGGCTGCGCAACCGCGCCCTCGGCTTTATCTATCAGTTTCACCACTTGCTGCCGGAGTTCACTGCGCTGGAGAACGTCGCGATGCCGCTGCTGATCCGCCGCACGCCGCCGGCGCAGAGTCGGGCAGCGGCCGCCGAGTTGCTGAGTCGCATCGGCCTCGGCGAGCGTTTAGAGCACCGCCCGGCGGAGCTCTCCGGCGGGGAACGGCAGCGGGTCGCGATCGCGCGGGCGGCGGTGACGCGGCCGCGCTGCATCCTGGCCGATGAGCCGACGGGCAATCTCGATCGGCAGACGGCGCTGCGGGTCTTTGAACTACTCCAGCAGCTCAACGACGAGTTGGGTACGGCGCTGATCTTCGTCACCCACGATATGGAGCTTGCCCGGCGCACCGAGCGGGTGTTGCGCATCGAGGATGGGCAGTTGCGCGCCGATTGATGTGCGCCGATTGATGCCAGGCGACTGAGTCGTCGTTTTTAGGGCCAAGAGGCCGTATCATTAGCTCCATCTGATCGGTCACGGATGACCAGGGGTACCATGCGAGCCGGATTGCTTGCCTTTATCGTTGCGACACTGCTCACCGTAGCGCTGCTGCGTGAGCCGCTGCCTGCAAGTAGCCTCTTCGCTCTGCTAGCCCTTCTCGTTGTGGCCCTGGTGGTCTTGCCGCGTGCTTGGCGCTGGCCGACCGCTGCGGCCCTCGCCGGACTGTTGTGGACGGCGCTCTTTGCCGGTGCTCTGCTTGAGCGGCAACTGCCCGCTGATCCGCCTCATCGGGACGTGCGCCTGGTCGGGCAGATCGTCGGCGTCCCCGAGGTTCGCCCCGGTCACACCCTCTTTCATATCGCCCCGCAGGCGCTCCTGAACGATGCCTCCGTTGCCGCTGGCGCCGAGCCGGCCGAGCCACTGCCGGTGCAGATCCGGCTGCGCTGGTACGGCGCTCCGCCGCCGCTGCAGGCCGGCGAGATCTGGCAGCTCGAAGTGCGGCTGCGCCCGCCGAGCGGCTTTCTCAACCCGGCCGGCTTCGACTATCAGCGCTGGCTCTTTCAGCGGCGCATCGGTGCGACCGGCTACGTCCGCGCCGCGCCCGAGAATCAGCGCCTCGCTGCCCCCACCACACTGCATACTTATCGTCAGACGATCGCCGCAGCGATGGCCGAGCAGCTTGGTGACTCGCCGCAGCTTGGGTTGGTGCAGGGGCTTGGGGTGGCGGTGCGCGATCAGATCGACGATGCGCAGTGGCGGCTGCTCTCGCACACCGGTACGGCGCACCTGCTCGCCATCTCCGGGCTGCACATCGGCATGGTGGCCGGGGCGGTTGGCGCTTTGATCGCCTGGCTGTGGGGCTGGGTGCCGGGGCTGGTGCGCCGCGTACCGACGCTGATCGCTGGGACGCTGGCAGGAATGGGGGCAGCCATCGGCTATGCGCTGCTCGCCGGGTTGACGCTGCCAACACAGCGGGCGTTGATCATGGTCGGCGTCTTCGCGGTTGCGCTGCTGCTGCGCCGTCCGATGGCGCCATGGTCGAGTCTGCTGATCGCCGCAACCCTGGTGCTGCTCGTCGATCCGTGGGCGCCGCTGGGGGCCGGTTTCTGGCTCTCCTTTGCCGCTGTGGCGGTGATCTTTTTGGCGACTCTGGGGCGGGCGCGCGGCTTTGGGCTCTGGGCTTGGCTACGCATCCAGGCGGTGGTCGGTTTGGCGCTGCTGCCGGCGACGGCGATCTGGTTTGGCCACCTGCCGTGGCTCTCGCCGCCGGCAAACTGGCTGGCCGTGCCCTGGGTCAGCTTTGCCGTGGTGCCGCTGGTCCTCGCCGGGGTGGTGCTGCTCCCGGTCAGTCCGGCGCTGGCCGGGTGGCTGTGGCGGTGGGCGGATACGTCGCTGGCCGGGCTGATGGCGGCGCTGGGGTGGCTGGAGGGGCAGCTGGGTACGCTGGCGGTCACACCGCCGAGCGTGGCGGTGACGCTGTTGGCCCTGATCGGTGTGCTCTACTTCCTCGCTCCGCGCGGTCTGCCGGGGCGCTGGCTGGCGCTGCCGCTGCTCGCGGGTCTGTTGTTGATGCCGGCGATATCGCCGCGTGAGTCGCCGCGCGTCGTGCTCTTTGAGACCGGTGCCGGTTTGACGGCACTGATCGAGGCCGACGGCCACGCCGTCGTTTATGGGGGCGGACCAGGAGGGACGCTGAACGCCGTCGAGGTCGCGCTGGCGCCCTATCTGGCGGCACGCGATCTGGAACTGCGGGCGTGGGTGGTACCGCGTGCCGAGGGGCCGTGGTCGGGGGCGGTCGCAGCCGCACGGCAGCGCTGGCCCGAGATCGAGTGGGTAAGCGGGCTAGGGTGTAGCGGGTGGCAGCAAGCGCTCGGGGCGATGTCAGGCGGACTACAGGGCGGGTTACAGCTAGAGACGCGGCGCGGGGCTGCGGGGTGTGAGCTGAAGATCAGCGCTGCGGCTGCTGAAGGGGCAGGGCAGCCGGCTCCGGTCTACCTCGTTCCTGAACTCGGTAGCGGCCCGCGCGACCTGATCGATACGGCGTTCATCATTGCTTTGCAGCGGAGGTCGCAGTGTGAGGGGGCGTGTGGTGGAGGCAAGCGCTGTTCCGCTGATACCTCTGGCGGAGACACCGATCTTCCCGATTCGCCCGCGGCGCCTCAAGCGGCTGCCTCGCCGCGCGCTGTGCTTTGTCGCTATCGGGCGGGTACGTGTCACGATTGCATCGACAGCGCTGAACAGGGGGCGTTGACGCTCTCTTTGGCAGGCAGCACAGGCACAGGTGAGGGCGCAGGGGGCGCAGCAGGTTGGCGCCTGAGCAGCGAGTGGGAGCGACGCGCTCGGATCTTTCACGGTGACGGCGGCGGTGGCCGGTGATGGCTAGTCTCTTTCCTGGTCCCGTTATAGGATGGGCAGCATGGACGGCGCGACCGGTAGGAGCTTGAGCGGCGATGGAGAGTAGCCCGCCTCAGCAGCAGTCGAGGCAGCACTCAATGGGGCTTTCGATCTGCGAGCCTCAGCAGGAAGTGCTCGCCGGGCTGATTGAGCGCGTGACCTTCCATAACGCCGACAGTGGCTTTTGTGTCCTGCAAGTCAAGGCGCGCGGGCAGCGGGATCTGGTGACGATCGTTGGACACGCGGGGCTGATCGGCGCCGGCGAGTGGGTCACGGCCAGCGGCATGTGGACGAACGATCGCAACTACGGGCTGCAGTTTCGTGCCAACTTCTTAAAGAGCTCGGCGCCGAGTTCGACCGAGGGGATCCGACGCTACCTGGCCTCGGGGATGATCCGCGGTATCGGTCCGATCTACGGCGGTAAGTTGGTCGCCGCCTTCGGCGATCAGGTCTTCGATGTCATCGAGCAGGAGCCCGAGCGCCTTAGGCAGATCGAGGGGATCGGTCCGGTGCGCGCGCAGCGGATCAAAGAGGCGTGGGCCGAGCAGAAGGTCGTCCGCGAGATCATGGTCTTTCTGCACAGCCACGGCGTCGGGACGGCGCGCGCGGTGCGCATCTACAAGACCTACGGCAGCGGAGCGGTGGCGGTGATGGTGGAGAACCCCTACCGCTTAGCCCGCGATATCCGTGGGATCGGGTTTTTGACCGCCGATCGCATCGCCGCTAAGCTCGGGATCGACCCGCAGGCACCGATTCGGGTACGCGCCGGAGTGGCACACGCCCTCGCCGAGGCGATGGACGGCGGCCACTGCGGGTTGCCGCGTGACGAGCTGTTGCGCACCGCGCAGGAACTCCTGGAGGTGCCGCCGCCGCTGATCGAGCAGGCCGTGGAGGCGGAGCTCGATAGCGGCGCGATCGTCGCCGATGCGCTCGATGGGCGCGACTGCCTCTTTCTTGCTGGGCTCTATCAGGCGGAGCAGGGCATTGCCGAAAGACTGCGGGCGCTGCTGACAGCGCCGTTGCCGTGGCCGGCCATCGACAGCGCGCGTGCGCTGGCCTGGGTCGAGAAGCAGACCGGGATGGAGCTCGCCAAGGGGCAGCGGCAGGCAGTTGCGACGGCGCTGCGCAGCAAGGTCTGCGTGATCACCGGGGGGCCGGGGGTCGGTAAGACCACCGTACTCAATAGCCTGTTGCGGATCCTCAGTGCCAAACGCGTTGAGTTGCAGCTCTGTGCGCCGACCGGACGGGCGGCTAAGCGCATGAGCGAGACGACCGGGCTCCCGGCACAGACGATCCACCGCCTGCTCGAGACCGATTCGCAATCGGGCGGCTTTAAGCGCAATGCCGACCATCCAATCGAGGCCGATTTGGTCGTCGTCGATGAGACCTCGATGGTCGATGTCCGTCTGATGTACGCCCTCGTCAAGGCGCTGCCGGAGCACGCAGCACTGATCCTGGTCGGCGATGTCGATCAGCTGCCGTCGGTCGGGCCGGGGCAAGTGCTCGCTGATCTGATCGACGCGGCAACGCTCCCGGTGGTGCGTCTGACCGAGGTCTTTCGCCAGGCCGCGCGCAGTGCGATTGTGACCGCCGCCCACCGCATCAACGCCGGGCAACTGCCCGAGCTTGAGCCGCCCGCCGAGGTCAGTGACTTCTACTTTGTACCGGGCGATGACCCGGAAACGGTGGTCGAGCGCCTGCTGGAGATCGTCGGGCGGCGCATCCCGCGCCGTTTCGGCTTCGATCCGGTGCGGGATATCCAAGTGCTCTGTCCGATGAATCGGGGTGGGCTCGGTGCCCGCGCCCTTAATGTCGAGCTGCAAGCGGCGCTCAATCCGCAGGGCTATCCCAAGGTCGAGCGCTACGGCTCGGTCTTTGCCCCCGGCGATAAGGTGATGCAGACTGAGAACGACTACGATCGTGAGGTCTATAACGGCGACTTGGGGCTGATCCGCATCGTCGATCCCGAGGCCGCCGAGGTGAGTGTCGACTTCGAGGGGCGTACGCACATCTACAGCTTCAGTGAGCTCGATGCCCTGGTACCGGCCTACGCTGTGACCATCCACAAGGCGCAGGGCTCGGAGTATCCGGTGGTGGTGATGCCGATCACCACCCAACACTACCCGATGCTTCAGCGCAATCTGATCTATACCGGAGTGACGCGTGCCCGCGCGCTGCTGATCTTGGTCGGACAGCGCAAGGCGCTGGCGATCGCCGTCAAGGGGCGCGGGCAGCGGCGGCGCTGGTCGCGGCTGCGCAAGCTACTGGCGGCGTCAGGCACTTCGGCGAGCCTGTAGGTCAGTGCGCCGCCTACGCTGAGCGCCCCAGCTGGCAACGATTGTTGCCAAAACAGGAGGGGCCAAGGGCAAGCGGGCCAGGATGCGCGGCTAGAGGAGGCGATGGCGGGCGCACTGGTGCGCTAACTCGCTAACCGAGTGCCTTCTCAAGATCGGCCCGCAGGGCGTCGGCGCACGGCTGCGCCTGTTTAAGGATATCCTCAAAGCGGTGAAAATCGAGCACCCGGATATCACTGACCTGCGGGCTGACGAGGAAATCAGGCGCCTTGCGCCGCTCCTTCTCGCGCAGGATCGAGTACTGCATCACCTGGAAGGTGTTGAAGATGTTCTCAAAGTAGGAGGGGTTCTGGAGCGCCTTATCGCCCTTCTGCTTGCGGGTGCCGAGGACGTTAACGGCGATGATCAGGTCGCAATCGTCAAAGAGCAGATCGTAAGGGAGCGGGTTGGTCAGACCGCCATCGACGAGCACCTTGCCGTTGTGCTCGACCGGACTGAATAGACTCGGCATCGCCATACTCGCCTGCACCGCCGGCCACAATGGCCCCTCCTGCTCGAAGAGGACCATCTCGCGCTCCCAGTAGTCGGTAGCGACGATCTGCAGGGGGATCTTTAGATCGGCGAAGTCTTTAACACCGCTGATCTTGCGCAGGTGATCGACGAAGGCATCGGACTCGACTAGGCCGCCGTCGCGTCCGGAGAGCTCCAGGAAGCTGAGCCACTTACGCCAGTCGGCGCGGACGACACTCGTAAACCACCCCTCCTCCGGATCGACGACCAACTCCTTGATCTCTTTGCGGATCTTCTCAGCCGGCAGACCGGCGGCGTAGAGCGCGCCCATGATCGCGCCGATGCTGCAGCCGCTGATCCGGTGCGGTTGCAGACCGAGCGATTCGAGCACTTCAAAGATCACGATATGGGAGAGACCGCGAGCTCCACCGCTGCCAAGGGCTAAGCCGATCCGGGGTTGCTCTTTGTGATCCGCGGACCGCGGCGCGCGGTCGGAGTCGGTGGCGTCGGCCTGGGCACGCCCCGAGGTCGCGAGAGAGCCACCGGCTGCAGCGATCGGCAGTGTGGAGAGCAGCGGAGCGGTGAGGCCGACTTGAACGAGTCGACGGCGCATACGATCGATACGTTCGGTCAACAGGGCCGTTGAGGCAGGGGCGCGGAGCATGGACGGTTTCACTCGCGTTGGTGTGGTTGTCTCTTTGCGTGATCGGTGCTCAGTGGCGAAGGTGGGAGTGAGCGGTCCCTTGGCGAGAGCATAGGCGTCGTGATGGTTGTGTAGCTGCTTCACTGCCATCATCATACGCCCTTTAACAAGGACGTAAAACAGGCGGCGGCGGATGAGGGCGACTTACGCGGTTCGGTTCGAAGCGGCCGGCCCGGTATCGTGGAGAGGATCGATAGGGCCGATTGGATCGAGAAGATCGAGAAGATCGAGAAGATCGAGAAGATCGAGCGGATCGGCATGATATAGAGCGCGGAGCGGGAGGGGAGGGCGGAGATGGCAGCAGCGGATCGGCAGGATAAGGAAGGGTCGGAGTCGCAGCCTGCAGGCGCAGCGACGGGCAGCGGCAGGCGCTTGGTCTTTGGGGCTACCGGCTACATCGGCTCTCATCTCGTCCCGCAGTTGCTGGCAGCAGGGCAGAGGGTGCGCGCCGCAGCACGCAACCCGCAATTGCTCGAAGGACGCGGCTGGGAAGGGGTCGAGGTGGTGGCCGCCGATGCACTGCGCCCAGAGACGTTGGCCCCGGCGCTCGCCGATGTGAGTGTCGCCTACTATTTGGTCCACTCGATGGCGGCCGGCTCCTCCTTCGGTGAACTCGATCGGGTCGCGGCGCAAAACTTTGCACAGGCGGCAGCAGCTGCCGGTGTCGAGCGGATCGTCTACCTGGGGGGCTTGGTGCCCGATTCAGCCTCTTCGGCGCACATCGTCTCGCGCCGTGAGACCGGCGAGGTACTGCGGCAGGGGTCAGTGCCGGTGACCGAGTTGCGCGCTGGGATCATCGTCGGCCCCGGTTCGGCCGCCTTCGAGGTGATGCGCGATCTGGTCTTGCATCTCCCGATCATGACGACGCCGCGCTGGGTCTTTGCCCAGTCGCCGCCGATCGCCCTCGACGACTTGCTGGCCTATCTGCGCAAGGTCGCCGAGATCCCGCAGGCGGCGGGAAAAACCTTCGATGTCGCCGGCCCTGAACATCTCACCTACGCCGAGATGATGCGTCAGCTCGCCGAAGTCGCCGGACGCCGCCCGCCGCGGATTATTGCAGTCCCGCTGCTGACCCCGCGGTTATCGTCGTATTGGCTGAAATTGGTGACGGCGGTGCCGACACCGATCGCCCGAGCCCTGATCGAAGGGCTCCGCGAGGACTACACCGCCGACGATCAGCCTCTTCGCGAGTTGATCCCGCAACCGCTGATGGACTTTCGCAGCGCCGTTCGCCAAGCCTTTGCCGCAGAACGTGATCACGCCGTAGCCGCGCGCTGGACCGAGGGGGCGTTGGTCTTTCGCGGTGATCGACTCGATTACAGCTACTACGCCAAACGGGCCAGTGGCAGCGCCATTGCGCACGCCTCGCCGGCGACGCTTTGGGCTGTGATTACAGCGATCGGCGGCGAGCAGCGCTACTACTACGCCAACACCCTGTGGCGCCTCCGTGAGTTGGCTGATCGGTTGATCGGCGGCCCAGGGATGAACTACGGGCGGCGCCACCCAACGGCACTGCGCCCGGGCGATGCCATCGACTCCTGGCGCGTGCTTGCCCTTGAGCCCGAGCAGCGTCTTACCCTCTGGTTCGGGATGCGCGCCCCGGGGGCCGGAGTGTTGGAGTTTGCAATCGAGCCCGAGCCCGAGGCAGGGGTGGAGCGTTGCCGAGTAACGGTCACAGCCTACTGGCATCCGGCAGGGGTCTGGGGGCTGCTCTACTGGTATGCTATGGCGCCTGGACACCTCTTCATCTTTCCGCGATTGGCGCGCGCCATTGCCCGGCGTGCAGAATGTCGCGAAGAGCGTGAGGGGTAGTGGGCTGAATACGTGCATTCTCTGGATGAGTCGGCACGCCTGTCGAAGCGCGCAACTCACGCATGCTGTAGTTTGGCGAGGGTCGTTTATGGAGAGCTTTTTGCTATGTGTCGATCTGTAATCCGCAGCGTCTCGTCTTTTTCTTTTCTGCCTCGCCCTTCCTTAGCGGGGTTGAGGCTCTCTTTCTTATTCGGGGCCATGTTGGTCTTGGCAGCCTGCACTGGAGCCCCCTCTGGTGTGGAGCCGGTCAGCGGGTTTGAGCCGGAGCGTTACACCGGTAAGTGGTACGAGATCAAACGCCTGGACCACCGATTCGAGCGCGGCCTGTCGCACGTAACCGCCGAATACGAAGCGCGCGATGACGGTACGATCGGGGTTCTCAATCGAGGCTTTGACACCGGTGCATGCAAGTGGCGGAGCATTGAAGGGACGGCGCGCTTCCGCGAAGGGCCTGATGTGGCCAGTCTGCGTGTGGTCTTCTTTTGGCCACTGGCCGGCGGCTACCACGTCATCGCTCTTGATGACAACTACGAGTGGGCGATGGTCTCTGGACCGAACCGGAACTACCTATGGATCTTGGCCCGCACACCGGAGATCGAAGAGAGTGTGCTCGAAACGCTGGTAGCAAAGGCGGCTGGATTGGACTTTGCTGTTGATGAGCTGGTCCGCGTCGACCATACGGGGGCTCCGACGGAAGAAGACTGTCGGTAGTGGTGACACTTCCGAGCTTGCGGATTTCCTGATTTTCCAGTACGTCCCGGGATAGCACACACACTAGACCCTCCCCATGCGAGAGGATCCAGAGAGCGCAGTTTGGGCAAGGACGCTCCGCGACGAAGTTTGCGGAGCGAAAGGTGTCGGTTTGTCAGCCATGGATCGGGACATATTTTGATAACCCCCCCGCCACCATCTAACTTAAGACCAACTAGTCACCCACGGACTAAAACGAAGAAAAAAAGAGGGGTGGTGCCCAGGGCCGGACTCGAACCGGCACGGCATGTTAGCCTGACGATTTTAAGTCGTCTGCGTCTACCAATTCCGCCACCCGGGCAAACAACATCAAAGAGGAGAATAGACAACGTCGCCGAGGTCAAATCAGCTCACGTCCGATGCGCCTGCTGCACAGCAAGAGGCAGCAGTCTCTCAGGCGCCAACTTCAGCGGAAGTTGGAGGCTAGGGCGGGAATCGAACCCACGTACACGGCTTTGCAGGCCGCTGCATCACCACTCTGCCACCTAGCCAGGATGCAATATGGTACTGGCAGCGATACGATATAGCAAGCCATCGATTGCAACGGTAAGTCTAGATGGAGGTGAACTTCTGGAACTCGACCGCGAACGCCTAGAGGCTCTGCTGGAGCAGCTGGTGGCCTACCACGGACAGTTACACTGGTGGCCGGCGCAGAGCACCTTCGAAATCCTGATGGGTGCTGTCTTAACGCAGAATACCGCGTGGCGGAATGTCGAGCATGCGATTGCGCAGCTGCGAGCCACGATGCCTTTAACGCCACATGCGATAGTCGATGCACCGAGCGAGCAGTTGGCGGCGGCGATTCGTCCAAGCGGATACTACAATGTCAAGGCTCAGCGGTTACGGACACTCTCTGTGGCTTATTTGGAGGCGGGTGGCTACGATGGTCTGGACCGTCTAGCGACGAACGAGCTGCGCGATCGTCTGCTAGCTGTCAAGGGGGTGGGGCGAGAGACGGCGGACGATATCCTGCTCTATGCCTTTAAGCGCCCGGTCTTCGTGATCGATGCCTACACTCGTAGGATCTTCTCGCGCCTTGGCTGGTGTCGCGGCGATGAGCCTTATGAGGTGTTGCGCGCAGCCGTGGAGGAGGCGTGTGGTGCGGAACGGGCGCTGTTTCACGAGTTGCACGCTCAGCTGGTCGAGTTAGGTAAGGCGACTTGTCGGCCACGGCCGCGCTGTAACCTCTGCCCGCTTGCGTCTTCTGCGGCGGAGACTGGTCGACGTGCAGTCGCGCGGAAAGCAAGCTGCCCCTTCCCCACGCAACACTCAAGCTGACTTCCTTCACGCCGATAGCCTCTGCAGGGTTGCTCCGTCCGGTTTATAAAGAATCATCAGCATCAGTCCACAGGAGGAATCATGTCGCACACCAGCACAAAGCCCAGCACCCACTGCAGCCGTATTTCGACCCAATCGGTTGCGCCACGGGGGGAGGGCGATTTGACCCCGACTGAGGTGAGTTCCCGCAACAGTGCGAAGCGCTCTGTACTTGCTAGCGCGGCAGCGGTCGCGCTCCTGACCGCAGGTATCGGGAGCGCTCACGCGAGTGGCTTTACCTTCGAAGGCCCCGGCATTGGCGATCAAGATTTCTATATGGGTGCATACGTGCACAGCTGGTCTCTTGAGCCCGATGAGGATGAGTTTGATGACCGCTACGAGTTTGATGGTTTTGGTGGCGGTCTTTTCCTGGGGGTTCGCGTCTTTGCCAACGTGACGATCGAGACGCGAATCTTTACCGGGTTCGGCAGCCAGGACGACGGGGATTGGGAGGTCGATCTTCAGCACGCGCTGTCGACGGTTGGCCGCTTCAATATCGACCTGGGGACGCCGTTCAACAACGAGTTCTACATCATGGGTGGGATCTCTTCCTACGCCTATGAGGGTGAGTACGATGGGACCGAAGAGCGTAAGGAGCTATTCGCCGATTACAGCCTCTCCGGCGGCCTCGGTTTGACGCACCGTGTGGCCCCTCAGGCCTGGATTTTCGTGGAGTACTTCAACTACTCGATCGGTGGTGACGTCGACCTCGATTCCTGGGGTGCTGGCGGTATGTACCGCTTTTAGGCGTGCGTGACGAAGAGAGTCGGGGGGGGGGCGGCTTGCTCCCGTCCCGCCCCGGTTGCACCTCCTAGAGTTGAGTATTCTCTGTCGAGCAGGTGCGGGAGGGAAGCGGCTGAAGAGCCGGGCTCGATGGGACGCAGCGAAGCGCCTATACTGGCTATGCTGGGGGGTGCAACGCGCGTTAGTAGGCGTGTGATCGCAGCCCGGCGGTCTAGACCGCTGTCAGTATCAGCCCTTCAATGCGGGTTAAGGGGTCGATGAGCGCGACTAAATCTGATCGAGGTAGAGATTCCCACCGCCACGGCGATCGCATCTTGCAGCGGCGCATGAGTCGTCGTGATTTTGTCTGGCTGATGTCGGCAGCCTCGGCGAGTGCCGTGTTGGCGCCTCAGCTCTACGGATGTGCAACCGACCCTGTCACCGGGCGGCCGCGGTTGATGCTGATGTCTGAGGAGGAAGAGATCGCCATCGATAAGCAACACGCCCCGCATCAGTTTTCTAACGATTACGGGTTGTTGCGCGATGAGCAGGTCGTTGGCTATGTCGGTGAAGTTGGTCAGGCGGTTGCCGAGGTCTCTCACCGTCCGCATATGCCGTACAGCCACAACGTGGTCAACGCCAACTACGTCAACGCCTACACCTTCCCCGGCGGAACAATGGCCTGTACACGCGGCATCATGGTCGAGATGGAGAACGAGGCCGAACTCGCTGCCTTACTTGGGCATGAGACCGGCCATGTAACGGCGCGCCACACCGCTCGTCGTCAGACCAGCGCCATTATGACTGCAGCCCTTCTCGGCGGGGTCGGTATTGCTGCTGCGCAATCGGAGCGGCTTGCTGGTTACAGCAACCTGGTCTACGCCGTCAGTGCGGTCGGTGCCACCGTGCTGCTTGCCCACTATAGCCGCGAGAATGAGCGCGAGGCCGACGATCTTGGGCTCGACTACATGGCGCAGTCGGGACAGAACCCGCAGGGCATGGTCGACTTGATGCAGATGCTGGTGAACATGTCGGGACGACAGCCCACCGCCTTGGAGACGATGTTCTCGACCCATCCGATGAGCGAGGAACGCTTTAAAACAGCTCAGAGAGAAGCTCAGGCGCGGAGCGGCGCTCTAGAGCGCGACCGCGGTCGCGAGCGGTATATGGATAACACGGCGAGTCTGCGCCGTATAAAGCCGGCCATTAAGGAGATGCAGGCTGGCGAAGCGCAGATGGCGAGGGGTAACCACGCTCAGGCTGAGGCACACTTTGCCAGCGCCCTTGAGCAAGTCCCCGACGACTACCCAGGCCTGCTGCTGATGGCGAAGGCCAAATCGGCGCAAGAGAAACACCAGGAGGCACGACGCTATCTCGATCAAGCCCGCGAGGTCTATCCGCAAGAGGGTCAGGCTGTCCACTTGAGCGGGATTAACGCATTAGCGCTCAATCAGCCCGAACGGGCCGTCGATCACTTTGAGCGCTACGAGAGGATACTGCCCGGCAATCCCAATACGGCCTTTCTAAAGGGGGTTGCCTTCGAGGGAATGGGCCGACAGCGGGACGCTGCCGAACACTATGAGCGCTATCTGCGACAGATCGGTACGCAGACCGAACAGGGGCAGTACGCAGCTGCACGACTTGCAAGCTGGCAATAACAAGCTGGGAATGAACCAAACAGGGACCACACTGTGGCGTCGGAGTTTTGCTATTCTTTAATCGAGAGCAGTCTCCAAATCGAAGCCGATCAAGACGACAATGTCGGCACCATCCGGGATCTCGTTGCTCTCCTCAATAAGCTGATGCCCCGGTAGTGCACGGGCGATCTCTACTGCCTTATCGGTCAAACCGTGAGCATGACGAATAACGGTACGGTCACGAGTCGGAGCATCGGGGTCTTGACGCATATCGACAAGACGCACCTCAAGGGGATCGAGTAGGCGACCGACCGAACTTTTAAGTTCAGCAATACCCGATTGATTGAGTAACAGAACTTCTGTTTCGGGACTCGCTACGGGGTCGCCGCTCGGGGTCCCAAGCAGCCAACGCCGTTCAAGGTTGTGGACGCTGCGTCCTAGGGCGTCGACTTGTCGCTCCAGTCGTGCCATACGAGCTGTCACCTGTTCGACACCGCGCGATGCCGCAGCGTCTCCCCAACCTGTCTCAAAGTTGTAGCTATAGGTTACGAAGACCGCACGCTCAGGCTCCCCTCCACGTTCGGCCATGTCGAACTGCGAAACCAAGAAAAGTGAGCGCCCTTCAGCGATTTTCCAGTGGAATCCCGGGCGGAGGGAGAGGCTCTGCTGTTCGCTACGCCGATTGCCGGAGGCGCCTACGGTTGCACGGAGCCCAAAGTAGGGAGTAAAGTCGCCCTCGACGTTAATGTCCATGGCCGCCTCTAGCGTCAGCAGACCGACAGCTCGGTAAGAGCCCGGACCGGCATCCTCGTCGGGGCGGCGCTGGTCGATATGCTCCCACGCTCCGCGCAGGTAGAGGTCGTTACCGGCGTAGATCCCATCGCGACGCCAATCGACGGCAACGCCTAGATTGGTACGGCCGCTGCCAACTCCTTCGAGTTCGCTATTCGCACCAACCATGGTATGGAAACGAATAACTGACTGCGTCGCTCCGCGATCAAGCCACTGATAGGAGAGATCAAGGTGCAGATCACTGCGCAGTGCCGAGTCTTTACTCTTTGAGTCGTAGCGGTAGGGGATACCCAGCGCCAGATCGAAGGGTCCAGGTGCCCCGGCTCTTAGGCGTGGCATGAAATCAGCGGTGGTGCCGTGATCACTGCTGTAGTTGCGGACACCGGTGAAAAGCTGCGCCTCGAAAACCCCCGGCTCGAAGACCTGGGTATGCGGGGGGAGGGGGCTAGCGAGGGCGGCCCCGGTGGTCAAAACCAGGGCCGTTCCGCCTAAAAGAGTTCCGCGCTTCACGACACTAGAGCACCTTTATCGGTCGAAGATGACTTCTCTGTCCTTTTCAACTCCTACGGACTTTTCCAAGCCTTTTAAACAACCAGGCAGGAACTAGGCTCTAGAGCACCTTGCTGTAGCGCCGCGTCTCTGCGGCATCGCGCTCTAGATAAGCGTCGAAGGCCATGCCGACATGGCGCAGCAGCAGTCGACCACGCGGCAAGACCTGAATCCGCTCATCGTTAATATCGACCAGTCCGTCATCGACTAAAGGCTCTAGGCGTTCGATCTCAGTTGCGAAGTGGCTCTGGAAGTCGATGCCGTAGCGCGACTCGATCTCGGCGAAGCGCAACTGCGAGTGACACATTAGTTCGATGATGACTTCGCGGCGCAATTGGTCTTCTTGGCTCAGCTCCATACCGCGGAAGACAGCCAGGCGGCCATTGGCAATACGCTCTTGATAGGCCTCGGGTTCACGCAGGTTCTGGCTGTAGGTCGGACCGATTTTACCAATCGAAGTCGAACCGAGGGCGATGAGATCACAGTCAGCCCGGGTCGAGTAGCCTTGGAAGTTACGATGGAGCGTACCCTGCTTTTGCGCCTTCGCCAGCCCATCCTCGGGCAGGGCAAAGTGATCCATGCCGATAAAGACGTAGCCAGCCTCAGTGAGCTTTTCGATGGTACGACCGAAGAGTGCTAGCTTTTCATCCGGGCCGGGCAGGTCGGACTCACGGATTTGGCGCTGGATCTTGAACAGATGGGGCAGGTGGGCGTAGTTGTAGATCGCTAGACGCTCGGGGCGGATATCGACAATCTCATCAAGCGTCCGATCGAAGCTCTCAGCGGTCTGTTTGGGTAGACCGTAGATCAAATCGATGTTGGTCGAGCGGAAACCGTACCGACGTCCCTCTTCGATGATCGCCCGACACAGCTCTGGGCTCTGTTCGCGGTTGACCGCCGCCTGTACGACAGGGTCGAGGTCTTGGACACCGACGCTCATGCGATTAAAGCCGAGTTCGGCCAAGTGAGCGACCGTCTCGAGCTGGAAGTCGCGGGGATCGAGTTCGATCGAAAACTCGCGCCGATCGCCCTCCTCAAGCTGGAAATGATCGCGCAACGTCTGCACTAGGCGAGCAATATCCTCGTCACGCAGATAGTTTGGCGTGCCACCGCCGAGATGAAGCTGCTCGACACGGCGCGTATCCGCGAAGAGTTCGCCCTGCAGGGCGATCTCACGGAAGACGTGATCGAGGTACTCCTCGGCCCGCTGATACTTTGCCGTGACGATCTTGTTGCAGCCGCAGTAGTAGCAGACATTTTTACAGAACGGTACGTGCATGTAGACGGAGAGCGGTTTCGGCTCGGCAGCCTCGTTGCTGTCTCGGGCCGCCCGCGCGTAGGCCTGGTCGTCGAACCCCTCATGGAATTGCGGCGCCGTCGGGTAGGAGGTATAGCGCGGCCCGCTGACATCGTAGCGGCGCAGCAAATCGGGATCAAAGTGAAGACGTTGTTCCATAGCAAGAGACCTTCACGCCTTGTTCGTCAGAGAGTGGCGGCACCGGAGCCAATCGATCGATCACTGCGACCACGGGCTCAGTGCCACGGCAATTGACTCCAGCAACCTGTTAGCCTTCGTAACGGCGCAGTGCCAAGCTAGCATTGGTGCCGCCAAAACCAAAGCTGTTGCTGAGTACAGTAGTGAGCTCAACGCCTTCGCGGGTCGTGGTTACGATCGGCACCTCACTGGCGTCGGGATCGAGTTCATCAACATTGATCGAAGGCGAGATGAAACCGTGCTCCATCATCAGCAGTGAGTAGATAACCTCCTGTACACCGGTAGCCCCTAAGGAGTGGCCCGTCAGTGACTTAGTCGAAGAGAACGGCGGCATCCCTGTCCCAAAGACCTCGCGCATGGCCTCAATTTCGGTGACATCTCCCGCTGGGGTACTGGTGCCGTGCGTGTTGACATAATCGACCGGCGTCTCAACATCGGCGAGCGCTTGCCTCATGCAGCGCACCGCGCCTTCCCCCGATGGAGCCACCATGTCGTAGCCATCCGAAGTCGAACCAAAGCCGACGAGTTCGGCGAGAATCGGTGCCCCACGGGCCACGGCGTGATCGAGGGCCTCGACTACAACCATACCGCCGCCACCAGCGATCACAAACCCGTCGCGATTGGCATCGTAGGGCCGCGAGGCTTTCTCCGGGGTCTCGTTATACTTGGTCGAGAGTGCCCCCATACCATCGAACAGTTGCGTCAGGCTCCAGTGCTCCTCTTCACCGCCGCCGGCAAAGACGACATCCTGTTTGCCGAGCTGAATTTGCTCCATCGCTGCTCCGATGCAGTGTGCACTGGTCGCGCAGGCAGAGGTGATGGTCAAGTTGACCCCTTTGATGGCAAAGGGTGTAGCGAGGCAGGCAGAGACCGTGCTGCCCATGGTTCGCGTCACCCCGTAGGGGCCAATCTTGCGCACTCCGCGTGAGCGCAATGTGTCGGTAGCAGCAACGACGTTAGCCGTCGAAGCCCCACCAGAACCGGCAATCAGCCCAACCTTGGGGTTGGAGATCGCCGCATAGTCTAATCCGGCAGCGGCAATTGCTTGATCCATAGCGATATAGCTGTAGGCTGCAGCATCCCCCATGAAACGAAGCGTCTTACGGGGGATGTGCGCTTGAACGTCAATATCGCAACTGCCGGCAACGAGGCTGCGAAGACCCATCTCTTCATATTCGGGGCGGTAACGAATACCGGAACGGCCAGCACGCAAGGAGGCGAGCACCTCCTCACGATTGTTACCGATGCACGAGACGATGCCAAAGCCCGTAATAACAACTCGACGCACTGTCGACCTCCTTTCAGATCTGAACCTGCGCGACTACGCTGTGGCGCGCTGCAGCTCACCGGCGTTCTGGAAGAGGCCGACTTTTAAGTCAGAGGCCTCGTAGATCGTCTGACCATCGACCGCGACCACACCATCGGCGATCCCCATGACCAGGCGCCGGTTGATCACTCGTTTGAGCTCTACATTGTACGTAACCAGTCGATTCTCGGGGAGGATCTGACCGGTAAACTTCACTTCACCACAGCCGAGCGCACGACCGGCTCCGTTGCCGCCGATCCAGCCCAGATAGAAACCAACCATCTGCCATAGGGCATCGAGCCCGAGGCAACCCGGCATGACCGGGTCACCAGGGAAGTGGCAACGGAAGAACCAGAGTCCGGGATGCACATCGAGTTCGGCGGTCATCTCGCCCTTACCGTACTGCCCCCCACTTTCACTGATGCGTGTGATGCGGTCGAACATAAGCATCTTCGGCGCCGGCAGTTGCGGGTTGCCCGGGCCGAAGAGGCGACCGTGTCCGCTGAGCAGAAGCTCCTCGTAGTTATAGCTATGCTGCTTGTCCATGCGACCTTCTGTCGGTTATTTGCAGAAAAGGGGTTGGCCATCATCGCCAGCGTGCCATTATCGTACACGCTCGCGTACACTCTGACCACGCGCAGAGCGGCGGCGCTGGCTACCATGTGTGGAAAGACTCGCAATTCGCTGGATCAGCTGAATCGGCAGAGGGAAGAGAGGCGGAGCGGGGGGACGTCAACAGCCCAACCCCGACGGCGATTCCGTCAGGGTCAGGTTGGCTGTTCCGCGCGAGCGGCCCCGTCGGAAGTGATTAGTGGTTCTGATTCTCGCGAATGCGCGAAGAGACCTCATCGCGGAGCTCGGGGTCCATGTCCATGGCATTGGCAATCTCCGAGTACTCCGGCACACTGAGCCCGTTGTCCTCGATCGCCGAGACCATATCGTCATTAGCCTGCTCCTGCAGCTCGCGGGCTTGCTCACCGCCGTCGGCCTCTTGAATCTCGCTTGTATAGGCCTCTTGAATATCGATGATGTCGAGGTAGGCCTGAACAAAGCGCTCAACCTGAGCATCGCTGAAAGTCGCCTGATCGGGTTGCGGCGGTGCCAATCCAGGATCTTGCTGCTGCATGCCGGGATCTTGTTGTTGCATTCCCGGGTCCTGCTGCTGCATGCCACCGGGGGGTTGCCCCTGCATGCCGGGATCCTGTTCCGGTGGCGGTTCGGCGCCGATCTGCGCGTGTACCACGCCAGCGCCTAGCGCAGAGCAAAACAGTGCGCCCACGGCGGCCATCGGCAGGGTTCTCCGCTGATTCGACATATTCGGCTCCTCTACGTCTTAAAAGGTCACTGTCCTGTCACCACGAGACAACCTATACGGCGCAAGGTTCCCGAGTGGAGCGCTTCCATAGAAGAGAGCAGGAACTGAGAGGGCACTTAAAGAGGGCACTTACAACATGCCTTCCGCATCCCCGCCAGGCGCAGTATGATACGCACCCTTAAGCTATTGCCCCACAACTCCAGGGTCCGCGTTAACGAACGTCGCTCGATCTCCTCCTGACTCTGCTAGGAGCCTTTTGAAGATGTCAGAATCTGCACCGCAGCAGGGACCGCGCAAGTATCTTACTGTCCAGGGCACTGAGTTTGTCCTGCTCGGTACGGCGCATATCTCCCAGGCCAGCGCCGATGAGGTTGCTGCTGAGGTAGCCAGTCGCGCTTACGATGCCGTTGCTGTTGAGCTTTGCGAGAGTCGTCTGCGCAGCTTGACCGACCCCAACCACCTAGAAAATCTAGATCTTTTTCAAGCTCTGCGGGATGGGCGTGGTGGCCTGATCACGGCCAATCTGGCACTCGGGGCCTATCAGCAGCGTTTAGCGGAGCAGTTGGGCGTCGAGCCCGGAGCAGAGCTCAAGATCGCCGCTGAGCAAGCCCAGCAGTACGGCGCTGAGTTGGTCTTGATCGACCGTGAGGTCGGCACGACGATGCGCCGCCTCTACCGCAGCGTGCGCTGGTATCAGCGATTGGGTTTGATCGGTGGTCTGGTCGCTAGCGTGGCCTCTTCACAGAAGATCGAGAGCGAGGATGTAGAACGGCTCAAACGCGGCGATATCTTAGAGTCGACCTTCCGTGATATGGCGCAAGAGAGTCGTTCCCTCTACACCCCGCTGATCGCCGAGCGCGATCGCTACATGGCTGCCCGCCTGCTCGAAAGCTGCGCTGGGCGCTTTCGCAAGGTCTTGGTGGTGCTCGGTGCGGGACACCTGGAGGGGGTGGCCGAGGCCCTGGAGCGACCGACAGCCGATCCGCAGGCAGAACGTCGCGACCTCGATACCTGCCCGCCACCATCGCGCTGGCCGAAGTTTCTCGCCTGGGCCGTGGTGGCCGTCGTCCTCTCCGGCTTCGCTCTCGGCTTTGCCCAGAGCCCGGAATTGGGCTGGACCTTGGTGGCGACCTGGGTGCTGCTCAATGGGGGGCTCTCGGCGCTCGGGGCGGCGCTGGCTTACGGCCACCCGGTCACCGTTGCCGGCGCCTTCTTCGCTGCCCCGCTGACCTCACTCAACCCAACCATCGGTGCCGGTTTCGTCGCCGCTGCCATCGAACTCACCATGCGCCGCCCCCGTGTCGGCGATTTTCGCAGCCTCCGTAAGCAGTTGACGCGCTGGCAGGGGTGGTGGGTCAATCGGGTCGCGCGAACTCTGCTCGTCTTTCTCTTCGCCTCGCTCGGTTCAGCCGCCGGCACTTATCTGGCCGGAGCGCGTATTGTCGAGCGACTGATCAGCGCTTGACCGGTGTCGGCGAGGGCGAGTTCGCTGGTAGCTCGCGCTGGGGCCGGGTGGCCAGGTGCGCCGCGGTCCCAGTGGGTTGTAGCGAGCACCAGTTTGGCGTTAGCGATCGCGCGTGGCGTGGAAACCGATCTCCGGCCAGCGCTCCTGGGTCAGTTGGAGGTTGGCCCGCGAGGGGGCTAAGTAGGTAAGAGCCCCGGTCGCATCACGGCTGAGAGCGGTCTCGTTGCGATTGCAAAAACGTTCAAGCTGCTTGGCGTCGCCGCACTCAATCCAGCGGGCCGTATGCACCGGTACGGCTTCGAATGTGCACTCGACGCCGTATTCATTGCGCAACCGGTAAGCTGCGACCTCGAACTGCAGCGCACCGACCGCTCCGACGATCCAGTCACTGCCAATCAACGGCCTAAAGAGCTGTGTCGCCCCCTCCTCACAGAGCTGTTCGAGCCCCTTTTGCAGCGCCTTCATGCGCATCGGATCGCGCAGCACGACGCGCTGAAAGAGTTCAGGGGCAAAGTTCGGGATTCCCTTAAAGTGCAGCTTCTCGCCCTCGGTGAAGGTATCCCCGATAGCGATCGTCCCATGGTTGTGAATGCCGATGATATCGCCAGGAAAAGCACTCTCGGCGTGAACCCGATCACTGGCCAGAAAAGTCGTCGCGCGCGGGATCTTCATCTGCTTTCCGGTGCGCACTTGATAGAGGCGCATCCCCGGGTCGAAGCGCCCCGAGCAGACGCGTAAAAAGGCGATCCGATCGCGGTGCTGGGGGTCCATGTTGGCCTGGATCTTAAAGACGAAACCGCTAAAGTTGGGCTCATCGGCAGCGACGGTGCGTCCGGCCTCGTGGCTCAGCGGTCCCGGTGCGTGCTCGACAAAGTCATCCAGTAACTGCCGAACACCAAAGTCGTTAATCGCTGAGCCAAAGTAGACCGGCGTCAGCTCACCGGCCAGGTAACGGGCTCGATCGAAGGGCTCGCTGGCCTCGCGGATCAACTCGATCTGCTCTTGCCACTGCTCAAACTCCCCTGGAAAGCGCTCACTGAGGCGGTCGTCGGAGAGCCCATCGATGGCTTCATCTTCGGTGAAGAGGTAGACGCGATCTGTCAGCAGGTGGTAGACGCCTCGGAAGGTCCGCCCCATCCCGAGCGGCCAGGTGACCGGGGCGCACTGAACACCCAAGACCGACTCGATCTCATCGAGCAACTCGACCGGATCGCGACCTTCGCGATCGAGCTTGTTGATGAAGGTGGTGATTGGGGTGGCGCGCATCCGGCAGACCTCCATCAACTGCACGGTGCGCTGCTCGACGCCCTTAGCAGCATCGATCACCATCAGGGCTGAATCGACCGCCGTCAGCGTCCGGTACGTATCCTCGGAAAAGTCGCCGTGTCCCGGCGTATCGAGCAGATTCAGCAAGCGCTCGCGATAGGGGAACTGCATCACCGAGGAGGTCACCGAGATGCCGCGTTCGCGCTCCATCGCCATCCAATCGGAGGTGGCGTGGATCTTCGACTTGCGACCCTTGACCGTGCCAGCCATCTGGATGGCTCCGCCGTAGTAGAGCAGCTTTTCGGTCAGCGTCGTCTTGCCGGCGTCGGGGTGAGAGATGATGGCGAACGTGCGACGGCTTGCAGCCTCCTGAGCAGTATCCGGCATACTTGATCTTTCAATCCTCTTGCATGACAACGCGTTCCGCGATCTTCCTACGCAGAATACGATTGAAGCGCCCAACTAAGGCGCGCTATGGTACCACGATATCTGTGGTGAGTAAGATGCTCTCTGCGGCGAGTTTCAGGGACTGGTTAGGGCGTGCAACTGAATGGGATGGCTACGCAACTGGCGGCGCCGACGGTTGGCGCGCGGACGCAATTTACCTGCTCTGGCTTGGTCCTATGCGGAGGCCTCATTGCCTGGCTTGCGACGCCTTGGCTGGCAGGAGCGACGACAACTCGAAGCACTGGCTGTCGCCTTTCTCGATGAGAAGAGCTTTAGTGGGGTGGCCGGCGCCTCGCCCGATGAGGCGCAGCTTGCATCAATCGCCCTGCAGGCGGTCGTCCCGGTGCGTGAACTGGGACTCGACTGGTATGCGCCGTGGCGAAGCGTGGTGCTCTATCCAGCGGGCTTCGTTGCAACCCACGAGTATGTAGACGACGATGGGGTGGTGCACCTGCTCGAAGGTCCGCTCATCGGCGAGGCGTGGGAGGGCGGGCCGTTGGTGCTCTCGCTTGAGGATGCACTGCGGCCGGCGGGGGCGGGCAGCTGCGTGGTGGTGCATGAGTGTGCCCATAAGCTTGATATGGCGCAGGGTGAGGTCAATGGGCTGCCGCCGCTGCCAGCAACACTCGCCGTCGAGGTATGGGCGCGGGTCTTTCAACAGGCCTATGAACGCTTGGGACGCTATGTCGAGACGGCAGAGGCAGGCGAAGATGGGGGCGAGGGTGGCGCTGAGCGTGATGAGTCTTTATGGCTGCTGGAGGGGCAGGGGGCAACGCTGGGCCAGGGCCTGGGCACGCTAGACGGCAGCTATGGCAGTGGCGGCAATGGTTGCGGCCGACGGTGTGATCGCGACAACAGTAGCATCGCGGCCTTCGATCCCTACGCTGCCGAAGATCCGGGCGAGTTCTTCGCGGTGGCATCGGAGACGTATTTTGCCGATCCGCGCCGGTTGCGTCGCGCCTTTCCCGAGGTCCACGAGCAACTGCGGCAGTTTTACGGTTGGGAACTGCCGAGCGGGCGAGGCGGCATGAGTCATCGATCCCGTTGAAGAATGCCGGCGGGGACGCCAATGCTCCTAGGAGCCAGCATCCCCGCCGGATCTCGCCATAGAAATCCCCTTCTTTCAGGGAAGGGAGGACGTCAGATTCTCCGCCCTCCCCATCAGTCCCTCCGGGGATCCCTCCGAGGGGGGGTGCCCCCCTCAGCTGGGATCGGCGTAGCGCCCGATGCGGTGGTTGCGCATGGCATCGACGATCTCATCAAGACTGCCCGGATCGTCGATCGTCGACGGCGTCGGCACCTCGTCGCGCGCCTCTTTAGCCAGGGTGCGAATGCTCTTACGCAAGATCTTCCCAGAGCGGGTCTTAGGTAGTTTCTGTACTACAGCGACCTGGCGCAGTGCGGCGATCGCGCCGATCTCATCGCGGATCCGTTTAACGAGCTCCTTCTCAAGCTGCTCCTGTTCGATCTCTGCGCCGTCTTTGAGAACGACGAAGGCGACCGGCAGCTCGCCTTTGAGCTCATCGTGGATGCCGACGACCGCACACTCAGCGACCGCCGCGTGATCGCCGATGACCTCTTCCATTTCACCCGTCGACAAGCGGTGTCCAGCGACGTTGATAACATCATCGACCCGGCCCATGATGAAGACGTAGCCCTCCTCATCGATAAAGCCGCCATCAGAGGTGTCGTAGAACCCCGGGAAGCGCTCCAGGTACGACTTACGAAAGCGCGCATCATCATTCCAAAGCGTCGGCAAGCAGCCCGGCGGCAGGGGAAGTTTGATGGCCAGGTTGCCTTGTTCGCGCGCCGGGAGATCCTGGCCGGCATCGTCGAGGACGCGGATATCGTAGCCGGCAACCGGCAGGGTGGCCGAGCCGCTTTTAACGGGCTGCGGTTCAATTCCCATCGGGTTAGCGACGATCGGCCAGCCGGTCTCGGTCTGCCACCAGTGATCGATGATCGGCCGCTGCAGGGTATCGGCCAGCCACTCGTAGGTCGGTGGATCGAGCCGTTCACCAGCGACGAAGACGTTCTTCAGGCAGGAGATGTCGTAGTGGGCGAGGTGCTTCGCCTCGGGGTCCTCCTTCTTGACGGCGCGGAAGGCGGTCGGTGCGGTGAAGAAGGCCTTGGCGCCGTACTCGGAGATCACCCGCCAGAAGGCTCCGGCATCGGGTGTGCGTACCGGCTTACCCTCGTAGACGACGCTGGTACAGCCGCGAATGAGTGGCGCGTAGACGATGTAAGAGTGACCGACCACCCAGCCGACATCGGAGGCGGTCCAAAAGACCTCGCCGGGATGTAGATCGTAGATCGCCTCCATGCTCCAGTTGAGGGCTACGGCGTAGCCACCGCCTTCGCGCACGACGCCTTTCGGTTTGCCGGTCGTCCCCGAGGTGTAGAGGATGTAGAGCGGATCGGTGGCATCAACCGGTACTGCATCGGCCGGCGTGGCGGCTTGCACCTGCTCGTGCCAATCGAGATCGCGCCCCGCCTGCAGCTCGACTTCGGCCTGCGGGCGGGCGACGTAGACGACGTGCTCGGGCTGGTGGTGGGCACGCTTGAGCGCCTCGTTGACCAGTGGCTGATAGGGGATAACGCGCTCAAATTCGATCCCGCAACTGGCGCTCAGCACGACCTTCGGAGCGGCGTCGTCGATGCGTACCGCCAACTCGTTAGCTGCGAAGCCGCCGAAGACCACCGAGTGAACAGCGCCGAGGCGGGCGCAGGCGAGCATTGAGATCACTGCCTCGGGAATCATCGGCATGTAAATGACCACGCGGTCGCCCTTAGCGACCCCCAGATCGCGCAACATACCGGCCGCTTTGGCGACTTCATCACGCAATTGACGGTAGGAGAAGCTGGTTTTAGTTTGACTGACCGGGGAGTCGTAGAAGATGGCGGTCTGCTCGCCGCGACCGGCATCGACGTGGGCATCGAGCGCCAAGTAAGCGACGTTGAGCTTTCCGCCCTTGAACCAGTGGTAGAATCCGTTTTCATCCTGGCTCAGGATCTGTTGCGGCGGCTCGTGCCAGACAAGGCGCTCGGCCTGGCGTCTCCAGAAGCCCTCGGGATCGCGGATCGACTCCTGGTAGACCTCTTGATATGCCATGGCTCCTCCCTCCGTGTGCGATGACTATTAAGATGATTTTATAGTGATAGCCGTACGGCGCAGTTTTTTTGATATTCGCCAGTTTTACGCCCGCTCATTGTACGACTGCCACGCAGTTGGCGCTATCCTCCTCGACCCACGCTAAAGGAAGAGCCTCCCCGGGGCGCTGCAGGGGTGATATTGTATTCACGATTGGGAGATTTTTTTGGCGGAGGAGCTATGAAGTGGCAGGAGCATGAGATTGCGGTCGTCACCGGTGGTGGCAGCGGGCTCGGTCGCGCCCTCACTGAAGGGCTGCTTGAGCAGGGCGCTCGGGTGCTCATCGCTGGCCGCCGTCAGACGCCGCTTGAAGAGACCGCAGCACTGGCTCCCGACCGGGTCATTGCACAGCGCGCTGACCTGAGCACCGAAGAAGGACGCGCACAGGTGGCCGCCGCGGTGCCGGAAGGCTGTAAGGTGCGCGCGGTGATCCACAACGCCGGCGTGTTGGAACCGGTCGGGCCGCTGCATGCGGTCGATTTAACAGCCTGGCGGCACGCCTTTGCAACGAACGTAGAGGCTGCGCTCTTTCTGACTCAGAGTCTGCTGCCAGCGATGCAGCCGGGGAGCCGTATCCTGCAGATCTCATCCGGGGCAGCCCATCGACCGGTCGCCGGCTGGGGCGCCTACTGTGCAAGCAAGGCAGCGCTGTTCATGATCTACGAGACCTTGCGGGATGAACTGCGACCCCACGGAGTGCTTGTAGGCTCGGTTCGCCCCGGCGTCGTCGATACGCCCATGCAAGAGCTGATCCGGCAGCAGACCTCGGAGCAGTTCCCGGAGGTCGAGCGCTTTATCAAGCTCAAAGAGCGTGGGCAGTTACATGCTCCAGAGAAAGCGGCTGACTTCGTTCTTTGGGCACTGCTGGAGACTGGCGATAAGCAGTTTATCGAGCATGAGTGGAACATCGCCGATGAGGAGCAGCAAACCCGATGGCAGGAGACTCGGCGGGCCACACAGTAAGTCATAATTCAGCCGGCCGTGTTCCGGTCTGGTAGCCCCCGAACATGAAGCCGTGCCCGACATGGTGAAGATGAACCAGCGGCGTCAAAGGGCGCCGAAGGCGTACTGAGAGTCACAACTCCGTGCCCTCCGGCCGCCCTCCTACTTCGCATAATGTATATTATGTTAAATTCTCTACGCGCCGCCGAGGCGGCCTTCTTCTCCTGTACTGAGCGGCTTGTCTCCGTTCGCGCTGAACTCTTGCCGACCACTGCTCTAGTTTGTGGCCGCACTTCCGCACCTCCTCCCACAGGACGCTGTTACTTCTGCCGCCCCCGCAGCCGCTCCTCGTGCTCGGTCATATCGCGCGCCGTCGAGGCGCGCAATAGCGCCTTAGCCGCCGCTTCATCCTCCCCGGCGTCGTTATTGCGCACCGGCACGCTCTGCATGTGCACCCAGCGCACTTCACCGTCGCTGCGAATAATCCGGAAAAGCGCATCGAAGTCGCTCCGGGTCTCACGTGCCTCCCGTAAATCCGCGATGATCTGGTCACGGTCTTCGGGGTGGATCGCTTCCGAAAAGCTGCAGGGATCGGCGTAGAGGCTCTCGGTCGACCGCCCCCAAATCGTCTCGTAGGCCGGGTTGACGTATAAGAGCTTCTCTTTGTCACTGAGCCCAAAGACCTCATGGATACTCTCGGCGATTTGTCGAAAACGGCGCTCGCTGAGTGCGAGTTCTTCCTGAGCCTGCTTTGTCTGCGAGATATCGCGCAGTATCGTTGAAATCTCGGTCAACTCGCCCGAGGGAGTACTGCGATGTGGGATGATGACTTGAGAGGTGGGAATCTCGCGGCCCTGCGCATCGATAATCGCCGTCTCGCCTTGCCAGATACCGTCGCGCATGGCCGTTGGCAGTGCTTCGTTAAGCAGTAGATCAGCCGCCCACTCCGGATGGTAGTGCCGAATCGACTCTTCGACAGTGAAGGCCGGCGGCCCACCCTCACCGACTGCACCAGGGGCAACACCGTAGGGGGTCGTTGTAGCGGGCGCCCCCAGGAAAGGCTCGTCGGGTAGACCAACAACACGCCGACCCGCGGCGTTCATAAAGACCAGTCGCCCATCGGGACCGTGCATGACGACAAAATCGGAGGTGTTGTCAAGAATCGCTACCAGCTGTTGGAGTCGTTCAAGCGTGGTGACCTCGGCAGTGCGATCCTCCTCGAAGCCGACAATACGCAGCGGCACCCCCCCGTCATCGTCGCAGAGTTGCTGACACGCTGAGCGCACGTGGCGGATCTCGCCATTGGGGCGTATGACGCGATAGTCGACAATCCACGGCACACCCTGCTCTCTTGCTGCATGTGCCTCGGCCTCAATACGCAGCAGATCGTCCGGGTGGATCCGCGTGCGCCAACTCTCATAGTCGTGAAACGGCACCGCAGAGCCCGGCGGGCAGCCGTAGATCTCGATCCCGCGGGGGCCAAAATGGACTTCACCAGTGACCAAGTCGAACTCCCACACCGCGGCGTTGGCCGCTTCGATTGCTAGGGCAAATCGCTGTTCACGATGGCGCAGCGCCGTCTCCTGCTTGCGCTGCTCGGTGATATCGCGCAACGAGAGGACCAAACCGATCGCCGGCTCACCCTCGCCGGTTCGTAGTGCAGCGATATTGATTGCGGCCGGGAAGGTCGATCCATCAGAACGGTGGACGCAAACCTCCTCGTAACCACGGGGGATCTTTCCAGCGATCAGGGCCGCCACCAGCGAGTGGTCTTGGAACTCCATAGGGCAAGCTCGACACTGCTTCCGGGTGCAGATCACCTCACTAACCGCATGCCCGAGCAGTGATTCTGCGCTCTCATGGCCGAGCAAATCGCAAGCGGCGGGGTTGAGGTAGGTGAACCGCCCTTCCAGATCGAGTGTGCAGACACCCTCGGGGTGACAAGTCAGTAGGGATTGATACAACACATCGGAGTCCGTTTTAGTCTTTCTTTTCATGCTCATACCCCCGGTCGGGGCTACACACTCACGCCCCCGGGAGCCCGGGGGGCTGTCAGCCTTCAAAAAACCTCAACGCTCATGATCGAATTTTTATGCTTGAAGTATAGACCTTTTCCAGAATTGACAAAACCCCATTCCTCAAGGCCGCACAGAAGATACATCTTCTCCTTGCTGAGCGGATGAGTGCTAGAATGCGCATAGATAAAGGCAGCAGAGAGCCACGGGCAGGGGGCCATGACGGATCCGCAGAGTGATCACAGCACGAACGATACGGGCAACACGGCTTGCCAAGCGTTCTCCGGCCGCTCGCAGCCGCCGGCCGGCTACGGCTTTTTCCCTTGGGCACAGGCCAGCTGGGATGCACAGCGCTGCCCTACCCCGCATCCAGGTGGGTTTGGCCCGATCCCGCTGGGCGGAGATGGCGAGTGGGTCGCTGCGGGCAAGGGCCAACTCGCCGGTTGCAGCAACGACCTGGAGGCGGTGGCCCGCTTTCTCTCCCAGCACGCACACAACACCAACACTGTGCAGGCGTATCGTAAAGAGATCGAGCGTTTCTTGCTCTGGCTCGGCTTGGAGCGGGATCGCGCCCTGAGTGAGGCCGAACCCGACGATCTAACACTCTACGATGAGGTGCTGCACGACCCAACCCGCTGGGCGCACTGGTACGCCAATCAGCGCTACCCGCGCACCTCCCCCCACTGGCGCCCCTTTATCGGTCTGCTCTCCGATCGCGCTGCGCGCAGTGCCGTAAGCATCGTGCAGCGGCTCTATCAGTGGCTCGTTGAACAGGGCTATTTGCTGCGCAACCCGGTCGTGGCCTCGCAGGCCCGCTACACCATCACGGGGCAGTATCCGCGCCAAGAGCGCTATCTCCCGCAGCAACTCTGGGCCTATGTGTTAGAGCACATCGAGACGCGCATGCCGCGTCAAACGCCGATCGAGGAGGCGCGCTATCAGCGCGCTCGCTGGGTCTTCTCCGCCCTCTATACCCTGCTCGCCCGCGCTAGCGAGTTGATCGACTGCAGGCAAGGCGCGCTCTTCTATCGCACCGAGGCGGATGGCTCCCGGCAGTGGTGGTGGAAGGTCGTCGGCAAATACCGCCACCCTAAGTCACCGCCTGAGTACGTCCCTATTCCCGAGACCCTCATTGAGGCGTTGGGCGACTATCGCGAGCACCTAGGCTTGGCCCGTTATCCGGCGCCTGATGAGAATACACCGATGGTCGTCAGCCTCTACCCGCAGCGCGACGGCTGGCGGCCGCTCCACCGGAAGGCGGCTCACTATATCGTCAAGCAAGTCTGTCGTGAGGCGGCCGCGGCGATGCGTGAGACCGATCCAGTCTGGGCCCGCCGCCTCGACTCGGCCTCGACCCACTGGCTGCGACACAGCGGGATCAGCCATCAGATCACCTCGATCCCCCCCGATGAGCTGCTGCGCCTGGCCCGACTGCGCAGCCCGATTTTACTGCATACCTACGTTGCGACCGAAGACCTTACGCTCCCTCCTCACGCCGAGGTGCGGCGGTGATCTGCCCTGCTCTTCTCGTTTGCGTTCCCCGCTGCGTGCGCTAGTCTGGGACGCTCGGCGGCGGTTAGCGAGTGCGCCCCGCCCGCAAACACCACGCTGGAGAACTGCCCTATGGAACGCATCCCCGAGCCGGAGTTGATGGATGAGACGCAACAGGCCGCGGCCTATGCAGGAGCTGACTTCGAGGAGCCGAATCAACGCTTTGTCGAGACCTTTCTAGAGCGCTTCGGTCTACCGCGCGGCACCATGCTCGATCTCGGTTGCGGTCCGGCCGATATTCCGCTGCGTTTTGCCCGCAGCTGTCCGCAGCTGCATATCACCGCCGTAGATGGCGCACCGGCCATGATCGAGCTTGCGCAACACGCCCTTGATCGAGAGCGCGGGACGTGCCGTGAGCGCATCCATCTCGTCTGCGCCACCCTGCAAACGCTCGAGTTGCCGCCTGCTGCGTACGATGCCGTAATCAGCAACAGCCTGCTGCACCACCTGCACGATCCGGCACCCTTTTGGCAGTGCATTCGACAACACGCCCGCCCCGGGGCGGCTGTGCTGGTCATGGATCTGGCCCGTCCAGCAAGCCGCACCGAGGCGGAGTCGATTGTCGATACCTACGCGGCCACCGAGCCGCCGGTACTGCGCCGCGACTTCTTTAACTCCCTGCTCGCTGCCTTTACGCCGCAAGAGGTCACCGATCAGCTCGCGGCAGCGGCACTATTGCCCTCCCTGCAGGTCGAGCGCACCAGCGATCGGCACTGGATCGCCCATGGGCGAATCGCCTGAATACCCGGTTGAATACCCAGGTCGGTCACTGCTGCACCTGCTGCGTCTCTACTGCACCGGTCCAGCCGGCTCCGGATAGTGGCGACGCTGCCATAGGTAGTAGAGCACCGGCACGATCGCAAAGGCGATGATTGGTGCCGTGACCATCCCGCCGATCATCGGCGCTGCGATGCGCTGCATCGCCTCGGAGCCGAGCCCGGTATCGATCAACAACGGCAACAAGGCGAGGATGATGGTCATGGCAGTCATCGTCAGCGGGCGCACCCGGCGTACGGCCCCCTCGCTAATGGCGGCAATCAGCTCGGCCCGGTCCTTAGGCGCATGCTCTGCTACGGCTTGATGGAGATAGGCGAGCAGCACCACCGCAAACTCGATCGCTAATCCGCCGAGCAGGATAAAGCCGACCGCGGTGGCCACCGACAGGTCAAAACCGAGCCCATAGCTCAGCCACAAGCCGCCGACTAAGGCAAACGGCAGAGTCGCAAGCAGCATCAACGGCTCCACCCAGTTGCGGAAGCAGAGATAGAGCAGCACGAAGATCAGCGCCAAGGTCAGGGGTACGAAGAGTTGCAGTTGCTCCTGGGTGCTCTCTAACTGCTCGTACTGGCCGACGAAGCGGATCGAGTAGCCCGGCGGCAAGTCGACCTCGTCGCGCACCACCTGACGCGCTTCCGCGATGTAGCCGCCCAGCGCCCGATCGGCGATATCGACGTTCACGGTGCCGGTGCGCCGAGCGTTTTCGGTGCGTATCATCGCCGGGCCATCGACGATGGCGATTGCAGCGACATCGCCCAAGGCTAGGTGCTCACCGTTCGGCGCTACCAGCGGCAAGGCCTCCAGGGCCTCGGGGCTGCTGCGTCGCTCTTGCGGGTAGCGCAGCGAAATCGGGAAACGCTCCACCCCCTCCACCATCTGACTGACCTCCATGCCGCCTACGCCGAAGCGAATAACCGACTGGATCTCGTCGACGGAGAGTCCATAGCGAGCCGCCTCGCGGCGATCGATCTCGATCTCCAGGTACCGACCGGTAGCGGTCCGATCGGCGCGTACACTCGTTGTCCCCTCGATCTGCGCGACCGCCGCCTCGATATCGCGCCCGATCGCCTCGATCACCTCGAGATCAGCGCCGGAGATCTGAATGCCGACTGGGGCACGGACCCCTGTCGCCAGCATATCGATGCGTGTACGAATCGGCGGAACCCAGACATTGGCCACTCCAGGCAGGTCGACCGCCCGATCGAGTTCGCGGATCAGCTGTTCCTTAGTCATCCCTTCCCGCCACTGCGACTCCGGTTTGAAGCGGATCACGCTCTCGAACATTCCAAGTGGCGCCGGATCGGTCGCACTCTCAGCACGACCGGCCTTACCGAAGACCTGCTCGACCTCGGGTACTTCCATGATTAGCCGGTTGGTCTGTTGCAAGACCTCGCGGGCCTTACCGACCGACAGACCGGGATCGAGGGTCGGCATGTACATCAGGTCGCCCTCATCCATGCGCGGCATGAACTCACTACCCAGCTGACTGGCCGGATAGTAAGCCGTGGCCCCCACTGACACTGCCAGCACGAGGGTGGCCCACGGGTGACGCAGGATGACGCCGATCACCGGCCTATAGAGGGCGGTCAGCAGCCGCGCAATGGGATGCTCATGCTCTGAGCGAATGCGCCCGCGGATCAGATAGCCCATCAAGACCGGGACCAGGGTCACCGCCAATCCCGCCGCTGCGGCCATGGCGTAGGTGCCGGTGAACGCCAGTGGGGCAAAGAGCCGACCCGACTCTCCGCCTAAGGCGAAGAGCGGCAAGAAGCTGATCGTGATGACCAGCAACGCAAAGAAGAGGGGGCGTCCCGCCTCCTTCGCCGCCCTACCGATGATCTTCCAGCGATCGGCATGCGGCGGTGCGCGCTCAAGGCGCTTATGGGCGTTTTCGACCATCACGATAGCCGCATCGACCATCGCCCCGATGGTCACCGCGATGCCACCGAGCGACATGATGTTGGCGCTGATCCCTTGCGCATTCATGATCATCAGCGCCACTAAGATGCCGATGGGCAGGCTGATCAGGGCGACCAGGGCCGAACGGATGTGGAAGAGAAAGACGATCACCACCGCTGTGATGATCAGAAACTCCTGCCACAGCTTATTGATGAGGTTGGCGACCGAGCCCTCGATCAACTCGGAGCGGTCGTAGACCTCGACGATCTCGACCCCGTCGGGCAGGCTGCGTTGGAGCTCCTCTAGCCGCTCCTTAACCTGGCGAATGGTCGTTAAGGCGTTTTCACCATCGCGCATCACCAGGATGGCACCAACCACCTCGCCCTGGCCATCCAGCTCGGCGATGCCGCGGCGCATGCGCGGCCTTTCGCGAATCTCGGCGACGTGTTCCAAGAGCACCGGAGCGCCGTCGTGCTGAATGCCGAGCGGGATGTCGGCCAGATCGGAGAGCCCGCTCAGATAGCCTTTGGCACGGACCATATACTCGGCCTCGGCCATCTCCACCACCGAGCCCCCGACTTCGCGGTTGGCCGCCCGGATACGATCGGCTACATCGCCCAGCGAGAGACCGTAGGCTCGCACCGCCTCTGGATCGAGTTCCACCTGATACTGCTTAACCATGCCGCCAAGCGGTGCCACCTCAGCGATGCCGTCGATCGATTGCAGCTCAAAGCGCAGAAACCAGTCCTGCAACGCCCGCAATTGGCCAAGATCGTGTTTCCCACTCGTATCTTTAAGGGCGTACTTATAGATCCAGCCGACGCCCGTGGCGTCGGGGCCGAGAGCCGGGTTCGCGCCGGCTGGCAGATCGGGGGCGACTTGGCTGAGGTACTCCAGCACCCGGGCGCGTGCCCAGTAGAGATTGACATCGTCGTCGAAGAGGACGTAGACGTAGGAGTCTCCAAACATCGAGAAGCCACGCACGTCCTGTGCCCCTGGCACGGCTAGCAGTGCGGTGGCTAGCGGATAAGTCACTTGATCTTCAACAACTTCTGGAGCCTGTCCGGGGAAGGCAGTGTGGACAATTACCTGGGTGTCGGAGAGATCGGGGATGGCATCCAGGGGGGTGTGGCGCACGGAAAAGACCCCCCAGGCCACGATCACGGCCGTGAGCAACAGCACCAGGAGCCGGTTCTCGATAGACCACTGAATGATTCGATCGATCATGACCGCCCCTCCTCAGATTCGTGGTCGTGGTGGTCGTGGTCGTGGTGCTCATCGTGATGATGGTCATGATCATGGTCATGATGATCGTGGTGATCGTGGTGATCGTGGTGATCGTGATGGTCATGGTGCTCGCAATCGTCGTGCGCGTCGTCAACCCCCTTCTCAGCACCCTCCAATCGCGCCAGCTCAGCCGAGAGGTTGGCCTCGGAATCGATCAAGAATTGACCGGAGGTCACCACCTCGACGCCTGCATCGATACCCTCGACAGCGATCCGCTCACCGACAATCGCCCCCACCTCGACGGTGCGGGCCTGAAAACGCCCCGCGCCGAGAGCCAGGATCACCCGGGCTTGATCTCCGGTACGAATGACCGCCTCACGCGGCACGTGAATCACCTCGTCGGTGGGCTCGGCGTGAATCAGGACGCGCGTCCACATGCCGGGTCGTAGCAGGAGATCGTCATTGTCGACGTGCAAGCGGGCACGGGCGGTGCGCGACGGCGTGCTGAGAAAGGGGTAGAGGTGGTCGATCTCGCCGTTGAGACGACGCTCGCCCGAACGCAGCCGGGTGGTGACCTCGGCGGAGAGCCCCGACTGCAACCACGTGCTCTCTTGGGCGAAGACCTCCGCGAGGATCCAGAGTGTGGAGAGATCGACGATCTCCATCGCTCGTACCCCGGGGGTTAGATGATCGCCCTCGCGGATCGCAAGACTCTTGACGAACCCATCCCTGGGGGCGCGCACCTCAACCTGCTCTTGCGGCACACCGCTGTGGCGAATCTCTTCGATCTGCTCCTCATCCAGCCCTAGTGCACGCAACCGCCGCTCGGCTGCCTCCATCTCACGCCCCTCGCCGCGGCGCATCGCCTGCAAAAACTCCTCCTGAGCATTGAGGATGCGCGGTGAGAAGTAGCGAAAGAGGACTTCTCCCTGGCGGACCGGATCGCCGGTGCGGGCAACCTGGAGCTCTTCGACCCAGCCCTCGGCGCGGATATCGATGCGGCTTATGCGGCTCTCATCGGCCTGGACGTGGCCGAACGCCTCAATCGTCGGCTCGAGACGGCCGGATTCAGCAACCGCTGTGCGCACCCCCATCGCCTGTACTATACCGGGGCGGATGTGGACCGTACCCGGTGCCTCGGTAGCTCGATCCGCCCCATCGGCTTCGTCGACCTCGTCCGGGTAGACGGGGATGTAGTCCATGCCCATCTCGTCTTGCCTCGGCTCATCGGAGGTAATCGAGGGGTTGTGGGGATGGCGGTAGTAGAGTGGTTCTGCTCCGCCTTCACGGGAGCTCTCAGACCCCACCAACGTCTGCGGGATAAAACTGCTAACGATCGCGTAACCGCCGGCACCGACGAGTAGCGCCACAGCTGCGGTGAGTATGAGCTTGCCTTTGGCGGCATGGGCATTCGTGGCGTGGGTCTTCGTGGATTGGGTCTTCGTGGTATGGGCCTTCATGACTCGACCTCCCCGGTCAGATAGAGCAGTTCCGCCTGGGCCTGCGCCCGCTGAATGTCGATGCGCAGCGCGGCTAAACGCGTCTCGAGCGCATCGATGCGAGCCCGCTGCAGGGCCGTAAAGCCGATGGTCTCGGCACGGTAGGCGGCGTGCGCCGCCTCGGCGTTTTCCGCAGCGAGTTTGACGATGCGCTCGTGGTAGTGGCGGGATCGTTCATCGAGGCTGTGCCAGCGCGCATAGCGCGCCGTGAGATCACGCTCTAGCTCCAGCCAGATCTCCTGCTGCTGCGCTTGGGCTGCGTATAGACGCTGTTGACCAGCGGCGAGATGGCGATCTTGGCGATTGGCGGTGAAGAGCGGCAGTTGCACCATCACCATGGCGGAGAGGAGATCAGGCGCACTGGATGGGTCCATACCGGTGGCCCGCCGATGCCCGTAAGTAACCTCGACGGCCCAATTGGGCCGGTAGGCCGATCGCGCCTTGGCCACTCCAGCGTGACCGACACCGATCGCAGCGATTGCCTCGGCCAAACGGGGGTGATGATCGAGGTGGCGTCGTGCCTGCTCTGCCGTCTTCGGTGGCTGGCGCATCTCCGGCACGCTTTCCGGCAACGGCTGCCGCGCGGCCTCAGCCCCGATCCAACGCGCCAGCTCGGCGCGGGCCTCTTCCAGGGCCATGCCCTCCCCTACAATGCGATCCTCGAGTCTTTCGAGCTCCAAGTTCGCCTGCAGGCTATCCTGGCGTGAGACCCGTCCGGCGGCGAACTCACGCTCGGCGGCCGACTGCATAGCCTCGAAGTGGTGGCGGTTCTCTTTCAACAGGGCCATCGCCAAGTGGCGATGCAGCAGCTCGTAGTAGGCGTGACGGACCTTGCGCCGCGTCGTGCGCTCGACCCGCTCAACCCGTGCCTGCGCCACCTGCAGCTCGGCGGAGAGACGTTGCTCGGCGGCGTCCCGTCCCGTCGGGATGCGCTGACGCAGCCCGATGCGCAACTGCGTCATCGGATCGTCGCCGATTCCGAGCGAGTCGATCGGTACGTTCATCGCACCGAGTGTTAGTTCTGGATCGGGCAGCGATCGGGCGGCTGGCACCCTCTCGCGCAGCGCAGCGGCCTCGGCTCGATAGCCCGCAATGGCCGGATTGCGTTCCACAGCCAACTGTTCGGCCTGAGCCAGGGAGAGTGGTTGTGGGGAGTGGAGCGAGGCCGCAGCCGACCCCGTCGTACCGGCGAACGCCAACAGGGCGAGCGCCGTCGTCTGGAACCTCCTGCGGTTCCAGGGCGATATCGTCTTTTGTGACATGACCTTAAATCCTCGGCTCGGGGCAGTAAGCCCCGTGACCTCGCAGCGGCCTGGCTCTGAGCCCAGGAATCGACCCAGGGATCGACCCAGGGATCAACTCCAGTAATCAGGCCCAGCTATCAGGCCTAGCAATCATGCTCAGAGATCAATCCCAGAGATGGGATCATCAAGTGCGGCCGCTGCACCGACTGCGAATCAGCCGAGGTACGGTCTAGGAGGGTCCGGTTCTTGCCGAAGATGCGGCGGCAAATCGGGGTACGCCCCGTGATCGGTGGGGAGCGCCATGGAGGAAGCCGTGGCCGATAGATCGCTTATAGCCGCGGCACAGCAGGCGTTGCAGTGGCTGCAGCCGCCGGAGGAGAGCTCACCGTCATCGGAGCAACCACTCGCGGTGCTCGCATCGGTCGCCGCGGCGTGGTGACAGTCAGTGGGGGCGTGTTGATCGCTGTGCGAAGCTGTATAGGGCGGATCCCCATGGGCCGAAGGCGAAGCACCTTGATGATAGGCACACGCGGTACCGTGTAGCGAGCTCTCCGGCTCAGGCGGCCCATGCCCGTCGTGCCGGCCCTCCTCCGCAGTGCCCTGCGCTTCGCCCCGGACATCGCCCAGATGTGTGGCGGCGTCGTCGCCCGCCGACCCGGCTGCGCGCTCCAGGGCATGACAGGCGTGCACCCAGGGCGCCGTGCCCAGGGCGACGATCAGGAGCAAGACAACGATGGCGTGCGTTCGTCCCATACCTTGAGTCTAGCTGCCCGTTTGGATCTCGACCAGAGTCCGCCCTCCGTGAAGGTATGGGGTGGTGCAGGAGGAGCAGATAAAAAGCTGGCCAAAGCCCTACCTGCGGTGTAGACTTCGGCCTCTTTTTCATTTGCCGCCCACGGCCCCCCTGAGGACCGTGTCGCTGGAACACTGGATCCCGGCCACGCTCGCGCAACGCCCCCTCGCAGAAACGCCCTGACAAGACCGTTTCAGCCGCGTACGTCGCGGCCCCGATCATTACAGACGGGGCCACCGTGGCGTCTTTTGGCAATGATCCGGGCCCGGCCGACAACGAATTCGCAGTCATAGGACATCATCCATGAACCTCACCCGCATCAAGCAGGAATGGTTTTCCAATATACGCGGTGACATGCTCTCCGGCCTGGTGGTTGCCCTGGCCCTGATCCCGGAAGCCATTGCCTTTTCCATCATCGCGGGTGTGGACCCCAAGGTGGGTCTGTACGCCTCGTTCTGCATCGCGGTCGTCATCGCTTTCACCGGCGGCCGACCCGGCATGATCTCGGCGGCCACCGCGGCCATGGCCCTGCTCATGATCACCCTGGTGAAGGAACATGGGCTGGAATACCTGCTGGCCGCTACCATATTGACTGGCATGCTGCAGGTCATCGCAGGCTATCTGCAGGTGGGGCGCTACATGCGCTTCATCTCCAACTCGGTGATGACAGGGTTCGTCAACGCACTGGCCATTATGATCTTCCTGGCGCAACTCCCCGAACTCACCGGCGTCACCTGGCATGTTTACGCCATGACTGCCCTGGGGCTGGCCATCATCTATCTGTTCCCCTACCTGACCCGCTCTATCCCCTCGCCCCTGGTGACCATCGTGGTACTCACCCTTCTGGCCTGGCTGCTGAATCTGGACATCCGCACGGTCAGCGACATGGGCGAACTGCCCGACACCCTACCCGTCTTCCTCTGGCCGGACATCCCGCTGAACCTGGAAACCCTGTGGATCATCCTGCCCTACGCCCTGGCACTGACCGTGGTGGGCCTGCTGGAATCCATGATGACCCAGAACATCGTCGATGACCTCACCGACAACCGCACCGACAAGAACCGCGAGTGCAAGGGTCAGGGCATCTCGAATATCGTGGCCGGCAGCTTCGGCGGCATGGCGGGGTGCGCGATGATCGGGCAATCGGTCATCAACATCAAATCCGGTGGCCGGGGGCGGTTATCCACCTTCATGGCGGGCATCTATCTGCTCATCATGGTGGTCTTTCTCAGTCCGATCCTGGGCATCATCCCCATGGCCGCACTGGTGGCGGTGATGATCATGGTGGCTATCGGCACCTTCAGCTGGACCTCCATCAAGAACATGAAGGATCACCCGCTGAGCACCAACATCGTCATGATCACCACCGTGGCGGTCACCGTGTTCACCCACAACCTGGCCCTGGGCGTGCTGTCGGGCGTGTTGCTGGCAGCCCTGTTCTTCGCCAACAAGGTCAGCCAGTTCATGTTCGTGGGCGCCGACACCGACACCCGCCCGGATGAACACACCCTGCACCGCACCTATCGTGTGTATGGGCAGGTCTTCTTCGCCTCCACGGAGAAGTTCATGCAAGCGTTCAATTTCCGGGAGGATCTGGATAAGGTGACCATCGATCTGTCCCGTGCACATTTTTGGGACATCAGTTCCGTGGCCGCCCTTGACCGCGTGGTCATCAACTTCCGTCGTGAAGGTGTCGAGGTGGAGATCATCGGCATGAATGAAGCCACCGCTACCATCGTCGACCGTCACGCCGCACACGACAAGGCCGATGCCGCTGACCGGCTCATGGGCCACTAACCTGCTGGAGGATGCCCCTATGAACAAGGTCATTGCCTGTATTGATGGCTCTCGCTCATCGTTGTCCGTGTGTGATCACGCCGCCTGGGCAAGCCGGCGCATGAACTCGCCACTTACACTGCTGCATGTGATCCACAACCCTCATGCGGACGCCCAGCGCGACCTGAGCGGCAACCTCAGTCTGGGGAGTCGCGAGGCCCTGCTGAAGCAGATGGTGGAGGCCGAGGAGCAGCGCGGCAAGCTGCTGCGGGAACAGGGGCGCGCCATCCTGCACGATGCGCTGGAACGGGTTCGCGCCAATGGCGTCGCCGACCCCGGCAGCCTGCTGCGCAATGATGGCGTCACCGCCGCCCTGGACGATATCCAGGAGGAGGCTCGTCTGGTCGTGGTGGGCAAGCAGGGCAAGGATGGCGACATGCTCAAACAGCACGTGGGGAGCCACCTGGAGAGCATCATCCGCACCCTGAAGCGCGGCGTGCTGGTGGCCCCTCTGGAATACCGGGAGCCGGAGCGTTTCCTGATCGCCTACGATGGCAGCGCCACGGCGCATACCGTGGTGGAAAAAGTCTCTGAGAGCCCACTGCTCAAGGGACTGGAGGCCCATATTCTGATGGTGGGCGACGACAATCAGGAAAACCGCTCACGCCTGGACAACGCCCGCGGCACCCTGGCTCAAAATGGCTTCGATGTACACGCACAGATCCGCACCGGTGATGTGGCTGAAGCGGTCTGCGCCTACCGCCAGGAACACGACATCCATCTGCTGGCCATGGGGGCCTACGGCCACTCCCGGCTACGGCGCTGGTTTGTGGGGAGCACCACCACCAACATGATCATGCGCTCGCCGATTCCGTTGATCATCCTGCGGTAGTGGAGGGACCAGGGGATGAGGGGTCGGCGTGCCCCATCAGCATCCGTTTCATCCCCTGCGCAGCCCCTCCCAGGATCAGATACAGGCACGGCACCACAAGCAACGTCAGCAGCATGGACACCAGCAACCCCCCGATCACTGTCAGGGCCAGGGGCTGCATGATCTCCGTGCCCGAACCCATGCCGGTAGCCAGCGGTGTCATGCCCAGCACGGTGGTCGATGTGGTCATCAGGATGGGCCGCAGGCGGACGCCGCCGGCGCGCACCACGGCGCGGGCCAACCCCAGCCCCTGCACCCGTCGACCGATCTCGATGTACTCCACCAAAAGGATGGCGTTGTTCACCACGATGCCGATCAGCAACACCACACCAATCATCACCGGTGCCGATAGGGGCGTCTGCGTGAGCCACAATATGCTCACCACCCCCACCAGCGACAGGGGCGCCGCCGACAGGATCACCAGGGGATTGCTGAGGCGCTCGTACTGCACCGCCAGCACCACGAACACCAGAAAGACCGCCAGCAATACCACGGTCAGCAACTCCCGCTGGGTCTCCTGGATGGTCTCCCACTGGCCCGAGAAGATCAGGCTGTAATCATCCGGCAGTTCCAGATCCGCCAGGCGTTCTTCCACCTGCGCCATGATGGTGCCGGTGTCCGCCACGGCCGTGTTGATGTCCCCGTTCACCCGGGCGATGCGGCTCTGGTTTTCCCGCTCGATATGGGCCGGTCCCTCGCCCAGTTCAAACCGCGCCACGTCGCGCAGGAGGACCGGCTCACCCGCCTGGCGGAACAGCAGCATGCCCCCCAGGGCCTCGGTGTCGGCCACCATCTCCTGGGGCAGACGCACGCGCACATCGTACTCCTGATTCTGGGTGAGAAAACGCGTCGGAACGGCGCCGTCCACGGCGTCGCGAATGGCCCCGCCCACTTCCGAGACACGCAGCCCCAGGTCCGCCGCCCGTTCCCGATCGACGATGATCCGCAGCAGCGGGCTGCGGTCCTCGCGCCCCACCTCCACGCCTTCCAGACCTGCGATGCCCTCCAGTCGGGCGCTCACCTCCCCCGCCAGTCGCTGCAGCTGATCCAGATCCTCGCCGACGATGCCCACCTCCAGATCCGCGTCACCGGTGCCGAATCGCAGCCCGGGAATGGAGGGGGGGCGCACAGTAATGCGGGCCCCCGGCAGATCCAGCTCATCCAGTGCCTGCTGGGCATCGGCCACCCACTCACCCGCCGAGGTGCCGGGGCGATCCCGGGCGGGCGTGAGTTGCACACGCAGGTTGGCGGTACCGGGTCGCTCGTTGATGATGCCCCCGCTCAGATGCCCACCCACCATGCTGAACACCGTTTCCACATGGGGCAGATCCTGCAGACGCTGCTCGATCTGGCGCACCGCCGCATCGGTCTCCTGAGGCGGCGTCCCCGGCGGTAGCACCATGCGCACGCCCACATTGCCGTCATCCACCTGAGGCAGAAACTCATTACCCAGCTGCGTGGAAACCAGCCAGCCCCCCACCAGGGCCGTGCCGGCCAGCCCCACCACCGCCCAACGCCAACGCAATACCCGGGGCAGGAGGCGTCGATAGCCACGCCGCAGATGGCCGATTCCTCGATTGAAGGCACGCAGTGGACGGCTGTGCTCCAGACCGCTCGTGAATCGCACCTCACCCAGCAGGGCTGCCAGCATCGGCACCAGGGTCAGGGCGGCGGCCAGGGTGGCGATGATGGCAAAGGCGATGGTGAGGATCAGGTCCCTGAAGATCAGCGCCGCGATACCCGTGATGAGCAAAAAGGGGAGCACCGCCGCCAGGTTGGTGAGGGTGGAGGCGGTAATGGCCGAGACCACCTCGCGGGAGCCATCCAGGGCCGACCCCCGGGAGGACTTACCCAACTGCTCCCGGTGCCGGTAGATGTTCTCCAGCATGACGATGGCATTGTCCACCAGCAGGCCGACCCCCAGGGCGAGCCCACCCAGGCTGATGATGTTGAGCGTAAGGCCGCTGGCCCCCATCAGGGCAAACGCCGCCATGATGGCGATGGGGATGGACAACCCGATCACGAACCCCTTGCGCAGGCTCCCCAGGAACAGCAACACCATGAGCATGGCCAGCACCCCGCCCAGGATGGCCGCCGTGGCCACACTGCCGATGGCACCGCGAATGAAGAAGGCCGGATCGGTGGTCGCCTGGTAGGCGATGTCCTCGGGGATGTAACCGGATCGTTCCAGGCGCGCCAGGGTGGCCTGCACCTGATCCACCACCTCCACCGTGTTGGCCTCGGGCAGCTTGAACACGGAGATCTGCGCCGCCGGGGTGCCATTGAGGCGCACGAACAGCCGTTGCTCCCGCTGTCCGTCCCGCACGCTGGCCACATCCGACAGGCGGATACGCTCACCGCGATCCCCCGGCAGATCGATGAGGACGTTCTCGATGTCCGCTACCGAGGTGAACAGCCCATCCGTCTTGGCCATCACATCAAAGCGCTCACCGGTCACCCAGCCGGCGGCGATATCCACGTTCTCCGCCTCAAGGGTGTCGATGAGATCCTTCATGGTCAGGCCATAGGATCGCAGCCGCAGCTGGTCGACGATCACCTCCATCTCGCGCACCATGCCCCCGGCCGCCTCGACGCCGGAGACGCCATGAATGGCCAGCAACTGGGGCGCCAGGCGATTCTCGACCCAGTCGCGCACCTCCACCTCGGAGCGCACCGTGGAACTGAAACCCGCCTGCCAGACCGGATCCTGGGAGGGGTCGAACTTGTACAGTCGGGGGGGCTCGATATCCGGTGGCAACTGGGTGCGGGCCAGCTCCAGATACCGCGAGGCGTCCTGCAGGGCCAGGTCCAGGTTGGTGCCGTACTCGAACAGCAGGTTGACGTTGGTGCGCCCCTCCGAGGCCCGACTGTAGATGCGGGTGAGGTTTTCGGTGGCCGCCAGGTTGCGCTCCAGCACCCGGGTGACCTGCTCCTCCATCACCTCCGGGGCCACGCCCGGGTGGTTCACCGTCACGCGGATATGGGGATATTCGATATTGGGCAACAGGTCGATGGGCAGCCGGTCCACGAAGAACAGTCCCAGCACGAACACCACCGAAGCCAGCGCCAGGGTCCCGACCGGCCGGCGGATGGACAGATGGGACAGATTCATCCCCGCCACCCGACGATGCGCACGCGGGTACCGTCACTCATGTCGATGGGATTGGTGGCCAGGATCACATCACCAGCCTCCAGGCCCTCCAGCACCTCGGTCCACTGGCCCCGGCTCACACCGATGTCGATGGTGCGACGTTCCAGGCGCTCATCGCGAATCAGATACACGTAGCGCTCATCGCCCTCCTCGCCGATGGCCGCTGCCGGAATAGCCAGGGCCTCGGGCCGAGCATCCACGCGGGTGGCAATGCGCCCGAGAAAACCGGGGCGCACACCCCGCTCGGTGGCATCGGCGGGCAGTGCCACTTCGACGGTCACCAGACGGCTGCCCGTCTGGGCCATGGGGAAGATGCGGCGGATACGCCCCTCCAGGGGCTCATCGGGCAAGGCATCCAGGGTGATGGGAAGGCTCTGGCCCACCTCCAGGTGCACCACGTCCATCTCGGAGACGCCGGGGCGCATCACCAGTTCATCCATGGCCGCCAGCTCAAACAGGATATCCTGAGCCTCCACCGCCTCGCCGGGTTCCACGAAGCGGTCGGTGATCACGGCATCCCGCGGGGCCATCACCCGGCCGTAGGCGATGCGGGTTTCCCAGAGCTGACGCTGGCTGCGATGGATCTGCAGGGCCACCCGAGCCCGCTGGAAATCGGCATCACTGACCACACCCTTGCCACGCAGTTGCTGGCTGCGGTCGTATTCCAGCTGAGCCTCCTCTTCCTGGGCCCGGGTCCGGGCCAGCTCGGCTCGATGTTCGGAGAGATCCAGCTCCAGCAGCAGATCACCTCGGTCGACCCGGTCGCCCGCCTCCACATGCACCTGGTCGATGGTGCCCTGAGTGCGGCTGGCCAGGCGGACGACGACCCGGGGTTCAACAGTGGCAGAAAGGGTGAGGCTACGCGACAGATCCCGGGGCCGGACCTCGGTGGCGGCTACCGGGACACCACGTTCGGCCTCTTCGACGTGATCGCCCTGATTCGTCTCGCCGCAGGCAGTCAGCCAGAGGGCAGCCACCAGGAGGAGGATGATCAGGCGACTGGGAAGCCGCGGGGACATAAGGGACATGGAGGCATCGTGGAGTCCGCGGAGTCGGCTGTCTCTTCGCTGGTACCGAAGTGAGGGCAGCAACGCAGTCGGAGTGGGTACGATTGATCGGACATGTGGAATTGCGCATCCTCGGCACATACTGTTATCCACGAAATCAGCATACCCCACTACAACCTGTCCCAGCAACCGGGGGTTTTCGTGGAGAACGCACCATCCAAGCCAATTATGGAGAAGGACGGCAAGGACGACCTGCCGGTTCTTCTGGAGCACAATGGACCGGGCTGGAAGCGGAATGCGGCAAGGGCAAGACCACAAAGGAGGAGATTGCATGCTATGATCAATCGCAAAGTCGGCTCCTTGTTTACCCTGTTAGACGATGGGGTATTGAAGTGAAGTCCCGCGAATAGGAATTTCAAGGTTTGCTATGTTTTTTTCAAAAAAATCTAAATTACACCCCCCAAGCTTAAGTCAAGAGCCGTCCGTTCCGCGCTCTGAGAACGGAGATGGCAATGGCGAATTGCTCGATCTGACCCCACCCTCTCGCCAAGATCCTGCCCACCTGGTTAAGGAGCGAGAGCGGCGCGCGAGCCGCCTACTGCTAGAGAAGGTTCGCGGCGGCTCGCTGCGGGCGGCCTTTGTCGGTGCGCGCTTGCGCCAGATCGTAAAGATGGCCCGCTACAATGCCGATCGGCAGGTCGAGATCGCCAGCTGCATCTTCAGCGCCTCCGAGGAGAGCAGCCAGGCACTGACCGATATCGCTAGGCGCACCGAAGGCTTATCGGAGTCGAATCGTAAAGCCGTAGAGATCGCCCGCGATACCGGCCAGCGCCTGGATTCAGCCAGCGATGGATTGGATCGCGCCTATCAGCGGGTCGCTAGCTTTCGTGAGCATGTTGGGCAGTTATCGGAGTCGTCCCAAAACATTGCGCGAATCTCCGAAATGGTCCACGACTTCTCGAAAAAGACTAACCTGCTCGCGCTCAATGCGGCTATTGAGGCGGCGCGCGCCGGGGAGTCGGGGGCGAGCTTTACGGTGGTCGCCGAAGAGGTTCGTTCGCTCGCCAACAAGGTCTCTGAATCGAATAATGAGATCCGCAAGACGCTCGATCAAATGAATGCGCTGGTTGAGAGTGCCTCGGCCGGTGCGGCCGATATTGCGCAGCATACCAGCGATGCGCAAGAGGTGCTCAGTCAGGCAACCGAGACGTTCCGTCACCTCTTGCACGATTCGGAACACAACTATGCCGAAATCGAGCAGATCGGCACGGCCATGGAGGAGCTCACCTACACGAACCGCTCAATCCACGACAACGCCAATCACATCAAGGAGCTGGGTGATTCCTTGCAGGCTGAGGCGGCCTCTTCGGACGACTCATCAAGGCGCCTGCAAGAGACTCTTGAGAGTAATCTTGCCCAGTTGTGTCGAGTCCGCACGGGGCACGGACCGCTGGAGGCATTATTAGAGCGCCGCGAAAGGAGCCGTGATCGGCTGCAGGAGATGCTAGAGAGCCTCTATGCGCAGGGTGCCGATATTTTCGACCGCAACTACCAGAAGGTACCCGATACCGACCCGCCCAAGTATCGGGTCAGCTACCTTGATGCGATGCGCCAAGCTATGCAGGATGCCATTGACGAGACGATTAAAGACTTCGATGGAGCGAGCTACAGCACCCTGGTGGATGCAAACGGTTATCTACCGGTTCACCACCGCTGGCTCTCGCACGAACCGAGCCACAACCGCGATACTGACATCGCGCGAAGCCGTCATATGCGCCTCTTTAATGCCCTCGGAGTCGAGATCAATCGTGCACGCAATCGGCAGCCATTTTTGATCCAAATCAATCTGCGCGACACTGGAGAGGTCTTAGGTGACCTCGCCCTTCCGGTCTTTGTCGCCGGCAACCACTGGGGGAATCTGATCCTGGGCTTCCCGGTTGAACAGCTATTCGGGGGCGGGGGCAGCAGTGAAGCTGATTAGGTGATGACCCTATGTCAATCCTTGCGCACCCCCGGAGGTGCGAGGCAAGAGTGGGTGCGCGTGCTCTTACCTCCGTCGAGGCTCCCTTATGCTCACCAGGAACTCGGCGGCGAAGTCGCTTTGTATCGCTTAATAGATCGCTCCCCCCGCCTCCGAGTAGGCGCGGAGCACTGCGATGGCTTCGGCGCGCAACAGATCCCGTTCGACTTCGATCCCCCGGCTTGCGAGCGCAGCACTCCAGTGCTCCGGTTTTGCGCCCTCATCAAAGCCGATAGCACGCACATCCTCGTCGCGGGCGCCGACGACAAGGCGAGCGACGCCGGACCAAGGGATAGCACCCAAGCACATCGCGCAGGGTTCGGCCGAGGCCACCAATGTGAGGTGCCGACGCCCGCCATCGCTTAGGTCGTGGCTACCAAGCCGCTGCTGTGCTAAAGCCAGAGCCAACATCTCGGCGTGCATGATCGAGCAGCGGCTGCTGGTGACGATGTTGAGGCCGGGGGCGACCAGGTTGCCCTGCGGGTCGAAGACCGCAGCCGCAAAGGGCCCCCCACTGCCCTGTCTAATATTCTCCCTGGCCAAGGCGATGACAAACCGCATCTGCGCCTCTGCGCTCGGCAGTGGCTCCCACGCGCCACCGAGCTGATCGAGAAGCCACTGCGGCAGCCGGATTCTCAGCTCGGGCAGATCCATTGTGACTCAAATGCCCCAGTCATCGTCCCAGGTCATCGCCCTAGACGCCGCCGCAGCCCCTATTTCGGTGGTGCAGCGGGGGTGGCACACCTCACGCGACACCAGAACAACAGCACGACGGACGCCTCATCCTGCCTAGCGGACTGAGTAGGCTACGATAAAGAAAAAGAGCGACAAGACAGTCAGCCCGCCGAAGACGGCGACGACCGGCAGGGAGTTCAACACCGTCGCCCCAAGGGCCGTCAGTAGCGCAGCAAAGCCAGCTACGATCAGTGCGATACGCTCGTCGGCCATCCGTGTCTTCTCTTCTTTCTCTTGTTGTGCCATCGGTCTGCCTCCGTAAACTTGTGCGCCTCGAACGAGGCGGCTCGTTGAAAGATCAGGCGTCGGGGCCAGCCCTATCGGGTTCTCCGGAAGTTCCTTTCGACGCCCCATCTGCCGTATTACTCCGTACCAGCAGCAGGTCGCCCGTCGGTATACCATAGATCTGCTGCCCCTGCAGCACGTCTCCGCTCTTCGCAGGCCCCCTCCAGCGTAGCTAAGATCTGCTCAATCGGCCCCGGCCGGCCGATGAAAAAGCCTTGCGCGATGTCACAGCCCAATGCATCGACCAGCAGCAGAGTTCTTTCATCTTCAATGCCTTCGGCAACAACCTTCATGTCGAGTCGATGCGCCAATGTGACGACACTCTCAACGATCCGCTGATCGGCCGTATTGTCGGCGATTTGGCCGATAAAGGAGCGATCGATCTTCAGACAGGAGGCCGGCAGCCGCTTCAGATAGCCGAGACTCGTCTGGCCGGCGCCAAAATCGTCAATGGCCACACCGACGCCCCACTCTCTGACCTGGTTCAGCACGCGCTGCGCCTTATCGGGATCGGCCAGTACCGCCGACTCGGTCACCTCGAGTTCAAACCGATCGGGGGCAACACCGCTCGCCTTCAGGCAGTGGTCGATCGTCGTCAGCAGCATCGGATCGTGAAGGTTACGCGTCGAGACGTTAACCGCCACTCTCAGTCCCAAGCCGTACGCCTCAAACCGCTGCAAATCACGCAGCGCGGCCTCGATAACCCAACGGGTTAGGTCGTGAATTAGATGTGTCTTCTCAACTTGAGGCACGAAGGCCCCTGGAGCCAACAGCCCGCTGACCGGATGGAGCCACCGCACCAGCGCCTCGACTGCAATAACGGCGTGTCCGTTGCGCAGATCGATTTGCGGCTGATAGTAAAGGCGGACCTGTTCGGAGGCCAAGGCACTGCGGAAGCTGCTCAGTAGGATCAGATTCTGCTGATTCGTGTAGTCGTAGCGAATATCGTAAGCCACCTCGCTCTCACCGCGACGCTTAGCGGTGTCGGCAGCGATTGTGGCACGCTGAATGAGTTGATCGGGATCGCAGCCGTGACTCGGGTAATCGGCTCGGCCGATGGTCAAGTTGACATAGAGCGGGATTTCGGAGGCGTTGAGCGGCTCGCGGCTACTCTCATGGATGCGCCGCAGGAGCGGCCCAGCGGCATCACTGCGACAAAGCAGTGCAAAGTGCTCGCCGTGTATGTGGTAGACCTTAGAGAGGCCGTTGGCGGCTTTCTGCAGGCGTTCGACCAAACCACGCACAAGCTGCAGGCCGACCTCAGGGCCAAAGGTGCTAACCAGGCTGGAGTGATTGTCAAAGACCACCAAAATAAGAGAAAAGTCCGTGCCTTTACCCGAGGCGTGGGAGTCGATGCGCTCGCGTATATCGTTGCGCAGCGGCAGCTGACTGGGGGCACCACTGACCGGATCTTGGCCGAGCAATTTAACGACCGCATCCACCAACAACCCGACAATCAGCCCCACCAAGACAAAGAGCCCTACCCGAAAGATCCAGTTAAGCGGCTCCTGCATCTCGCCCGTAGTGGTATCGATCGGCATCCACGGGCCGAGTGCTAAACCACCGGCGATTCCCGCCACGACTCCGCCAAGCCAGCCGAAGACGGCCCCGGCGAGCAGGATCGGTAGGTACATCGAGTGAGCGAAGACGTACTTTATGCCCCCGGTGGCGTAGACGAAGAGCGCACTAGCAAAGACCAGCACCGCCACCAGACCAACAGCCACCCAGTACCGGCGGCCACGGGGATGCTGCCAATAGGCGAGCAGATGAATAACGAAACGGTCAAGCAACCGCATTAGCGAGCGCTCCTCGTTGTGCGCTTAGCGTACCACGAGAACACCCGCCACGTGGCTGCGCGCCTTCACGCCGCAACCGCTGGTCGCGAATCTGTTCGCCAATCTATTCAGAGGCCTCATGCGGAGCACGAGGCGCTGTCCACTTTGTTGCGCGACTGTCACCTTTGTTACAAGCCATTGCCGCAAACCGTCAAAACCGCTAGAAAACCGTCGGGTTGTCGACGTGCTCACGCGTTTTGCTTGTGGTTCACTCGGTGTTTCGCACTGACGGGCGCCGCGGGACTGGCCCGCGGCTACGCCCTCTTACGCAACGCCGTACTCGACGACTAAGTCCTCCTCGCGGACCACCATCTGGCACATCAAGCGCCAATTGGTTGGAAAGTCATCGGTGCGCATGCGCTCAATATCGGCTTGGGTGATCTTGCCGAGCTCAAGCAAAACCCGCTCCTCGCGATCGGTCAAAGGACCTGCCATCTTCCCTTTGCTCTGCCCATAGTGGACGTAGACCAGACAGCTCCCGCACTGACCGTCCTGGCAATCGAACGCGATCGGGATGTTATGGCGCTGCGCCAGTTTCAGGACCGGCTCCAGGTGGCTACCGGCGACGGCATCCACGGTGGTGTCACCAGACTCGGCGTGGCGAAAGGTAATCTTTGGCATACGGCGATCTCCTTGCGATGGTTCGATTCAGTCGTGAAGTGTCTCGTCATCGCTATAAGCAATAATTGTGCCGATTTAATGCCGACGAGGACGCCGGCGCTCCCAGGAACCAACGCTCTCAAAGAATGCCGGCCCCACTGAGCCGCTGCGCGCTTTGCGGGGGCTGCCGCGGCGAGACAAAGGCCGTTGACTCCGCGAGCGCACTGCGGCAAAATCGGTCGCTAACGCTAATGGACGGACTTGTCCGTCCGAAACCCAGCAAAGAGCAGACCTGCCCATGAGTGAGTGCGATCAAGCGCACGCTAAGAAGCGCACACGCCTGCCGCCCGATGAGCGCAAAGAGCAGATCCTGCGCGCTGCCGGCCCGTACTTTGCCGAACACGGCTACGCCAGCACCGACGTTCAGGCGATCGCCGATCGGATCGGGGTCGGCAAGGGCACGATCTACCGCCACTTCTCCAGCAAAGAGGAACTCTTCCTCGCCACCGTGCAGCGGGCCGTCGAACGGCTCAGCGAGTCGATCGATGCGCGCGTCGAGGCAACCAGCGATCCACTCGATAAGCTCAAAGCGGCGGTCTACGCCTACCTCGAATTCTTTGATGCTTACCCCGGTGTCGTGGAGCTCTTCATCCAGGAACGCGCCGAATTTCGCACCCAGGCCCCACCGATCTACTTCGCTCACAGTGCGCGCGAGCGAGCGAAGTGGCGACCACTCCACGACGCCTTAATCGCTCGCGGCGATGCAAGGGCGCTCTCCTTCGATGACGTCGCCGACATCATCGGCAACACCCTCTTCGGTGCCGCCTTTAAGCACCGCCTAGCCGGCGACGACGGCGCGCTGGTTGAGCGCGCCGAGGCCACCCTTGAGGTGATCCTGCACGGCATCCTAAGGCCCGATGCCCGGAGCAGGGAGCGCAGTGAGCCGCACCGAGACCGCCGGTGAGTGCCCAATGGCGCCACGACCCGAACCACCACCTGAACGGCCACCCAAACGACCACAGAGTCTCGATCCAATCTCGACTCGAACCCCAACCGGAGATGCCAGACATGGCCGCGTTCCGCATTCCACAGATCCCGCGCTACGCCCCGGGCGCTTGGCTCCTGACCGTAAGCCTCTTGCTGTTGACCGGTTGCGGCAGCGAGGAGAGAGAGGACGGGGGGGCGCAGCGTCCACCCGCCCAGGTGGCCGTAGAGCGCGTCGAGCCGCGTACGGTGCCGCTGCAGCGGGACTATGCCGGCCGCGTCCACGGTGCCCGGGAGGTCGAGGTGCGCGCCCGCATCAACGGCATTTTGGAAGAGCGCCTCTACCGCGAGGGCGAGCCGGTGCAAGCCGGTGATGCACTCTTTCGTATCGATCGAGCCCCCTTCGAGGCCCGCCTCGAAGAGGCGCTGGCGCAGCGGCAGTTGGCGCGGGCCGAACTGGAGAAGGCCGAGCGCGAGTGGCGACGCATTGCGCGCCTCTACGAGCGCGATGCAGTCAGCGAGCGTGAGCGCGATAGTGCCGAATCCGCGCACGCCCTTGCCGGTGCCGCGGTGACTGCAGCGCAGGCCCAAGTCACGCAAGCCCGCCTGCAACTCGACTACACCGTCGTCAAGGCCCCGGTCGACGGTGTAACCAGCATGGAGGCGTATCCCGAGGGCAGTCTTGTCGATCTCGGTACGCTGCTGACGCGCATCGTACAGCACGATCCGGTGCACGTTCGCTTTGCCCTGCCGGAGGACGATGCCGCCATCCAGCGCACGGCACGGCGCGCGCGCGCTGCCTCCGAGGGCGATGATGCTGCCTTTCGGCGCACAGCCACCCTGCGCCTGCCCGACGGCAGCGAGTACGAGCACCCCGGTGAGATCGACTTCACCGCCAGCACCATCGATCACGGCACCGGATCGGTCTCCGCCCGGGCGATCTTTCCCAATCCCGACGGCGCCATCATCCCAGGGCAGTTCGTCCGCCTGGACGTGGTCCTCGATACCTTAGACGAGGTCTTTCTGGTTCCTGAGCGCATCGTCGGTGAGGGCCCTGAGGGGCCGCAGCTCTTCGTCGTCGAGTCAGAGGCAGCACGCGCCCGACCGGTGGAACTCGGGCCCGTCACGCGGGAGGGTCGGGTGATCCGCTCCGGGCTTGAGGCCGGCGATCTGGTTGTTGTCAGCGGCCACGCCGGGCTCTTCGACGGTCGTCCCGTTGCCCCGACTCAAGCGAGTGATGCGGCGGGTGGCGCGAACGGCAACAACAGTGAGAACGCTCATCATGAGGAGGCGCGCTGATGTTCCGCTTCTTCATCGACCGGCCGCTCTTCTCCGCCGTCATCTCGCTCGTCATCTTGATCTTTGGTGGGGCGGCCCTATCGACCCTGCCGGTGGAGCAGTATCCGGAGGTGACCCCGCCGGAGATCGTTGTCAACGCCTTCTACCCGGGGGCCAGCGCCGAGGCCCTTGCCGATACAGTCGCCGCCCCGCTGGAGCAGGAGATCAACGGCGTCGATGACATGATCTATCTCGAGTCGCGCAGCAACGACGCCGGGATGGTCTCGATCGTGGTCACCTTCGCCATGGGGACCGACGTCGATCGGGCCGAGATCAACGTCAATAACCGTGTTCAGCGCGCCCTCCCCCGCCTGCCGCAGGAGGTGCAGCAGCGCGGTGTTCAGGTCGAGGCGCGTTCGACCAACATCTTGCAGGTACTCGCCCTCTACTCCCCCGATGGCAGCATGAGCTCGTTGCAGATGAGCAACTACGCGCTGCTGAACGTCATCGATGAACTGGAGCGGATTCCCGGCGTCGGCGAGGCCTCGCTCTTCGGCGCCGAAGACTACTCGATGCGGATCTGGCTGCATCCGGAGCGGCTTGCGACCTATCGACTGACCCCGAACGATGTCGCCGCGGCGCTGCGGGAGCAAAACGCCCAGTTCGTTGCCGGGCGCATCGGCGGTGAGCCGGCCCCTGCCGGGCAGGCCTTTACCTTCAACGTCAGCGCCCCGGGGCGTCTTTCCAGCCCCGAAGAGTTCGAGCAGGTGATCTTGCGCAGCGATGGGGATGGACGCACCCTGCGCCTGCGCGATGTCGCACGTGTTGAACTCGGCGCGCAGAGCTACGACTTCTCGGCGACCTTCGATGGCCGCCCGATGTCGCCGGTTGGGATCTACCTGCAACCGGGGGCCAACGCCGTCGAGACCGCCGAGCGGGTCCGACAAACCATGGCCGGGTTGGCCGAGGAGTTTCCGGAGGGGCTCAGCTACGCCCTGCCCTACGATACGACCGACTTTATCGAGGCCTCGATCCGCGAGGTCATCATCACCCTGGTGATCGCGCTCATCCTAGTCGCCGCCGTCACCTTTCTCTTTCTGCAGCGACTGCGCAGCGCACTGATTCCGCTAACCGCGGTGCCCGTCTCGCTGATTGGCACCTTCGCCGGTATGCAGGCGTTTGGCTTCTCGATCAACCTGCTGACCCTCTTCGGGCTGATCTTGGCGATCGGCGTGGTGGTCGATAACGCCATCATCGTTATGGAGAACGTCGAGCGGCTAATCAAGGAGCGGGGGCTATCGGCCTACGCGGCGGCGGTCGAGACGATGGGGCAGGTCTCCGGCGCGGTGGTCGCCTCGACCCTGGTCTTGGTCGCCGTCTTTGCCCCGGTCGCCTTCCTCGGTGGGCTCAGCGGTGAGCTCTATCAGCAGTTTGCCGTCACCATCGCCGTCTCGATCGTCGTCTCCGCGGTGGTGGCACTCACCCTGACCCCGGCGCTCTGTGCCCTGCTGCTCGATAAGCCGCCGCGGCGGCCGTGGGCGCCACTGCGCTGGTTCAATCGCGGCTTCGAGGCCGTGACGCGAGCCTTTGTCTCGATGGTCGGCTTCCTGCTGCGCCATACCGTCACCGGCGTGGTGCTCTTTCTCGCCGTTATTGCGCTGGCCGGCGTGCTGCTCACGCGCATGGCCGATGGCCTGGTGCCGCAGGAGGATCAAGGCGTGGTGCTCGCCGCACCGATGCTGCCGGCGGCCTCGTCGTTGGCCCGCACCGAGGCCTTCAGCAGCGAGCTTGCCGGGCACCTGCTGGCGATGGACGAGGTGGCCAACGTCGCTGGTGTCAGCGGCTTCGATATCCTCTCGCAATCGCTGCGGCCAAACGCCGGGGTCTTCTTCATCAACCTGACCGACTGGAGCGAGCGCAGGCGGCCTGAGCAGCAAGCAGCGGCGATCGCTCAACGCGTCATGGGCGTCGGGATGCAGCTGCCCGAGGGCAACGTCATCGCCTTTATCCCGCCGCCGATCATGGGGCTGTCGTTGACCGGCGGGGTCGAAGGCTACCTGCAACTGCCCGGAAACCGCTCCCCGCAGGAGATCCAGCGCATCGCGCAGCGCTTTGCCGCGCTCGCCAACGAACAGCCTGAACTGGCCAACGTCAACGTTCTATTCGACGCCCAGCGGCCCCGCTACGAGGTGACCATCGATCGCGAGAAGGCGAAGGCGGCCGGAGTGCCGATCAACGAGGTCTTTACCGTCTTACAGAGCACCTTCGGGACGCTCTACGTCAACGACTTCACCTACCTGGGGCGCAACTGGCAGGTCAATATGCAGGCCGAGGCCGACTACCGCAGCCAGCCGGAGGATCTCAACCGCGTCTTTGTCCGCAATCATGAAGGTGAAATGCTGCCGGTCAGCAACCTGCTGACGATTGAGCGCCAGCAGGGGACCGATCTGATCGATCGCTTTAACCTCTTCACCGCCACCAAGATCATGGCCGACCCCGCCCCCGGCTACACCACGGGTGATGCGCTGAACGCGCTGCGGGCGTTGGAGCGTGAGCACTTCGGCGGTGATGACGGCACCTTAGGCTGGGTCGGCGAGGCGTATCAGCTTGAGGCTGCGGAGGCGACCGGGGCGCTGGCCTTCGCCCTCGGGCTGATCATGGTGGTGCTGATCCTCGTTGCGCAGTATGAGCGCGTAACACTGCCGCTGGCGGTGGTGACCGCGGTGCCCTTTGCGGTCTTGGGTGGGGCCTTGGCCTCGGTGCTGCGCGGCTTCCCGAACGACATCTACTTCCAGATCGGGCTGCTGGTGCTGATCGGGCTGGCGGCGAAGAACGCCATCCTCATCGTCGAGTTCGCCGCGCAGAACCGCCGTACCGGGATGTCGTCGACACAGGCGGCAATGGCGGCGGCACAGCAACGCTTTCGGGCCATCATGATGACGGCGATGACCTTCATCATCGGCTCACTGCCGCTGGTCTTTGCTACCGGGGCCGGCGCTGTGAGCCGCCATGCCATCGGCACCGTGGTTGTCGGTGGCATGGTGGCGGCGAGCACGCTGGCACTGCTCTTTGTCCCGCTGTTCTACAAGCTACTGGAGGATCTAGCGACCTGGCGCCGTGAGCGACGCAGTGAGCGGCACGACAACCAGCGCCGGGAAGAGGAGCAGTCCCATGACCCCATCTAAGTCGCTGTCTGAGTTCATGTCTAAGCTGATGTCGAGGGAGCTATCAAACGCACTGCTTCAGTCACTGCTGCGGGCCTGTTGCAGGGTGCGGTGTAATGGGGAGCGGCACGCTGGGCGTCACGGTGCACGCCCCTCCCATACCACTACCACGCAGCGTGATAGGCACCATACCATCGGCCGAGATGTGCTTCGTTGGGGGCCGCATAAGCTGCTGGGTTTGGCCGCTGCCGCCCTCCTGAGCGCCGGCTGTGCACTCGGCCCCGACTATGAGCAGCCGGTCACCGAGCTGCCGCAGGAGTGGCCGGAGCACGACCTGTTCACCGGTCGCGAGGGCGAGGTGTGGCGCAGCTGGTGGGCGCACTTCGACGACCCACTGCTCGATGAGCTGGTGGCGCGTGCCCTCGATGAGAACCTCGATATCCGCCTCCAGGCCCAGCGGGTTCGCGAGGCGCACGCCCGCCTCGGCTTCGCTGAGGCCGAGCGTCGGCCGACGCTCAACGCCCAGGCCGAGGCGGCACGCGAGCGTCGCCCCGAGACGATCAGCCCGCTGCCCGAGGCGGCCGGTACCGGGAATCTCTTCTCGCTCTCCGGCATTCTCGGCTACGAGGTCGACCTTTGGGGGCGGCTGGCGCGCCAGCGTGAGGCGGCCGAGGCGATGCTGGAACAATCGGCCTTCAGTCGCGATGCCGTGCGCCTGAATATCGCCGCCGACGTTGTGACGACCTACGTCAGCCTGCGGGCGGCCGAGGAGCAGCTCGTCATCGCCGAGGAGCGTGTTGCCCTGCGTGAACGCACCCTGAAGCTGGAGGCGATTCGCTACCAAGAGGGCGAGGCCGACGTGCTGGCTTTGCGCCAGGCCCGCTCCGAGTTGGCCTCGGCCCGAGCACAGATCCCGCCGCTGCGCGAGCAGGTGCTGACCCTGGAGAGTGCGCTGGCTATGCTCATTGGCGCTGAACCGGGCGCCTTTCTTGCCGAGTTCGACTTCGGCGATCACTCGCTCCGCGACTTAAGAGTGCCGACGGGAGCACCGGCCGATGCCCCCGCCGAGATCGTGCGCCGGCGCCCCGACATCCGTGCTGCCGAAGCAGGACTGATCGCGGCCACCGCTGAGATTGGCGTGGCCGAGGCGAACCGGCTGCCACGCGTTAGCCTCAGCGCCGTGATCGGCACCGTCGCCCCGAACATCGACGACCTGTTCACCGGTGCGTCCGAAACGCGAACGATCGGTGCCTCAGTCGGCGGTCCGCTGTTCGACTTCGGTCGCAGTCGCGCCCGTATTGAGACCGCCGAGGCGCTGCGCGATCAGGCCGAGACCCGCTACACGGCGACCATCACCGCAGCGTTTCGCGAGATCCGCGATGCCATGGTGCTCTATGAGAGCAGTACGGCGCGCATCGACGCCCTGCGCGAGTTGATCGAGGCGGTGGAAGAGACCCAGGAGATCGCGCAGATCCGCTACGACGAGGGCTTGATCGGGCGGTTGCAGCTGCTCGATGCGGAGCGGTCACTGCTCGAGGCGCAGCTCAACGAGGTCGCCGCCGTGCGGGATCGCTTAACTGCTATCGCCACTCTCTTCAAAGCGCTCGGCGGCGGCTGGGGCGAGGCCATTGAGGCCAATGTAACCGATGGGGCCAATGCAGGGAGTGGTGACGATACCGACGATAAGACGGCCGCTCCGGCGAGTCGCTCACCGGCCCCCTCCCCCGCACTGCCCTTTCGCGCCTACGGCCAAGAGCCGAGCTGGCATGTGGAGATCCAGTCGGGGCATGTCGTCTGGCTGACCGACTACGGCACTGCGCGGCGGGTGCTTCCACTGGAGCCGGTCACGCGACAAATTCCGCAGATCGAAACAGAGCGCGCCGCCCAGGCAGACCTTACGGGAGCGCTCGTGGAGACCGTGCACCAGTGGCAAGCTGCCGATGGCGAAGAACGCATCGTGGTGACCGCCCAGGCGCAGCTCTGCCGCGATAGCATGAGCGGCATGCCGCACCCCTATACGGTCACCCTCCACGTCTATGACCAACAACATAGCCAACAACTTAGCCAAAACGGCCAGACCGGTCAGAATGGCGACTGGCAAGAGGGTCTGCACGGCTGCGGTGGCGAACCGCTGGAACTGCTCACCGGCCAGGAGTGGGTGATGGAGCGGATCGCCGAAGAGTCGCTGGCCGATCACGCACGGGTCACCCTGCAGTTTGACGGCGAAGAGGGCCAAATCGCCGGTGCCGTACCCTGCAACCGCTACCACGGCGAGTTCCATCTGACCGGCGAGAATCTAACCTTCGGGGCGATCGCTACCACCCGGATGGCATGCCCGGAACCGCTCATGGCGCTGGAGCGCAGCTTCCTCGACGCCCTAACCGCGGTCACCGCCTTCGACATAGGTGATGATGACGGCCGACTCATCCTCACGGGTAGAGCCGCGACCCTGACCGCCCGGCCGGCGAGCGAGAAGTAGCCCGAACGAGGCTTCTGCATGGACCTGCTTCTCCAGTACTTGCTTATCTTCGTACTCGCCGCTACACCGTGGATTGAGCTGTTGATCGTCATCCCCGCAGGCGCGGCCATGGGGCTCTCACTGCCCCTGGTTACGCTCACTGCATTGATCGGGAATGCTCTGCCGATCTTTCTGATCATTGCGCTTTTCCGCACTTGGGAGCGGCGCTACGGACCCATTCAGCGGAAATGGGGGGCGCACGCGATGCGGATCTGGGAGCGCTACGGTCTGCCCGGTCTGGCTATGACAGCACCGCTCGTGACGGGGATTCACTTGGCTGCGGTCATGAGCCTGGCCCTGGGCTCAGAGCAGCAACGAGCCGCACTCTGGATGGTCTCTAGCTTGATGATCTGGGCCGTAGTCACGGCGCTGCTGACGCATCTAGGCGTATCGTGGTTGCGTACCGATTAGAACTAGACCAAGCTAGACCTGACTTGTGCGCAGACAGTAGTCTAATTCCTCGGCCGGCAGCGGCGAACTGAATAGGAATCCCTGTCCATATTGGCAGCCGTTCCTAAAACCATAGAAAACCATTCCTACGGACGTAAGCCGAACAGTGCTGCTTACGATTAGCGGGTTGGAATCGCGCCAACCGCCGGCGAATGGATCGCCGCCCGCGCCGTGCCCGGAGGGGT
>NZ_NRRN01000012.1 GCF_016583625.1 Halorhodospira abdelmalekii | reverse complement strand
TCAAGGAGCAAGGCATTGACACGTGACACAACAAGAATTCGCGCGAAATATGGGGGTCAAACAAACCCCATCAATCACTTACACTACACCAACCCCCTCAGATCGGGAGTGAACTGTGGAACTTGGGAGGCCAAGGCATGAGTGATCGTAAACAGGGCAAGGGCGAAGAGAGCGGCAAGCTGCTCTACTGCTCCTTTTGTGGCAAGAGCCAACAGGAGGTCCGCAAGCTCATTGCCGGGCCGTCGGTCTTCATCTGCGATGAGTGCGTTGATCTGTGCAACGATATCATCCGTGAGGAGCTCGAGGAGAGTGCTGAAACGGAGGAGGGCGGTCTGCCCAAGCCGCATGAGATCAACCGCGTACTGGATGAGTATGTCATCGGCCAGGAGCACGCCAAGAAAGTGCTCGCGGTCGCGGTCTATAATCACTACAAGCGGCTTGAACGGCGCAGTGATCGCGACGACGTTGAGCTGAGCAAGAGCAACATCCTGCTCATCGGTCCAACCGGTTCGGGAAAGACCCTGCTTGCCGAGACGTTAGCACGACTGCTCAATGTGCCGTTTACCATTGCTGATGCAACGACGTTGACCGAAGCCGGTTACGTCGGCGAGGACGTCGAGAATATCATCCAGAAGCTGTTGCAGAAGTGCGACTACGACGTCGAGCGAGCACAGCACGGTATTGTCTACATCGATGAAATCGACAAGGTGTCGCGTAAAGCCGATAACCCTTCGATTACCCGGGATGTCTCTGGCGAGGGTGTGCAACAGGCGCTGCTTAAACTCGTCGAGGGGACAACCGCGGCAGTGCCGCCGCAAGGTGGCCGTAAACATCCGCAGCAAGAGTTCGTGCAAGTCGATACGAGCAATATCCTCTTCATCTGTGGCGGGGCTTTTGCCGGGCTTGACAAGGTGATCCGTGAGCGCTCAGAGAAGGGTGGTATCGGTTTCTCGGCAGAGATCAAGGGCGAGCAGGAGCGGGCAAGCGTGGGCGCCATGCTGCGTGCCGTCGAGCCAAGCGATCTGGTTCGGTACGGTTTGATTCCTGAGTTCGTTGGCCGTCTGCCCGTGGTTGCGACGCTGGATGAGCTCGATGAGCCGGCGCTGATTGAGATCCTGCGTGAGCCGAAAAACGCCCTGGTTAAGCAGTACCGTAAGCTCTTCGAGATGGAGGGCGTCGAGCTTGATCTGCGCGAGGATGCACTGCGTGCCGTGGCGCATAAGGCCATGGAGCGCAAGACCGGAGCGCGCGGTCTGCGCACCATTTTGGAGCAGGTGCTGCTTGAGACCATGTACGAGCTGCCCTCGATGGAGAATGTCAGCAAGGTGGTGGTCGATGAGTCGGTGATCGCCGGCGAGAACCAGCCCTACATCGTCTATGCGGGCCCCGAGTGCACCAAAGCCGCCTCCTCTGACGAATAGAATAAGTCTTCGGCAGTGGCGGCCGGAGGCAGAGCAGTCGCTTGGGTTTACTACAAGCCTTGCGGCCTCGGGGCGGAGCCCTTGTCGTCGGCGTTTTCCGGTCGGCGTGTGTTGAAATGTGCCGTCCTTACCCCCACACCTCCTGAGTGAGCACCGGGCGCGCTGTGCTCGGGTCGTCGGTTTACGGCGGCTTCGTGTGCGGCAAGCACGCTGCCCGGTGATCGTTTCTGCCCATTAGCGAGGTTCTTAGCGCATGTCATCCAAGCCCCAAGGCTCGCAGGCTGTAGGCTCGATGAGCAACGAAAACGACGAGAGCAAGCCGGATCACGCTGCAATGGCGGGTGCTGAGCCGCCCGTGCAGATCCCGGTGCTGCCGCTGCGTGATGTCGTTGTCTATCCGCACATGGTGATCCCGCTGTTTGTTGGCCGTGAGCGCTCAATCCACGCCCTGGAAGCCGCGATGGGGGAAGATAAGCGGATCTTTTTGGTGGCGCAGCGCAATGCTGAAGTCGATGAGCCGGCGCCCGACGATCTCTACGCCTACGGTACGGTGGCGGCAATTTTGCAAATGCTCAAGCTGCCCGACGGCACAGTCAAGGTGCTCGTTGAGGGCAGTGAGCGGGCACGGTTAGGTGAGCTGATCGATGGCGGCGACTACCTAGCGGCGCGTTTTGAGCCGGTTATCGAGCCGACGGCCGATCCGCAGGATCGTGAACTTGAAGTGCTCGCCCGATCAGCAATGAGCCACTTCGAGCAGTACGTCAAGCTCAATAAGAAGATCCCCCCGGAGATCCTCTCCTCGATTGCCGGGATTGAGGAGCCGGGGCGGCTCGCCGACACCATAGCTGCGCATATGGCGCTGAAAGTCGAGGAGAAGCAGGAAGTCCTCGAGATGGAGGATGTGCGCCCACGTCTTGAGCATATCATGGGGCTGATCGAGTCCGAGATCGATGTGCTGCAGATCGAAAAGCGCATCCGCGGGCGCGTTAAGCAGCAGATGGAGAAGTCACAGCGCGAGTACTACCTCAACGAGCAGATGAAGGCGATCCAAAAAGAGCTCGGCGAGCTCGAGGATGTGCCGAATGAGGTCGAAGAGCTTGAGCGTAAGATCGACGGATCAGGGATGCCGCAGCAAGCGCTCGACAAGGCGCGTCAGGAGCTCAATAAGCTCAAGATGATGTCGCCGATGTCGGCCGAGGCTACGGTCGTGCGCAACTACCTCGACTGGATCGTCAGCCTGCCGTGGAAAGAGAAGAGCAAGGTGCGTCACGATCTGCAGCGAGCACAGAAGGTGCTCGATGCCGATCACTACGGCCTTGAGAAGGTCAAGGAGCGGATTCTCGAGTATCTGGCCGTACAGCGGCGGGTGCGCAAGCTCAAGGGCCCGATTCTCTGTCTGGTGGGGCCGCCCGGCGTGGGCAAGACGTCGCTTGGGCAGTCGATTGCACGAGCAACCAACCGGCAGTTTACGCGGATGTCGCTTGGTGGTGTGCGCGATGAGGCCGAGATTCGTGGCCATCGGCGCACCTATATCGGCTCATTGCCAGGCAAGATCGTTCAGAATATGAGCAAGGTGGGTAAGCGCAACCCGCTCTTTTTGCTCGACGAGATCGATAAGATGGCGATGGATTTTCGCGGCGACCCGGCCTCCGCGCTACTTGAGGTGCTCGACCCGGAACAGAATCATAGCTTTAGCGATCACTATCTGGAGGTCGATTTCGACCTCTCCGAGGTTATGTTCGTCTGTACCGCCAATACGATGAATATCCCGGCGCCGTTGCTTGATCGCATGGAGGTGATCCGTCTGCCGGGCTATACCGAGGAGGAGAAGGTTGCGATCTCTAAGCGCCACCTGCTGCCTAAGCAGATGAAGGCCAACGGCCTGCGGCGTGGTGAGCTTGACGTTAAGGAGAGCGCGGTTCGTGACTTGATTCGCCACTACACGCGCGAGGCTGGGGTGCGCAATCTTGAGCGTGAGTTGGCGACGATGTGTCGTAAAGTGGTCAAAGGTCTTGTCGAACAGGAGAGCAAAGCGCGCCGTCGTGGTGGCAGTGCCGAGGTGCGGGGCGTGCAGATCACTCGGCGCAACGTTGATAAGTATCTCGGGGTGCGCCGCTATCGCTTTGGTAAGGCGGAGACCGAGGATCGAGTTGGGCAGGCGACGGGGTTGGCGTGGACCGAGGTCGGTGGCGAGTTGTTGACCATCGAGGTGGCGGTGGTTCCTGGTAAGGGGCGTGCGATTCAGACCGGGCAACTCGGTGAGGTGATGAAAGAGTCGATCGATGCGGCGAGCACAGTCGTGCGCAGTCGTGCGCGCACCCTGGGACTCAACCCGGAGTTCTACGCCCAGCACGACTACCATATCCACGTCCCCGAAGGGGCCATCCCCAAGGACGGCCCATCAGCCGGCACCGGTATGTGTGTTGCGTTGGTCTCGGCGTTAACCGGCATTCCGGTGCGGGCGGCGGTTGGTATGACCGGCGAGATTACCTTGCGTGGCGAGGTGTTGCCGATCGGCGGGCTTAAGGAGAAACTACTGGCAGCGTTACGCGGTGGCATCGAGACGGTGCTTATTCCCACCGAGAATGAAAAGGATTTAGCCGAGGTGCCTAAGGAGGTGACCAGTAAGCTGGAGATCCGCCCGGTGCGCTGGATCGACGAGGTGCTCGATGTGGCTTTGACGCGGCTGCCGCAGCCGCTGCCCGAGGACGGAGTTCAGGGGGAGGAGGCGTCCTCACAGCGCGCTTCGGTAGCGGGTGGCGAGGGTGATAGCGACACCGCGCGCCCGCACTGATTGAGATCAGTGGGTTCGTAGTCGCGCCAGAGCGCGGACTGGTTGGGGGGAGTTGCAGAGCGTGATATGGTAGGCGGCGAGCGGGTTCGCGGGGGCAGGGCGGGAGAGACTTGAGCCTCCGTGCCTCTGGCGAGTGGTCAACTCAACAACAACTAATTAGAACCGTACACAGGTAAGGGGACGTTGGAATGAACAAGACTGAGCTGATTGAGGCGGTGGCCGATTCCGCCGATCTTTCGAAGGCTGCCGCTTCACGTGCCGTAGACGCTGTGGTAGAATCCGTCACTGAAGCGTTGAGGGAAGGTGATCAAGTCACCCTGGTTGGGTTTGGCACCTTTACGGTACGCGAGCGCGCGGCTCGGACTGGCCGCAATCCGCAGACGGGAGAGGCGCTTAACATCCCGGCATCGCGGGTTCCGGCTTTTAAGCCTGGTAAAGCGCTCAAGGATGCGATAAACTAGGCGCTCCTGTTGTCGGGGTGGTTAGCTCAGCTGGGAGAGCGTCGCCCTTACAAGGCGAAGGTCGGGGGTTCGAACCCCTCACCACCCACCAGGAGCTGCAAGTGGGGAGCAATTACGGAGCGGTAGTTCAGTTGGTTAGAATGCCGGCCTGTCACGCCGGAGGTCGCGGGTTCGAGTCCCGTCCGCTCCGCCAACTACGAGTCGACCGCTGCTAGGTCGCAATGAGGCGTCCCCGTCGCTTGGGGGGCGCTTTTTTTGTGCCTGTTTCCGAACCGCTAGCGAGCATAACGGATGCTTCAAGCTATACGAGACGGGGTTAAGGGGTGGATCGCCTGGGTGGTGATCGGGCTGATTGCCTTGCCATTCATTTTCATGGGCGGTTACGACCACTTCACGGGTGGCAGCGATCGCGATGCGGTCATAGCCAAGGTCGCCGGTGAAGAGATCGTCCGTCACGAACTGAACCGTGCCGTCGATCAGCGGCGCATGCAGTTGCGCGAGCTCTTCGGTGGGCAGCTGCCACCGGGAATGTTCGATGAGGAGAGCCTGCGCCGCGAGGCGCTGCAGGAGTTGATCGATGAGCGCCTGCTGAAGGCCTATGTCGAGCGTCAGAACCTGCGCGTTAGCGATGAGGAGGTCGCCCAGGCGATCCGCAATCAGCAGGTTTTTCACGAGGGCGGACGTTTCTCACGCGAGCGTTATCGGGCGTTGTTGCAGCAAAACCGCTTGACCCCGGAGCAGTATGAACAGTTGGTCCGCGAGGATCTGCTGATCGCTACGCTGGAGGAGGCGCTGCGGGTTGGTGGTGCGGTGGTGCCGCGGCAGCTTGATCAGCTGGTGAGCATCCAAGAGGAGCGCCGCCGCTTTGAGTACGTCGAGCTCGAAGCGGCAGCTTTTCTCGATGAAATCGAGGTGACCGATAGTGAGGTTGAGCGCCGTTACGCGGAGCGTTCCTTCGACTATATGGCGCCAGAGGCGGTGCGCTTGGCCTATCTCGAAGTGCACGAGGATGAACTTGCCGATGCGGGCTTGATCGATGAGATGGCCAATGTCGCCTTTGAGCGGCCGGAGAGTCTCGAGCCAGCGGCCGAGGTAGTCGGCCGCAAGATCGCGCACAGTGGGTGGTTGACTCGTGACGGTGGCGATGATGATGGGCTGGCACAGTATCCTGAGATCGTCGCCGCGGCTTTCAGCGAGGATGTGCGCGAACACGGCTATAACAGTGATCTGATTGAGGTCTCCGGCGGACGTTTTTTCGTGGTGCGTCTTGAGGCGTATCGGCCGCCGGCGCCGCGCCCGCTTGTCGAGGTGGCCGATGAGATCCGTGCCGATCTGCGCCGCGAGCGCGCCCTTGATGAGGCGCGGGCACAGGCGGAGCGGTGGAGCGCAGAACTTACCGAAGGGGCGGACGCAACCCTGGAGGAGAAGGCGGCGGCGCACGGAATCGAGCTGTTCGCCGCCGGACCTGTTCGCCGCGATGATCGCGGTCACCCTCAGGCAGTCGTGCGCAAGGCCTTTGCGCTGGCCGATGGCGCGGTTGGCAGCGTCCAGGTTGCCGCTGATACAATTGCGCTGGTGAGTGTGCAAGAGATCGAGCCGGGCAGACCGGACGACCTTGCCGAAGAGGAGCGCGAGCAGCTGCGTCAACAGCTGGGGCAGCTTGTTGCCCATACCGATTTTCGCGCCTTTCTGGAGGCGTTGCGCGAAGAGGCCGATGTGCAGATCAACGAAGGGCGGCTTTAGAGGCCGACCGTGGCTCTGATCTTAGAGAGCGGCCCCGGTGCGGTTGCGCACGGTTGGTTAAGGTACGGTTAAAGTCGAGACCGAGTCAGTCGATAACAGGGGCAAGGGCGATAGCTTTGAGTATTTGGTAAGGCCGGCGATGGATGGCCGGTCGGTTATGGATGACCAGAGCAGAGAGAGCCCGCGGCGCGCATTGCTACGGCAACGCGATACGATGCATGCACGAGCTAGCGAAAGCTAAGCGCTGAGGGAGGTTGTATGGTTGCAGTCGGAGGAATCGGTGGAAGTGCAGGTGCTGCGGGGATGCCGCCGCCGTCTTCCAATGATAGGCTCGACGACGATCCGTTCGCTGGAGCGGAGACGGGCGAGGTCGGTGGCTCCGAGTTCGGTGGTGATGGCGGGGCTGGCGATACCGTCGAACTCTCGTCGGTCGCGGCGGGCGGCGAGGTCGGTGATGATGCCTTCGCCGGTCAGAGCGGCGATGAGGGTGCCGCGACCTACGGCGCCGATGGCGACCTCGACGGTGCGTTCGATACTGGCGGCAGTGAGATCGACGCCATGATATAGAGCCTGCCCCGGCCCGCTGGTACCTGCAAGAAGCACAAGCGGGGAGGGGGCGGGCTTGAGTCGCGCTCTCGGTAGCGGGGTAAGGCCCGAAGAGCGGTCTGGCGGTCCGTCCGCTGGGCCGCTTTTTTGTATAGTGGAGCGCTATCGGCGTGCTGGCTCACGAGCTCGGCTGCGTCGGTGCGGTGATTCCTAACCACTCAGTTGAGCAGAGTCTCATGCGCCCAGTTATCGCTTTAGTCGGTCGGCCTAACGTCGGCAAGTCGACCCTGTTCAATCGCCTCACCCGCACGCGTGACGCCCTGGTGGCGAACTACCCCGGGCTAACGCGAGATCGTCAATACGGAGTGCTCCGCTACCGGGGTGTCAGCGCGATCGTGATCGATACCGGGGGGATGGGGGAAGAGTGTACTGGCCCCGGACAGGTGATGCACCAGCAGGCTCGTATCGCTATCGCCGAGGCCGATGTGGTTGTGCTGTTGGTCGATGCGCAAGCGGGGCTGACCGCTGGCGATGAGCAGATTGCAGCGGAGTTGCGTGCTGCAGGGCGGTCGATCGTATTGGCTGTCAACAAGAGCGACGGTGCTAGCCGTCATCTGGCCTGTGCCGAGTTTCACCGCCTCGGTTTGGCGCCGATCTACGCCATTGCCGCCAATCGCGGGCGCGGTGTTGAGCCTTTGCTCTCCGGCCTCTTTGCCGCCTGTGGCCGTGATCTTGAGACGCCCCCTCTTCCTGAATCTGATGAAAATCAATCGGATAGACGTGTTTCACATGTCGTCCCCGGTGATGCTCTTGGTGATGCCCTTGGTGATGTTCTTGATGGTGCAGCCGGTGGTGAGGAGCAGGGCGAGGGAGCCGATGCTGTTGCACCTGAGGCCGACTCAAGTATCGCGGTAGCCGTTCTTGGGCGCCCGAATGTTGGCAAATCGACGTTGATCAATCGCCTTCTCGGCGAGGAGCGGGTGGTGGTCTACGATGAGCCCGGGACTACCCGCGACAGCATCGCGATCCCTTTCGAGCGTGACGGACGCCACTACACGCTCATCGATACCGCCGGCGTAAGGCGCCGGGCCCGGGTTCATGAGATGGTCGAAAAGTTCAGTGTTGTTAAAAGCCTGGAGGCGATAGAGCGAGCCTCTGTGGTGCTGCTGGTGATCGACGCGCAGGAAGGGGTGACCGAGCAGGATGCCCACTTGGCGGGCCATACACTGGAGGCTGGACGGGCGATGGTGTTGGTGATCAACAAGTGGGACGGACTCGAAGTTGACCAGCGACGCAAGGTCAAACGCGACCTGGAACGGCGCTTAGTCTTTCTCGATTTCGCTCGCCAGCACTTTGTCTCGGCGCTGCACGGTAGTGGGGTCGGTTTATTGCTCGACTCTGTTGTACGTGCGCATCAGGCCGCGACCCGCAGCCTGACCACGTCGGCTCTGAACGAAGCGCTCCACCGAGCGCTCGCCGCACACCAACCGCCGCACTCTCGTGGGCGCCGGATTAAGCCGCGCTACGCGCACCAAGGGGGGCATCAGCCGCCACGGATCATCATCCACGGCAATCAGGTCGATCGCTTACCGCCTGCCTACACGCGCTATCTAGAGCGCCACTTTCGCAATGCCTTCGAACTCCACGGCACGCCTGTGCGGATTGAATACCGGGCGAGCGAGAACCCATTTGCGGACCGCCCCAATCCGCTGACTGAGCGACAGCAACGGCGACGTCAGCGGATGATTCGGCACGCCAAGATTACCAAGGCGAAGCGGCGCAAGCGCCGCTGAAGGCGCGCGCGTTCAAGACCCGCGCCCGGCTCCGCTCAGCAGCGCACAAGAATGACTGAGACGTTGTCCTCTCCGCTGTGCTCTAGGGCGGCTTCGATTAGTTTGTGACAGCGCTCCTGTAGTGGACTCTGCGCATGGTCGATGAGGATTTGACGAATCGTCTCATCGTCGACGTGTCCGCTGAGGCCGTCGGAGCACAGCAGAAAGAGATCGTCAGTGCTCCGCGGTAAGTGCGTCACGTCGGGCTCAGCGCGCGTGACCGCGCCGAGTGCGCGCTCAAGCATGTTGCGTTCCGGGGCGTAGCGCGCCGCCTCGACGCTGATTTCGCCGGCCTCCAGAGCGCGTTGTACGGGGGTGTGGTCGCGCGTTAAGCGTTCGAGTTGTTGTCCGCGTAGCCGATAGATGCGCGAATCGCCGACGTGGGCCACGGCGATCTCGTCGGGGGCAGCGCAGAGTAGGGCAAGAGTCGTGCCCATGCCCTCGTAGCGGCGGTCGCGCTCGGTGTAAGAGAGGACCGCGCGGTTGGCGAGTTGGATTAGATCGGCGGGGTCGCCGCCCGATTCGAGCCAAGTGTGATCGGCGCCGTGGTGCGCGCGCGCGATATGGATCACGGTATCGACGGCCAGGCGGGCGGCCTCACACCCAAACGGGAGGCCACCGAGGCCGTCGGCTAGGACAACGACCCCGGCACGCCGATCCCAGTCGATGCGGTCTTCGTTGCGTGAGCGGGTATAGCCGCGGTGCGATTCACCGGCAATTTCCATGAGCGGTGCCTCGTATGCAAATGGACTAGATCCTCCCTCTATCCTAGCCCCTAACGTGTGCTGGGGAACAGGGGGGGGAGAGGGCAGCTAGAAAGGATGACGTGCAGGTGGACGATTTGGGTCGCCAAAAGTGCTGGGCAGAGGGGGTGCGAAGTGCAACAATACCCCACGGCCGATGCACCCAAGCAGTGGAGGAGTGATTGACGTGAGCTTACTGGTTTTCTTGGTTTTTTTATCTGCCTGCGGAGTTGCTGCGGCGACCGGTCACTTTTTTGGACCGGGGCCGTGGTATGAGCGCTTGAATAAACCCGATTGGACCCCGCCGAACTGGGTCTTTCCACTAGGCTGGGCCATTATGTATCCAGCGATGGCCATCGCTGCGTGGCGCGTCGGGATGTCGGGCGCTGAGATCGTGCCGCTGGCGTTGGCGCTGTGGGCGCTGCAATTGGCGCTGAACACCCTGTGGACGCCGATCTTCTTCGGTCTGCAGCAGATCTTTACGGCGCTGGTGGTGATTTGCCTCATGTGGGTCTCGGTCCTGTTGACGACCGGGGTCTTCGTCGCAATCGACTGGTTGGCTGGGTTGCTCTTCCTGCTCTACCTGGCGTGGGCGAGCTTTGCCTCGGCGCTTAACTACGAGGTCTGGAAGCGCAATAGCGACGGTCTGACGCCTCCTGCGCAGTAGGCAGAGCAAGGAGAGGCAGTGATGAAGCGGGGGCGGCTGCTGCGCCCCCGTTTTTCTTAGCGGTATGGCGAACCGCCGCTGCTTTGTCGGTGGGGTTAGGGAAGCAGGGCCTTGAAGGGGCGGACCTCGACGCCCTTATAGACTCCAGCGGTTACATACGGGTCGGCCTCAGCCCATGCTTGCGCGGCCGCGAGGGAGTCGAACTCGGCGACTACCAAACTGCCTAGGAAGCCAGCCTCCCCTGGATCTTCGCTATCCACCGCAGGGCAGGGTCCGGCGAGCAGCAGTCGGCCCTCCTCTCGGAGCTGCTCAAGTCGTGCTAGATGGTCTGGGCGTGCCTGCTGTCTTAGCGGCAGGCTCTGCTCTACGTCGTGACTAATGATGGCGTACCACATGGGGTGACCTCGTGTGTCGGGTTGCTTGTCTGAGTGTCTTGCTTGAGTGCCTTGCTTGAGTGCCTTAGGGATCGTATTCGTTGAACGGTATAGGCCCTTGCGAGGCGTTATTGCGGCCAAGAGGCTATCACAGTTTTTGCTGTAGTCTGCCCGGTGTGAGAGCGAACCGGGTCCGGTGTATGGCTTTGGCCTTTGTTTAGCCATGGGCTGTGAGCCGTAGTTGAGGCAATGCTCGTGTATGGCTACGGCAACGCTTCGTGGCAATGCCTCTCGGATGGTTAGTACAATGAGGACGGGCCCCACGTTGTGGGGGCGTTAACGGAAGAGAGGGGAATTATGGCTCAGTACTTCGAGGTTCACCCGGAGACACCGCAGCCACGCCTGATCAAGCAGGCTGTCGACATCCTCATTGCGGGCGGAGTCATCGCCTACCCGACAGATTCCAGTTATGCGCTTGGTTGCCGCATGGGCGAGAAGGCGGCCCTCGATCGTATTCGCGAAATACGGCGCCTCCCGGATGATCACAATTTTACCGTTGCCTGTAAGGATCTCAAAGATATCGGCACCTACGCCAAGATGGAAAACTACGCTTATCGTCTGCTCAAGTCCCACACCCCGGGGCCCTACACCTTTATCCTGCGGGCGACCAGTGAGGTGCCGCGCCGCCTGCAACACCCTAAGCGCAAGACGATTGGCATCCGCGTGCCGGATCACCCGGTCGCCCGTGCCTTGACCGAGACACTGACCGAGCCGTTGATGAGCGTGACGCTGCAGCTGCCTGGTGAGTCGCAGCCGCTCGATGATCCGTACGAGATCTGCGAGCGTATTGGCAAACGCATCGATGCGGTGATCGCTGGCGGTGCTACAGGCGGGGGACCGAGCAGCGTCATCGACTTGACCGGCGAGGCGGCTGAGGTCGTTCGCACCGGGGTCGGTGATACCAGCGTCTTTGAGAGTGCCTGAGCGGCTCTGAGTGGTCACCCCTGGGCGGTTCTGGGGGTGGCCGGTTTGGGCGGCGCTCCCTGAGTGGCTCCTGAATCGCTCCAGAGCGCTCAGGAAGTTGCCCACCCCCTGCAGCAGCGATCAAGGAGAACGTGTTGGTTAACCTCAATACCCAACCTGGGCGTGTCCTGTCGGGCATGCGCCCGACCGGGCGTCTGCACCTGGGGCACTATCACGGGGTGCTCAAGAACTGGGTGCGTTTGCAGAACGAATATGATTGTTTTTTCTTCGTCGCCGACTGGCACGCCTTAACGACACACTACGAGACCCCCGGCGTAGTCGGTGAGCACGTCTGGGAGATGATCATCGACTGGCTTGCTTGCGGTATCAATCCCAAGCTCGCTTGCCTCTTTATCCAGTCGCGCGTGCCTGAGCACGCCGAACTGCATCTGCTGCTCTCGATGATTACCCCGTTGGGATGGCTAGAGCGCGTGCCGACCTATAAAGATCAGCAGGAGCAACTGCGTGATCGCGACTTGGCGACGTACGGCTTTTTGGGGTACCCGCTGCTGCAGTCGGCCGATGTGCTGATCTACAAGGCGACCGAGGTTCCGGTTGGCGAGGATCAGGTGGCCCACCTTGAATTGACGCGCGAAATCGCCCGCCGCTTTAACCACCTCTATGGGGTCGAGCCCGACTTCGAAGAGAAGGCGCAGGAGGCGGCGCGCAAGATGGGTAAGAAGAACGCCCGTCTCTACCATCAACTGCGGCGACGCTATCAGCAAGACGGTGATCGAGAGGCGCTAGAAGTGGCCCACGCCTTGCTCGATGGTCAGCCGAATATCACCGTGGCCGACCGTGAGCGGCTCTTCGGCTATCTGGATGGCTCCAGCCGCGAGCTGTTGCCCGAGCCCGATGTGTTGCTGACCCCGACGGCGAAGATGCCGGGGCTCGACGGGCGCAAGATGTCGAAGTCGTATCAGAATACGATCGGTTTGCGCGAACCCCCCGAAGAGGTCGAGCGTAAGATCCGTACGATGCCGACCGATCCAGCACGGGTGCGCCGCAACGATCCGGGGGATCCGCGGAACTGTCCGGTGTGGTCTCTTCATCAGGTCTACTCCGATGAGGAGACCCGCGCCTGGGTCGAGGAGGGGTGTCGTAGTGCTGGGATCGGCTGTCTGGAGTGCAAACGCCACGTCATCGCTGGAGTCGAGGCGGAGTTGGCACCGATTCGCGAGCGCGCGCAAGCGTACGAGGCGGATCCAGAGCACGTCCGAGCGGTGCTTGTCGATGGCTGTGAGCGTGCCCGGGAACAGGCGCGGGCGACGCTCTCTGAGGTGCGCAGCGCGATGGGGTTGGAGTATCGGTGATCGCGGTAAGCGAGCAGCAGAGCGCCGATTTTGAGGCCGCGGCGGCAAGGAACGACGGATCGTTGGCGCCGCCGCCGGGCAGCGAGGGCGATTCACTAGCCCGGGTTGGTGATCACTACCTCTGTCAATGGCCGGAGGATCTCTACATACCGCCCGATGCCCTTGAGGTCTTTTTGGAGACCTTTGAAGGGCCGCTCGATCTGCTACTCTACCTGATTCGCCGCCAAAACCTCGATATCCTCGATATCCCCATCGCCGAGGTCACCCGGCAGTACATCGAGTATGTCGATTTGATGCAGGAGCTGCGGCTGGAACTCGCCGCTGAATACCTAGTGATGGCAGCGATGCTAGCCGAGATCAAATCGCGGATGCTGCTGCCGCGTCCTGCGTTAGCTGCTGCCGAGGAGGAAGTGGAGGATCCGCGGGCGGAGCTGGTTCGGCGTCTGCAGGAGTACGAGCGGTTCAAGCGAGCCGCCGCCGAGCTCGATCAATTGCCGCGCTGGGGGCGCGATTTCTTCGTCGCTACAGTCGATGCGCCGGCGTGTCAGCCGGCGACACCGGTGCCCGAAGTCGGGGTGGCAGACCTGTTGGCAGCCCTCCGCGGCGTGTTACATCGGGCTCGTTTTCACGAGCACCATCGGGTGTCACGGGAGGCGATCAGCATTCGCCAGCGCATGAGTGATATGCTCGAACGCCTCGGGCACGGACGTTACGTCGGTCTTGAGGAGCTGCTTACTGCCCACGAGGGGCGCAGTGGCGTGGTGGTCACCTTCTTGGCGCTTCTCGAGCTGGTGCGCGAGTCGCTGGTCGAGCTGACCCAGGCTGAACTCTTTGCTCCGATCTATGTTCGTGCTCGCTGAGCGGCGTGCTGCGATCCTACGGCGAGGCGAGAGATCAGGATGCCGACAATCAAGGATATCGTAGAGGCGGCTCTGTTGGCCTATGGGCAGCCGTTGAGCATTGAGCGGTTACAACGGCTCTTCGCGCGCTCGGCGGCCGAGAGTGATAGTGAGGTGCCGTCGCGTGAAGCGATTGAGACGGCGCTGGCCACCCTGGCTGAAGACTATGCACAGCGCGGCATCGAACTGCGACAGGTCGCCGGTGGGTATCGTATTCAGGTTCGCGCCGAATTGGCGCCGTGGATCTCTCGACTGTGGGAGGCGCGTCCGGCCCGTTACTCACGGGCGCTGCTTGAGACCTTAGCGCTGATCGCTTACCGGCAACCGATCACCCGCGGAGAGATCGAGCAGGTGCGCGGGGTGGCCGTGAGCACTTCGATCATTCGCACGCTGGAAGAGCAGGAGTGGATACGGGTTGTGGGTCGGCGGGATGTGCCGGGACGCCCGGCGCTCTATGCGACCACCGACGCCTTCCTTGCCCACTTTGGCCTGAATAATCGCAGTGAGTTGCCTGCGTTGACCGAGTTAACCGAGTTGACCGAGTTGACCGATTGGACAGCGGAGATTGAAGGGGAATCCGATGAGCAGTGAGGGTGATGAGCAGCAATGCGGCTCCGCTGGTGCAGCTGGTGAGAAGCTGCAAAAGGTCTTGGCACGGGCGGGCCTCGGCTCGCGGCGTGAGATGGAGGCGGCGATTGCCGCTGGACGGGTGCAAGTCGCGGGGCGTACGGCGCGTCTCGGCGATCGGGTCGGTCCGCGCGATCCAGTTGAGCTCGACGGGCGCTTGGTACAGCGGGTGCATCGGCAACCCCCGGCTCGCGTCTTGCTTTACAACAAGCCGGAAGGGGAGATCACAACCCGCTCCGATCCCGAGGGCCGGAAGACGGTCTTTCACAAGCTGCCGCGCACCCTGGGGCGATGGATTGCGGTGGGGCGGCTCGATATCAACAGTCAGGGCTTGTTGCTCTTTACCACCGATGGCGAGCTGGCGAATGCCCTAATGCATCCCTCAAGTGGAGTCGAACGCGAATACGCCTGCCGAATTCGCGGCGCGGTGACCGAGGAGATGGTGCAGGTTTTAGTCGATGGGGTGGAGCTAGAAGACGGTCCGGCGCACTTCGACGTGATCGAGTCGGGTATGCCGCTGGATGATCCGCAAGAGTCGGCGAACGCTTGGTTCCACGTCATTGTCAGCGAAGGCCGTAAACGCGAGGTGCGGCGGTTGTGGGAGTCACAGGGGGTGACCGTCAGTCGGCTGATTCGGGTGCGTTATGGGCCGATTGTGATGCCGCGCGATCTGCGCCAGGGCCGGCTGCGCGAGCTCGATCAGACGCAACTGGTGGAGCTCTACCGGCACGTTGGCCTTGAGCCGCCGGCGCGCCAGCGTGCCCCCGCGGCTAGCCCATCCGCGACGGCGAAGCGCCGTCGTCGTCCCGCGCCGCGCCGCCGCCGGTCACCGGCTCGCTAGTTCCTTATTCTAGTGTTCTAGTCGCGTCGCCGGTGCTGCTGCGGCGGGGTGAGGCAACGGCTCAATGCTCGGCGATGGTCAAGGCCTGGCCGTGGAACTCGCGTCCGTCTGGGCCGAGCAGCCGTACAAAGGCCCCGGCAACCTGTTCGGGGCGTCTCAGTTCGAATGGATTTTCGAACGGGAAGGCTTGGGCGCGCAGCGCGGTGCCAACCACGCCGGGATCGAGGCTGTTGACGCGAACCGTAGTGGTGTCGGCCATCTCGGCAGCGAGGACGCGCATCATCCCCTCGATGCCGGCGTTGGCAACGGCGTAGGCGCCGCCGTAAGGGGCTCCGTAGCGCCCGCCGTGATCGGAGGTAAAGAGCACCGCGCTCTGATCGGCCTGGCGCAGCAGCGGCAGGCAGGCGCGTGTGAGCATGAAGGGGGCGTTAAGATTGACCTGGAGGGTCCGGTACCACGCCTCGACATCGTAGAGCTCAAGCGGTGCCGGCTTACCGAGGGCCGCGGCGGCGTGGAGTAGGGCATCGAGCCGGCCGAGTTCGGCGTGGATCCGCTGTCCGACCTCAGGGAAGTGATCGAAGCTCGCCCCCTCAAGGTTCATCGGGTAGATCGCCGGCTCCGGGTCGCCGGCCTCAATGATCCGGTCATACAGCCGCTCCAGCGGCTTAATCTCCTTATCAAGTAGAACGAGCGTCGCGCCGGCGGCTGCCAGCTGTCGGCAAACTGCATTGCCGATGCCGCCGGCGGCGCCAGTCACCAGGACAACGCGCCCACGAAAGGAGCCGGGTGCCGCGGTGTAGTCGGCGCTGATTGTATTCTTCTCCGTCACGATGATATCGCTCCCTTGTGCAGTGTGGCCGTCGGCCCCCGGATTACGTTTCCGGGGAGGTCGCTGATGTCGATCCCGTGACCTCCCTGACGTGTTCGAGGAACTGGCGGAAGAAGGCAGCGAAGAGGCCGAGCATCAGGCCGAGCACGGCAGAGAGTGCGATAATGAGGTTGCGACGGCTGCCTTCCGTCTCACCCTCAGTGGCCAGATCGATCAGGCTGGCCTCCTCGAAACGGTCGAGACGATCCTCCAACCGGTCGATGAGTGCCGTCAGCTCGCGCTCTCCACTGCGTTGCTGTTTGTGGAGTTCGTGCAAATCGCGCTCCAGACCGCGCAGATCGGCTCGCTGGGTCTCGCGTTCCTCGCGATTTTCACGCAAGTCACGCTGTAGATCGCGCTGCCGTTGGGCCAGCGTTGCGGCCTCCGTACCGGGGTCGGCCTCCTCCTCGCGTAGCGCATCACGCTGTGACAGCAGCTGGCCGCGTTCGGTAAGCAGGTCTTGCAGAGATTTCTGCGTGTCGGCGAGCTGCTGACGCAGCAATTCGCGCTGCTCGGCGTAGCGCTCGGCGAGTTCTGCAAGCTCGTTCTGGGCGCGCTTCAGGTCGCGTTCCAGCTCGCTGTGGGTGCGTTGGAAAACGGCCTGTTCGCTCTCGGCGAAGTGCTCGTAGACCGCCTCGTGCAACCCCCGGACCTGCTCTAGACGCTCCGGCCGGGTCGTGCTGCTTAGGCGCAGTAGGCCAGTCTGTTCGATGGTCGAGATCTTGACCTCAGGCGGACGTCGGCCGTCGGGATCTGCCTCACGCAGCGCGCGCCGCAGCTCAGGAATGATGAGATGCTCCAGTTCGGCGCGAGCTCGCGCGGCGCTGCGGAGCGGTTCGTCCTCCGCGGTGCTGCGTTCAATCAGCGTCTCGAACTCAATCTGGGCGCTCGGCAGGGTCAGCGCATAACCGCTGCCGGCGAGGAAGACGGCTAAGGCGACCCCGAAAAGCCAGCGCCGCTGGCGGACGAGGGCCAGCCACAGGTCGACTAGGCTGATCTCATCGTCGTGGCGTACCGTCGTCGCCTCCTCCGGGAAGCGCGCATCCTGAGGACGGACCTGCGGGTATTGATCGCGTTGCTGTTCGGCCATGTGGGAGTCTTCATCGATGTCGAGGATCGAATGGGCATGATACTCATCTTACGGTGGCGAGGCCACGCCCGTGTGGCTCCGGCTAACGCCCCCCGCTGCGTCGTGAGTAGCGCCGTAAAAAAGCGGCAAAGCGCCAGGCCCGGACGTGGATCAGGGTGTGCATCAACGCGACCGCGAGCAGACCGGTTGCTAGCCACTTCTCGGGGACCTCGAACCACGCCCCCGCAAAGCCAATGCCGCCCCACAAGGCGCCAACGCTCAGCAGCAAGGCAACGATTTGACCGTGGGAAAGACCGGCGCGTGTCAACGTGTGGTGCAGGTGCTCACGATCCGCCTTGAAAGGGCTGCGCCGACGCACCAGCCGGCGACCGAACAGGATCAAGGCATCAAGCACGGGGAGTGCGAGGATCCACGCTACCGTGATCGGAGGGAGGACAGCTGTTGCGCCGCTGCCGGCCTCCAGGGCAAACCACGCCAGCGCAACGCCGAGCATCATACTGCCGGAGTCGCCAAGGAATGAGGCAGCGCGGCGTCGCCAGGGATTGCGCGCATTGAAGACCAAAAAGGCGCAGATCGCTGCGCAGAGCAACAGGGCCAGAATCGGCCACTTCTCGCCGCCTCCGAGAAAGCCAGCGAGGGCGAGCCAAGCTAGGGCGATCGCTACACTGCCGCCGGCTAAGCCGTCGAGTCCGTCGAACATATTAACGGCGTTGATCAGCCCAACGATGCAGAGAACGGTGAACGGTAGAGCCAGCCAGCCGAGCTCAAGCGGGAGCATCGGTCCGAGCAACCAGCCAAGATCACTGACCAGCAGTCCTCCCCACAGAGTAATCAGCAGCGCTGCAGCGACCTGAAAGAACAGTTTAATGCGCGCCTCGATATCGATGAGATCATCAACGACCCCCACAACGAGCAACATCGTCATGCTGGTAAATAGGGCCTCGAAGGGGCGCAGCCCGAACTCCGAGGGTAGCAGCGCGATAAAGAAGCCGAACAAGATGCACAGACCGCCGATAAGCGGTACCACCCGGCCGTGCCGTTTGCGCGCACAGGGACGATCGACTAGGCCTGCTTCGATAGCCGGCCGGCGAAACAGCAGCAGCAGAATCGCTGTGCAGGCAAAGGCCAAAAAGACCTGAGCGATAATCACGAAAAGAGCTCCATCGTCATCAGCCAGAGTGCCTGTCTTGGATCAGCCCGCCCTGGATTAGCCTGTCTTTGTCTTGGGTCGTTGTCTTGGATCATCGGACCAAGGTTAGTATGTAAGCGGGCGGCTGTGCCACGCTTTGCGCGAGATCACTCGATCTGCGCAGCGGCTCCGGCACGTGCAACGGCGAAGCGGGGCCGGCATCGCAGTCTCTCTCTTCAGTCGATTACCACGACCGGGGCACCGACCTCAAGAAAGTCGGCAATGCGCTCAATCTGCGCATCGCTGACCGCATAGCAGCCGTAGGTCCAGTCGATTTGCTGGGCGTGACGGGCGAGGCGCTGCCTCTCAGCGCCGGTACCGTGGATGCCGATTTGGCCGCCGAGCGGCGTATCCTGAAGCGGGATCTCGCCAGCACGCCGCGCCGCCAGATAGCGTTGCAAGGTGGCCTCGGAGACCCAGCCGCGCCGATAGCCGATCAGCATGTGTTCAACCTCGGGGTAAGAGAGGTGGATAAAGATATGGTACTCGCTCTCCGGGTTAAAGCCGATGACCCGGAAGACGCCGAGGGGGCTCTGCAGGCTTCCCCGTTCGCGCACTTCGGCCGCTCCGCGTTGACCGATGGTGACCGGGCCAAGCCGCTCAACGACTCGGTCGCCCCGGATCAGGGCAATGGCGCGTTCGCGCAGATCGATCAAAGCCCAGTGCTCGGTCTCATCGATCGTGACACCAGGGGCGATCTCAAGTCGGTCTCGGCTAAGGGGCGCGCGCGCGCGCAGCGGGGCCGGCTCGCCATAATTGCTGCTATAACCGCCGGAGGCACCAGAGTGGCCGTCGTCATGGCCGGTGTGTTGGCTATAGTCACCATGAAGGGGGCCTCCCGCTGCTGATGCGGTATAGGCGCAGGCGACGGGAGGAACGAAAAGGGCGAGCGCGAGAATGAAGGCGAATGTGGCGTAGACTTCGGTAACCGATTTCATCATCATCGCTGGTAGCGGCCAGCTCGGTGCATGGGCGGGTCAACTCCCGAGTACTCATCGGAATACTACCAGCGAGGCGGGCACAATGGCTATCAGGAATCGCATCCGGTGGGCCAGCGGGTCGTGCAAGGGAGATCGAGTATGGAGATGAACAGACGAGCCGGGCAGCCTCGTCGCGGTGCGACACTGCTTGCCTGTTGCGGGATGGCGGTCGCGCTGGGCGTAAATTTGGTGCTGGGCGGTTGTGCCGGTCGTGATGCTGATGCACCGAGTCGTGAGGCGTCACCGATCGACGCCCGGGGTTATCCGCACTGGGTGATGAATCCAAGTTCTGACGAGGGTCTGGCGAGTTCGGCGTGTGTTTCGGCGACCGGCACATTAGGTCGCGATCGTGGGCGGGCCAATTTGGAGGCACGCCAACAGCTTGGTATTGCGCTCGGCAATCAGATCCAGTCGATGGCCGAGGGATACGGGCGGCTGACAGAGACTGGTGAAGAGGAGGTGCCGGGTGGAGAGCTCTTTGAGCAGGTTACGCGCAGCCTCGTCAATGAACGGATTGCTGGCTCACGGGTGGCGCATAGCGCCTACCTGACTCTGCGTGACGGCTCGCAACAATACTGCACGATGATGGTGCTCGGCGAAGAGCAAGTGCTGGCGATCATCAGCGAGGTGGCGGCTCGGACCGCAGTCACCGAAGAGGGGTTCACTCAGCCGGAACTGCGTGAGCAGTATATGACGCAGGAGGCGCTCAACCGCCTTTACGAGCAGCTGCGTGAGGATCGGTAAGATCGGTAAGGCAGGCGTGAGACCGGGGAAGCGAAGGCAAACCAAGCCCCGACCGGCGCCTGGATCGGCAGCGGTCGGGACGCACGCAGTCTAGGCGCTCACTCAGTAATCGCGCCACCACTTGATAAAGATCGGGAGGGCGCCCCCGATGAGGGCCAAAGCCGCCATGAACCAGATCAGCCAAACTGCTTCGTTCATAATCTACCCCCTTCTCTTGGGTTCGTTCTTACTTTAGGTCTGTACGGTGACCAAACCGAGCAATAGGCTATGCCGGCCGCTCTTGCCTGGCAAGATGAGCATCGCCGACACAGGAGCATGTTGACACGATTCCGCGCTAGACCGGTGTGCGGCATAACCGCTCATTCGGGGGAGTGGTAGCAAAAATCGGCGCTACGGTGTTGAGTAGGCGCATATGCCGCACACCGCTTGCGGTGTCAAACGTGTCACCATGCATAGTGTGTCGGTGCCTTGGTCGGTCTCTGGCCTCGCATCTGGCATGCTGGATACGCCAACGGCGCATGTACACGACACCACCGTGCGCGCGCGGTTGCGTGTAGCACATGCACTGAATACTGATGACGAAGGAGGTGCATATGGAAACGGCTGATATCTCTTGGCTCGTGACGCTGGCGATTCTGGCCTTGATCGCGGGCGCTATCCCAGTGCTCAAGCGCTGGCGTTAAGCGGCGGATCGTAGTCGCAACGAGTAGGTACGGCGCCGCTGCCGGTTTCGGCAGCGGCGCTTTCTCTTGGGAGGGGCGCTCTCTTGTCTCGCCCGGTTTTTTACACGTTCGGGCGCAGCGTTCTCCCCCCCCCTTTTTTTTTCTATCATAAGGATGGGGCTTTTTCGCACCGGTTGGTCAAAATCGGTGCGGTGGCTACTCGCAGCGCTCATGTAGGCCAGCGGGGTGGGGAAGCGGCGTAGCAAGTTGACAGACGAAGCGTGCGAGCGCTTCAGCGGAAAGATTTTCCTCCTCGCTGTGGTGTGCCCCGAGCTCAGCGAAGAGCAAACGATAGATCAGCACATACTGGATGTAGTTGCGGGTCTCGCGAAAAGGTACGGCCTCAATCCAGACATCGAAGGGCAGGTCGGCGTTAGCGAGCCACTGATTAACACGGCCCGATCCGGCGTTGTACGCCGCTAAGGCGAGGATGGGGTTGCCATCGAAGCGCTTGAGCAGGTGCTCGAAGTAGGCTGCGCCGAGCAGGGCGTTGAGCGACGGCTCGAACAGGTCGTCGCGCTGCAGCGGGGTGTGGCCGGTCCAGCCGGCGACTTGCCGTGCGGTCGCTGGCATGAGCTGCAACAGTCCGGCTGCTCCGGCGCCAGAGACAGCGTGCGGATTGAAGGCCGACTCTCGCCGGGCGATCGCCATCAGCAAGTAGGGGTCGAGGTCGAAGCGCTCAGCGGCGCGCGTGATCTCGTCGCGAAAGGCGAAAGGGAACCGCCACTCCAATACGTCGAAGGCGCGCGCTGTGGCGGCGGCCCGGATGGCTAGGCTGTACCAACCGTGAGTGTGGGCCTGGGCGGCGAGTCGGCGTTTCTCAGTCGCGTCACTGGCGTTGCGCAGCAGCAGCGACCACTCATCGTCGGCGAGGCGAAACTCACCGGCCTCGATCAGTAGTTGAATGCGGCGCAGGGCAGCGCTCGGGGGCAACGGCTCTGGTGCCTTTTCCGCCGGCAGTGGATTGAGTCCAGGCGGCGTGTAGCCGATGCCGAGGTGAGCGGCGGCTAGCGCCCCCCAGAAGTGACGTTGGGCGGCGGCTGCCTGAAAGGCGTAATCGCGGCGCTGTGGCTCATCGAGCTGTGCGTAAGCGCGTCCCCGCCAGTACTGCCAGCGGGCCGCGGCCTGTTGCTCAGCTGGGAGCCGGTCAATCCAGGTCAAGACCGCTGCCCAATCTTGCTCAATAACGGCGCGGCGGATACGGTGTTCGAGCAGTTCGGCGTCGTCACGGTGGTGCAGATAGGCATCGAGCCAGGTGCGATTGGCCGAGATATCGCGGATCACCGAATACCAGGCCAGGCGATCGGTCAGTTCGTAGTGGACTTCCGGGGCAAGCCGCTCCGCCTGCTCTTGGTGCGCCTGGTAGAGCTCAAGGGCGGCGGCGGTATCGGTGTGGGCCATCCGGTAGAGTGCTGCGGCCAAGAGGGCATCGCGGATGGCTGGCGGCAACTCGCTAGGCACCTCATTGATGCGCTCAGGGCGGCTGTGCAGGCGTTGCAGCCAGACCCCCCCGCGCTCTAGGGCGCGAGCCCGCGCCCCCTCGTATTCACCCAGCAGCCGAGTCAAGTAGCGCATCATGCCGGCCTCGTTGCTGCGGAACGACAACTGTAGACGTTCCCAGATGGCCTCTGCATCGATAAGCCCCGCCGCGCGTGCGGCATCGAAGAGCGGATCGCATGCCGCCGGCCGTGAGCGCCCCCAAAACCACAGCTCTGAGGCGGTTTTTAGTGCCGCTTCGCGGTCACCCTCGCGGAACTGCGCGTAGAGCCACTGGCAGCGCAATTGGACACGGCTCGGCGGAGTATCGCGCAACTCAAGCAGCGCGCGGTGGCGACCGGCGCGAGCGTAGCGGTCGATGGCAACTCGCTCGATCACGTCGGGAAGTGGGGTGTCGTCGTAGCGCGCCTGATAGCGATGAATGGCTGCCGGTTCGATATCGGGCAAGGCGGTGCGCAGGCGGTGGAAGTCGATGTAGGCCGTTAGCGGGTGCGCCTCACCGAGGCAAGGCTCAATGCGGGCGACCCGCTGCCAACGATCGGCGCGGGCCGCCTCCAGCGCTTCGCTGAAGAGCTCCGCCGGGGAGCCGCTGCACTCGGCGGTCGGGGCGGCGCGCGCTGTACCGTCGGAACAGGCCGAGGTGAACAACCCGATGCCCAACAACAGCCCAAGTGGCAACACAAGCCGGAGGGCGCTGCGCGCCCTCAAAGCGGTTGCAGAGAAGTAACAGTGGCTCATCGGTGGTTACTGCCTCACTCTCTTAGGAGCGCGCTGGGAGCTTTATGGAGCCTCCACAGCCCCGGTCAACTCAATGCCCATCACCACCGGTAGGAGCAGGTAGACAAAGAGCGTTGTTAATACGATCGTGACGATGTTAAGCGTCAGTCCGGCGCGCGCCATATCCGGTACGCTCAGAGCGCGGCTGCCGAAGACGACCGCATTCGGCGGTGTGGCCACCGGGAGCATAAAGGCGCACGAGGCGGCGACTGCCACTGCAGCCATGAGGACTAAGGGGTGGAAGCCTGTTGCGATAGCCAAGGCCCCCATCAACGGCACGAAGACTGTTGCTGTTGCGGTATTCGAGGTGACCTCGGTCAGAAAGACCACCAGGGCGACACAGGCGGCGATGATCAGGATGATGGAGACGCCGTCGAGCACCCTCAGGGCTTCGGCCAGGGTTGCAGAGAGCCCGGTCTGTGAGAAGCCGGCTGCGAGCGCAAAGCCGCCACCAAAGAGCAGCAGGATATCCCAGGGGATCTTCGCAGCAGTATCCCAGTCGAGCAGGCGCTCGCCCTTGCGTTCGCCGGACGGCAGCAGGAAGAGGGCGAGGCCGCCGGCGATCGCGATGCTGGCATCGCCGACTTGATCGAGCACCCCGTCGGGTAGAAAACCGCGCCCAACCCAGCTTACGGCAACCGCAACGAAGACGATCAAGACGCGGCGCTCGGCGGTGCCGATACTGCCCATGGCGCTGAGCTCTTCACGGATTTGGGCCTGCCCTCCGGGTAGGCTGTCGAGGCCGCGACAGTGTTTGCCGTAGGCCAAATAGAGCCAAGTGATGGCCAGAAAGAGGATGGACATCGGCAGGCCAAAGGCCATCCAGCTTGCGAAGGTGATCTGGATATCGTAGAGCGCTTCCAGCTGTCCGGCGAGCACCGCATTCGGCGGGGTGCCGATCAGCGTGGCGATGCCGCCGATCGAGGCTGCGTAGGCGATGCCGAGCATCAGCGCGATGCCAAAGCCGGGCGGCAACTCCTGGCCGTGGTTCTGCGCCTCTTCGCGGCTCTGTGTGAGTACGGCCAGCGCGATGGGCAGCATCATCATCGCCGTGGCGGTGTTGCTGATCCACATCGACAGCCCGGCGGTCGCCAGCATGAAGCCGAGGATCATGCGCCGCGGGGCTGGCCCGATCAGCTGGATAACGTGTAGGGCGATGCGCCGATGGAGGTTCCAGTGCTGCATCGTGACCGCGATCAGGAAGCCTCCTAAAAATAGAAAAATCAGATGGTTGCCGTAAGCTCGGGTGACGTCGCCGACAGCCATGACCTCAAGCACAGGGAAGGCGACGATCGGCACCAAAGCGGTAGCTGCCAAGGGGACCGCCTCGCTGATCCACCACGTTGCCATCAGGATCGCGACCAACGCAACGGCCCACTCTCCCGCGCTCAACCCCCCCGGCGGGCCGAGTAGCCACCCGACCAGGAAGATGAGCGGTCCGAGGATGAGTCCGATGCGCTGTCTGTAGGAGTCCATGGCTGCCTCTCCGTGCCCTGTCATAGAGGCGGGTAGAGTGAACTAGAAAAGGGGGGCTGCTCAAGACTCACAGAGCAGTCGCTGCATCAACTCGGCCTGATTTCGGGTGTCGGTTTTACGATAGATCGCCTTGATGTGTGAACGCACGGTGTGCAGGGTGATGTGACAGTGTTCAGCAACCCGCTCCAGGGAGGCCTCACGCGCGAAGGTGGCCGCAACGACTGCCTCGGCACTGGAGAGGTTGTAGCGCGCTTGCAGTGTCGTAATCAGTCGGTTCACCGCGCTTGTTGTCTCGTACAGGTAGGCGGCGGCGAAGGCTCGTTGACCCAGTAGCGGATGGCCGATATCCGGATGCAGCGCGCTGAGCTGGACGTACAAGCGTGCTTGCGGTGCGGTGCGTGCAGGGAGTGGGCGCACGTTGTGAGCAATCGCCGGCAGGGCGAAGGCGTCGCCCTCGCTGCGCCACTTGAGGCAGTCGCTGAGTGCCCGCTGGAAGCGGCTATCGAGTGTTCGATCAAGGATGTATAAGCGCCCACCACGCGTGCTCAGAAGTGGTTGGTTGTGTACGATTGTTGCGGCGCTGGGGCTGCAGTAGGCGATGGTGCCATCTTCGGCGAAGAGTACGAAGGGGCGCTGCTGCTGGTCGACGGCGCTTACGATCATTCGGTTGAGCTGGGCGCGGTGTTCCAGATCGAGGAGTGAGGTGAAGGTCGTCTGCAGGTGTGGTGCAAGACTGGAGAGGAGCGCCGTCTCCGCAGCGCTGAAGTGGCCCTGGTCGCAGGTTCGTTGTACGAGCAGTTGCACGGTGTAGCCAGCGTGCTGGACGAGCGTACCGCACGCCCCATGGTGAATGTCTTGCGGCCGCGCCCACTCGTTGAAGAATTCGCAGCGGTAGAAATCCGGCTGTGAGCAGGAGAAGTCGAGGAAGGTTGAGTAGAGTCGGCCTGGGGGCTTTAGGCGCAGCTCGGGGCGCCACGGGCAGGTGTTGACGTAGTGATCGACGTAGGCCTGGTGATCCCCGTCATCGATGTTGAATTTGAAGCTGCTGCGGACTCGCGAGGCGCTCTCATCCATGATCAACAGGCGGGCCGAGCGAGCGGCCACGGCCGTAACGATCTCGCTGAGCAGGCGCTCCCAAGCGCGAGGGTCGATGGCCGCGCTGTAGATGGCCTCGAGTAGACGGCCCCGCTGTTCCAATGTCCAACTCTCCTTGGACGCCAGGGCGGCAGGGCGCTTGGGGGGCTCCCGAGGTGAAGAAGACGAAGAAGACAAGGGACGCAGTAGCGTGACCACGGCAAGAGACCTCTGAGCCGTCAGCGATCCAATCTTTTGCCCAGAAGGCTCGGCAGATGGCGGGCAACGCGCAGCAGCATGCCGAGTTGCGAGCGATAGGTGAGCGTCGAGGTTGCACCACGGATGTTGCGGATTTGTGGCACAAGGGTGGCTGCAACCGGTTCCGGTGGTTCAGCCAGGAGTGCGATGATCGTCTGGGCCGCTGGAGTGGTATCGGTTAGGAGCAGCTCGGTGTTAACGAGCCCGGGGCTGATCTCATGGACACCGATGGAGTGCACCCCCTGCTCTTTAAGTTCTTGCGCGAGGTAGCGGGTGACGGCAGCAACGCCGAGTTTGCTCGCCTTATGGGGGACCGGGGTGCGCGAGTGGTTGGCCCCGAAGCGGGTGAAGCCGAGATTGAAGATGTGGTAACGAGGTTGGCGAGCCGTCTCTTGCGAGCGCATCAGGCGCACCGCTTCGGCGCAGCCGAGTAACACGCTGGAGAGGTTGGTGGCGTTGGTGGCGGCGATATCCTCGTTGGCGAGTGCCCACAGTGGCCGTTTTTGGCGCCCAGCGGTTCCGGCGTTGTTGATCCAGCGATCGACGTGTCCCAGGCGGCACTTGACGAAGTCGGCGAAGTTGGCCACTTGCTGCGGAGACCCGACGTCGCACGGGAAACCGATGACCTGATCGTCTGCTTCAGCGACCGCCCGCAGCTGTTCGCACGCCCGCTCCAGGTTGGCCGGATTGCGCGCGCAGATGGCAATTCGATCACCGTAGCTCAGGTGGGCCGCGGCTAAGGCAAACCCGAGGCCGCGGCTGGCCCCGGTGATGACAACGTGTAAAGGTGCCTGTTGCTGCATGATATCGGTCTCGGTGGTCATTCCCTGCATCTTACTAGAAAATAACCCGCAGTAGTCGAGGGCGAGGGGTGGGGGGCTATGCGTTAAGATGCGGGCGTGTCTGAGCCGCAAGAGGCGGGCGTTCCCGCGGGTCGCTTTTGGGGTGCCGACGACGACGCTTGCCCGGGTGAGGAGATCGGTCAATATGGGTGAAATTGATTTCACGACGAAAAGCGCGCTGGTGGTCGACGATATGGCGAATATGCGTCAGACACTGCGCGAGATGTTGCGTACGGCCGGGGTGCGTCAGATCGACGATGTGGCAACCGGTGAGCGGGCTATCGACGCCCTTGCCCAGGGTGACTACGACATTGTCCTTTGCGACTACAATCTGGGGCGCGGTAAAGATGGGCAGCAGGTGTTAGAGGAGGTTCGCCATCGGCGGCTGATCCGGTTATCAACCGTTTTTATCATGGTGACTGCGGAGAGCATGCACCATCGCGTGATGGGTGCTGTCGAACACCAGCCCGATGACTATCTGACCAAGCCCTTTACGCCGGCGCTGCTTGCCAAGCGCCTAGAGCGCCATATGCTGCGCCGCGACGGGCTGCGTCCCGTCGATCAAGCGGTCAGTCTTGGAGCCTACGAGAAGGCCGTCGAGCTCTGTGATCAGCGGCTAGCGAATCGGGCCGGTAATCCTGATGAGTTGATGCGTCTGAAGCTCGATTTTCATTTGCAGCTGAAGCAGTACGATGCCGCTGCCCGGGTTTGCCACGATGCCCTGGAGCGCCACCGCGTGCCGTGGGCCTTATGTGGGCTGGGGCGGGTGGCGGCGGCGCGTGGTGAATCAGCGCAGGCCGAGGCGGCGTTTGAGCAGGCGATTGCCGAGTTTCCTTCGTACATGGAGGCCTACGACGGATTGGCCGAGGTGTTGACGGCGCGCGGCGATACCGAGTTGGCGCAGGCCGTGGTGGCGCAGGCGTTGGAGATCTCGCCCAACTCCGTAATCCGGCAACGGCGCCTCGGGGCTCTGGCGTGCGCTAATGACGATCCGCTGACCGCTGAGGCCGCCTACAAGCGGGCAGCGGCGCTAGGTAAGGGGTCGGTCTTTCGCTCTCACACCGACTACGCCGAGTTGGCTAAGGCGCAGGTGCAGCTCGGAGCGCCCGAGGATGCGATCGAGCAGACCCTGGGGGCGATGCGCAAAGAGACGCGAGGGAAGGGGGAGGCGGTGGTCGACGCCGCCTTGTCTGAGTCGACCATCTACCGTCAGCTCAATCGTGAAGAGCGGGCGGCGGCTGCCTTTCAGCGCGCCGGTGATGTCTATCAAGATCTCGGTGGTGCAGTTGCGCCGCACATCGCCCTGGAACTCGGGCAGCAGGCGTTGGCTCAAGGTGATACTGAGCTCGGGATGCGCGCCATTCAGGGGGTTGTGAGGAACCACCACGACGATGAGCAGATTCTGCTGCGGGCGCAGGCGATCTTTGCCGACTCCGGCATGGCAAGTGAGGGCGACCAGGCGATCCGCGCGATCACTGAAGAGGTGCGAAAGAAGAACAACCACGGTGTGGCGTTGGCGCGGCGTGGCGCGCTCAAAGAGGCGGTGATGCTATTCGAAGAGGTCCTCGCTGAGTTGCGCCACAACACGACGGTCAACCTCAATGCGGCACAGGTTTACTTGATGATGGCCAAAAAGGGGGGGCACAATGAGCAAGCGGGTGCCCAGCTCCTTGAGCAGGCAGGAGCCTGTCTAGAGCGGGTGCGTCAGCAGGATCCGCACAACGCCAAACTGCTGAGCTTGACCGGTGTGCTACAGCACCTGGAGCGATCCGCGGTTCAGGAGCGGAGCGGCTCGACGCCTCCCGCTTGATGGTGGCGGGCGCCTGGAGGCAGGCTTCTGGGAGCAGGCTAGGTTGGCTGGTCCGGGTCCGCTCGGCCGGTGCTCCGGTCGGTATTTGAGCAATGGCGGCCGTGTGGCCGCTATCCCCCCCGGCATCAAGGCTGGGGCCTCTTGCGGAGGTAGTGATGACGCCGACCAATCTCGGGGTTGATCGTTGCAGCACCGACTCCACCGACCCCCAGCTCCACGACCAGAGTGGGTCGCAGCAGATCGACTTCTCCGTGCTGCTCGCCTCGAGTATTCACGATATCAAGAATGCCCTCGGTTACATCCTCAACACGCTCGATTTCGCGTTGCAAAGTGAAACGGGCGAGTTGGTCTGTCCTTCAGAGCAGGTCGTCGAGTTGAACCAGGAGGCGAAGAAGGCCAATAAGGTCTTGGTGCAGTTGTTGACGCTCTACCGCATGGATCGCGACCAGTACAGCCTGAACACGGCGCCGGTCGAAGTCCGTGATTTTCTCGAAGACTGCTTCCTCTGCCACGAGCCGTTGCTGCGGCGCAAAGGCCTGGAGATGGAGATTGAGGCCGATCCGCAACTTGTAGCCGACTTTGATCGGTTCTTGCTCGAAGGCGCCATGGAGAATCTGATCATCAATGCCTCGCGCTTTGCACGCACCCGGTTGCGCCTAGCGGCTGCGGTGCACGAAGAGATGCTTGAACTCCATGTCCAGGACGATGGTCCCGGTTTCCCGCCGGAGGTCGTTGCCCTAGGGCGCGGTGATGCTGCACCCGTTCCAGGTGAGAGCCCGAGTGAGAGGCGGCGTCCGGGGCGCTTCGTGGGGGGGGAGACCAAGCTTGGGCTCTACTTTTGCGACGTCGTCGCCTCGGCCCACTGTCGCCACGGGCGACGCGGTGACCTCCAAGTGGCCTCTGGTGGTCTCCTCGGCGGCGGGGATGTGCGGATCCGTCTGCCCCTTTAGCGCCCCTTTTAGAGCGTTGTCGATCTTGTGCGCACCTTTGGGAGCCTTTAAAGCGTTCAGCCGCTGCCCCTCCTTGGCTCACCCTCGCAACGGTAGCGTCAGCCGCTCCAACCAATCGAGTGTATCGAGGGGGGAGGCGATCAGGCCGTGTGCCCCCCAGCGCCAAGGGTGATCTCCGGCGTGCAGGTAGCCGAAAAGGGCGGCCAGGGCGAAGGCGCCGGCGCCTACCGCGGCCTCGATGTCGCGGCGGGCGTCGCCGACGGCTAGGCACGCCTGTGGCGGGCAGCCCATCGTTGCCGCCGCGTGCCGAATGGGCAACGGGTCGGGTTTGGCACGCGCCAGGGTATCGCCGCTGACGATGACCGCGGCGCGTTGGTCGAGCGCTAGCTGTTCGAGCAGCGGGGTGGTGAGCGCGCTCGGTTTGTTGGTCACCACCCCCCACGGGATCGCGTTCGCCTCAAGCGTGGCCAAGACTGCCTCCATGCCGGGGAAGAGGCGGCTGCGCTCGGCGATGCGCGCCCGGTAGCGACGCACCAGTTCCTCTTCCAGGCGCGCGCTGCGCCGGTCGTCCCGCTCTAGGCTGAAGGCCTGCTGCACCATGACCCGCGCCCCGTGCGAGACCGTGCTGCGGAGTGCCGCGTAGGGGGGGGTGCAGCGTCCCTCGTCGGCCAGCAGTTCGCTCAGGCAGGCGATGAGATCGGGGGCGGTGTCGACTAAAGTGCCGTCGAGATCGAAGATGACCGCGGCATCGGCAGCACTGCTACCGGCGTGACCGCCAAAGCCAGTGCCGGCAGGCTCACCGCGCCGGCCCGGACGGTTCGGCGGTCGACGATGCCCCGCCTCGCTCATCTCGCTCTCCTTGTCCGCCTTGCTCACGGTAATTCGGCTGATTCTGAAGGCGGCTCGGCCGGCCGGCGGCGCAGGTGCGCGAGATAGTTCACCGCCGTATCAGCCTTGAGCGATGCCCGGCGAGTCAGCGGGTTGTAACCGAGGCCGCGCACTTGCATTAACTCTAGGCCGCTGCGGCGGCCCCAGCGTGCCAACTCGGCCGGCTGTACAAAGCCGGCGTAGCAGTGGGTGCCCTTCGGCAGCAGCCGCAGTAGGTGTTCGGCGCCGAGAATCATCTGCAGGTAAGCGCTGTGCGTACGGTTGATGGTCGCAAAGCAGGCATCGCCGCCAGGGCGCAGCAGGGCGGCGCAAGCGCCCACGACCGAGTCGGGGTGCGGGGTATGCTCAAGCAGCTCCATGCAGACGACCGCATCGAAGGACGCTTCGCTACCCTCCTCGGCGGCGAGTTCCTCGACCGTCAGGCAGCGATATTCAACACCTTTCAGGCCGCGCTCAAGGGCGTGCAGCTTCGCCGTTTGCAGGGCCTGACGAGCGGTGTCGATGCCGAGCACCGTAGCGCCGCGCTCGGCCAGCGCCTCGGCGAGGATACCGCCGCCGGCGCCGACATCGAGGATGCGTTTGCCCGTCAGCAGCCCGAGGCGCGACTCGATCCACGCTACGCGCGTCGGGTTGATGTCGTGGAGGGTGCGCAAGCTCCCCTGGGGATCCCACCAGTCGCTGGTGCCGTCGAACAAGGCGGTAGCGGCGCGATCTTCGTTGCGCGCTGCAGCGCCGGAGGTGGGTCTGGCAGTGGGCCCGGGAGTGGCTGTAGGTGGGCCGGGGCGTGCCGGTGCTTGCGCGTCTGGGCGTGGCTCTGGTCGCTGTTGCTCTGCCCGCTGCGGCTGGGTTTGCCGCGGCTGGGCCTGCTGTTCTTTGGGGCTGTCGCTGCTCATGGTTGCGTCACTGCCATAGTCTGCGTGGTCGTCTGCACGGTTCGCACGCTCTGTGCGGTTGATAAAGCCTGCCTGGGCACGGCGTACTAGCGGTTCTCCCCCGTATGCGCTTACTCGGTCGCTGCGCTCGGGTCGCTGGCCCCGATCCGCGCACGCCACTGCTCGGCGCGCTCGCAGAGGTGATCGCCATCGAGTGTGGTCAAGCGGCGCTCGTGGAGCAGCGGTTGGCCGGCGACCCAGACGTCGCTGACGTGTTCTCGGGTGGCCGCGTAGATCAGCTGCGAGAGCGGATTGTAGATCGGGCGCAGGCTCAGGTCGCTGAGCTCGACGGCGCAGAGATCGGCCTGTTTGCCGGGGCGCAGGGAGCCGACTTGATCGTCGATGCCCAAGGCGCGGGCGCCGTTGAGGGTCGCCATGCGCAGCACATCGGCGGCCGGCAGGGCGGCGGCATCGCCGGCAACGGCCTTACCGAGCAGCGCCGCCGTGCGCATCTCGCCGATCAGGTCGAGGTCGTTGTTGCTCGCGGCGCTGTCGGTGCCGAGGGCGACATTGACCCCGGCACGCTGCAACGCGGCGACAGGGCAAAAGCCGCTGGCGAGTTTAAGGTTCGACTCGGGGCAGTGGACGACGTGGGCGCCGGCAGCGGCGAGCGCCTCGATCTCGGCCTCGGTCAACTGCGTGGCGTGGATAGCGAGCAAGCGCGGCGAGAGCAGCCCAAGGGCCTCAAGGCGCTGCAGCGGCCGTTGCCCGGTCTGCTCCAGGCTGCCCTCGACCTCATCGGCGGTCTCGTGGACGTGCATGTGGATCGGCACCTGCAGCCGCTCGGCGTGATCGCGGACCTGCTCCAGCCACTCCGTCTCGACGGTGTAGGGGGCGTGCGGGGAGAAGATCGGTGTGATCAGCGGGTCGTCTTTGAACTGCTCGTGGAAGGCGAGACCGCGCTCAAGATAGGCTTGCGGGGTGTCGGCGTAGGCGCTCGGTACACTGATCATGATCATCCCAAGTACCGCGCGCATCCCCGCCTCGCGGGCGGCCAAGGCGGTCTGCTCGGGGAAGAAGTACATATCGTTAAAGCAGGTGATCCCGCCGCGCAGCATCTCGCCAATGGCCAGGCTGCTGCCATCGCGCACCATCGCCTCACCGACCCAGCGCTGTTCGGCGGGCCAGATGTGCTCGGTCAGCCACGTCATCAGCGGCAGATCATCGGCGAGCCCGCGCAGCAGCGTCATCGCCGAGTGGGTATGGGCGTTGATCAGCCCTGGGATGACGACGTGCTCCGGGCGCTCGTAGCAGTGCTCGGCGCTGTAGCGGCGGCGCAGCTCGTCGTTCGGGGCGATGGCGACGATGCGACCGTCGTGGACGGCAACGCCGTGTCCCTCCAGGATGGTCTCGGCGGGTTCGACCGGGATGACCCAGCGGGCGTGGATCAAGCTGTCGACTCGTTCCATAATGCGCGCTCCCCTTTGGTCCCTAGGAATTGTCAAGGAGGTTACCACGTCTTGGTTACCAGCTCCCACGACTACGATACGGTGCGCGCCCTAGAGTGGGTTGCCGCCTCTGACAGCGCTGCCGCGACCGCTGCATCCGCAACCGCTGCACATGCAACGACCGCGACCCCGTCCACGACCGAGGGCTCGCTGCGACTGCTCGATCAGCGTCTGCTGCCGGGGCGCACCGACTACATCGACTGCACCTCGGCCGCCGATGTCGCGACCGCGATCACCGATATGGTGGTGCGCGGGGCGCCGGCGATCGGTATCGCCGCCGCTTACGGTGCGGCCTTCGCGGTGCGCGACGCCTACCGGGCGCACGGTCACGCCTGGCGCACCGCGCTTACCGCCGACTGGACGCTGCTTGAGCGCTCGCGGCCGACGGCGGTGAACTTGGCCTGGGCGCTGGCCCGCTGTAAGAAGTTGGCCGAGAGCGTGCCGGATGACGCCGATCCGTGGCCGCTGCTGCTGGCCGAGGCGCACGCGGTGCATGCTGAAGATATCGCCGCGAACCGTCGCATGGGGCGCTCCGGGGCGGCGCTGATCCAGGCCGGCAGCGGGGTGCTGACCCACTGCAACACCGGCTCACTGGCGACCGGTGGGTTGGGCACCGCGCTCGGGGTGATCCGGACAGCGTGGGCCGATGGGCGCCTGAGCCGGGTCTTCGCCGATGAGACGCGGCCGTGGCTGCAGGGCGCCCGGCTGACCGCCTGGGAGCTGGCCGCCGACGGCATTCCGGTCGAGCTGCTTGCCGATGGTGCCGCGGCGGCCTTGATGCGCAGCGGCGCGGTGCAGTGGGCGATCGTCGGCGCCGATCGCATCGCCGCCAATGGCGATGTCGCGAACAAGATCGGCACCTATGCGGTAGCACTGGCGGCGCGCGCCCACAACGTCCGTTTCATGGTCGTGGCGCCGACCTCGACGATCGATCTCGAGACGGCGAGCGGCGAGCAGATCCCGATCGAGCACCGCGATGCCGCCGAAGTCCTCTACGCTGGGGGGCAGCGCATCGCCCCCGAGGGGACTCAGGTGGGTGCCTGGAATCCGGTCTTCGACGTGACCCCGGCGGAGTGGGTCGATGTCTTGGTGACCGAGCGCGGTGTTGTCCAGCAGCCCGACGCGGCCTCGCTCGCCCGGCTCTTCGAGGCGTAGCGGCTGACATCCTCCCCCCCGGTTGAAAGCCGGGGGCTTTCCGCGCCCGTATGGTGAGCCTGCGCCAACCGTCGCCAGCCGCCGTCAGCGGATGCGCATGCCGACCGAGGTGATCTCGCTGTCACGCATTTCGCGGATCGTAAACTGAAGGTTGTCAATGCGGACACGGTCGCCGACCACCGCCCGGCCGTTAAAGACCCACAGCAGATAGTCGTTGAGCGTCTCCTCTGGTTGGGCGCCTTGCGGCACTGAGACGCCATAGGCGGTGGCTAGATCAATGAGGCGGGTCTGCCCGGAGAGGGTGAACTCGCCGAAGAAGCGCTGCTCTTCGAGATAGCTCGGGCCGAGTGGGGCGACAAATAGGCGGTCTAGTCCCGGGATATCTTCAGGTAAGACAACCAGGTAGATGTGGTCTTGGGCCTGTAGAATCTGCCGTTGCGGTTCACTAAGGGCGACGCCGCCGCGGAAGAGGGCGGCGACCTGTGCCGAGTCGGGCAGCGCTAGGGTGCCGATCGGTTTCAGGCGCGCGGGCGAGTTCTCAGTTAAGCGATAGACGACGATCTCGTAATCGGTCTGCTGCGGGACATCAATCTCTTGACGCTGTGCAGCGGCGCTATCCGGGGGTACTTCAAGGCCGAGCCAGCGCGCCGCCGGGGCGATCGTCCAGCCTTGTATGATCAGCGAGATCAGTACCACGAAAAAGGCGACGTTGAAGAAGAGCTCGGCCCCCTCAATGCCGGCCAACAAGGGGAAGAGGCCGAGGATGATTGGCACCGCGCCGCGCAGTCCTACCCACGATATAAACGCCTGCTCTCGCCACGGGAAGCGGAACGGTGCCAGGCAGAGCAGCACCGCTAGCGGGCGGGCGACCAGTGTCAGTGCAGCGGCGGTCAGCAGTGCCGGTATGGCGATCGGCAGCAACTCACTCGGAGTGACGAGGAGGCCAAGGACCACGAACATGGTGATTTGGGCGAGCCAGGCAAAGCCGTCGTGGAAGCGGCGGATATTCTGCGACGCCTGCAGCTTGCGGTTGCCGAGCACCAGCCCGGCCAAATAGGCCGCCAAGAAGCCGCTGCCGCCGAGTACGGCGGTGCCGCCGAAGATCGCTAGCGCACCGCCGAGGGCCAGTAGCGGATAGAGCCCCGGGGTCAGATTAATGCGGTTGATAGTGGCGGCCAATAAAATCCCACCGGCGATACCGAAGACTGCTCCTAGGCCCATCTGCTGAACAAACTCAACGGTTGCTGCCAGGGCCAGCGAGTCGGGCTGCTGGATGAGCAGTTCGACGAGCAGGATGGTCAGCAAAATCGCCATCGGGTCGTTGCTGCCTGACTCGATCTCCAGTGTGGCGGCAACCCGCTGCTTGAGTTCAAGTCCACGCGAGTGCAGCAGGCTGAAGACCGCGGCCGCATCGGTGGAGCTGACGATGGCGCCGATTAGCAGCGCTTGCGTCCAGTTGAGGTCGAAAAGCCAGTAGGCCGCCGCGGCGGTCAATCCGGCGGTCACGGCGACCCCAACGGTGGCTAAGGCCAACGCTGGTTTGAGGGCGACTCGGAAGGTCGACAGTTGGGTGCGGAGACCGCCATCGAAGAGGATTACGGCCAGAGCCACACTGCCGATCAGGTGGGCTGCCTGGACATCGTCAAAAGCAATGCCGAAGAGTCCATCTTCGCCGAGGAGCATGCCGATGCTCAGGAAGATCAGCAACAGCGGGGCGCCGAGCCGGTCCGAGACGACGCTTGCGATAATACTGATCAACAGCAGTCCGGCACCGAAGAGGATCAGTTGGTTGGTCAGCTCCACACGCCCTTCCCTTGCGCCATAACGGACGCCGGTATGTTAACATAGGCCCTTTACCTGGCAGCGGCTCAATAACCGAGAACCACACATGTCCGGCGTCGCCCGCGAGATCCTTCCCGTTAACCTCGAAGACGAGATGCGGCAGTCCTACCTCGATTACGCCATGAGCGTAATCGTCGGTCGAGCACTGCCCGACGTTCGTGATGGCTTAAAGCCTGTCCACCGGCGTGTGCTCTTCGCCATGCGCGAGCTGGGCAACGACTACAACAAACCGTACAAAAAATCGGCCCGGGTCGTCGGTGATGTCATCGGTAAGTACCATCCGCACGGCGATGCTGCGGTCTACGACACCATCGTGCGTTTAGCGCAGACCTTCAGCATGCGCTACCGGCTGGTCGATGGGCAGGGCAACTTCGGCTCAATCGACGGTGACTCGGCTGCTGCGATGCGCTACACCGAGGTGCGCATGGCGCGCCTGGCGCACGAACTGCTCGCCGATATCGACAAAGAGACGGTCGATTTTGCCGATAACTACGACGGCTCCGAGCGCGAACCACAGGTCTTGCCGACCAAGGTCCCGAACCTGCTCGTCAACGGCGGCTCGGGGATCGCCGTCGGCATGGCGACCAACATCCCGCCGCACAACCTCTGCGAGGTGATCGACGCTTGTTTGCTGCTGATCGACGATGAGCAGGCGCCGATCGAGGCGCTGATCGAGCGGCTTCCGGCCCCCGATCTGCCAACCGGCGGGATCATCTTCGGCACCGCCGGTATCCACCAGGCCTACCGCAGCGGCCGCGGCCGGATGGTGATGCGCGCCCGCGCCGAGGTCGAGCCGATGGCGGGCGATCGCGAGCGCATCGTCGTCACCGAGTTGCCCTTCCAGGTTAACAAGGCGCGGTTGGTCGAGAAGATCGCCGAGTTGGTTAAGGAACGCCGCCTTGAGGGGATCAGCGAGCTGCGCGATGAGTCGGATAAGGACGGCATCCGCATCGTCATCGAGCTCAAACGCGGTGAGGCCGGCGAGGTGATTCTCAACAACCTCTATCGCCACACCCAGATGCAGACCGTCTTCGGCATCAACATGGTGGCGTTGCACGAGGGGCAGCCGCGAACCCTCAACCTGCAGCAGGTGCTTGAGGCCTTCATCCGTCATCGTCGCGAGGTGGTGACGCGGCGCACCCTCTATGAGCTGCGCAAGGCGCGTGAGCGTGCCCATGTCCTTGAGGGGCTGGCGGTGGCGCTGGCCAACATCGACGAGGTGATCGCCCTGATCAAGGCCTCCTCGGGGCCAGCCGAAGCCAAGGCCGAGCTGATTCGCCGCGAGTGGCGCCCCGGGGTGGTCGTTGAGATGCTGGAGCGTGCTGGGGCCTCCGCCTCGCGCCCCGAAGAGTTGTCGGCCGAGTTCGGTCTGGACGCCGAGCGCGGCACCTATCGGCTCTCGGCGGCACAGGCGCAAGCGATCCTCGATCTGCGACTGCACCGGCTGACCGCCATGGAGCAGGATAAAATCGTCGCCGAGTACGGCGATCTGCTGCAGCGCATCGCCGAGTTGATCGCCATCCTGGAGAGCAGCGAGCGACTGATGGAGGTCATCCGCGAGGAGCTGGTGGCCATCCGCGAGCAGTACGGCGATGCTCGCAAGACCGAGATCCGCGAGGATACCGCCGAGCTCTCGCTTGAGGATCTGATCAGCGAAGAGGATATGGTGGTGACCCTCTCGCATCACGGCTACGTCAAGGCGCAACCACTCGCCGGCTATCGGGCGCAGCGCCGCGGTGGCCGTGGCAAGAGTGCCACCGCCATGAAGGATGAAGACTTCATCGATAAACTCTTCATCGCCAACACCCACGATACGCTGCTCTGCTTCTCCAGCGCTGGCAAGTGTTACTGGCGCAAGGTCTACGAGTTGCCGCAGGGCGGGCGTGCCTCGCGTGGACGGCCGATCGTTAACCTTTTGCCGCTTGAGCCGACCGAGCGGATCAACGCCGTGGTGCCGGTGCGCGAGTTTGCCGCCGATCACTTCGTCTTTATGGCGACGCGCTGCGGCACGGTCAAAAAGACCCCACTGTCGCACTTCTCACGACCACGTCCGAGCGGCATTATTGCCGTCGAGCTGCGCGGCGACGACACTTTGGTTGATGCCGAGATCACCAACGGTGAGCGCGAGGTCATGTTGATCTCCGATGCCGGCAGTGCGGTGCGCTTCCACGAATCGGAGGTCCGGGCGATGGGGCGCACTGCCGGCGGAGTGCGTGGCATTCGCCTGGAGGCCGAGCAGCGTGTTATTGCCCTGCTGATCCTCGGTGAGGGGGATATCCTGACAGCGACCGAGCACGGCTACGGGAAGCGGACGGCAGTGACCGAGTATCCGCAGCGTAAGCGCGGCGGGATGGGCGTGATCGCGATCCGTACTTCGCCCCGCAATGGCCGAGTCGTCGGCGCGGTGCAGGCCGCCGAGGACGACGAGATCATGCTGATTACCCGCCACGGTACGCTGGTGCGCACCCCGGTCGCCGACATCTCCCGCGTTGGCCGCAATACCCAGGGGGTCAAACTCATCAGCCTGGGGCCGGACGAGCCGCTCGTCGGACTTGAACGCGTTGAGGCCCTCGGCGAGGAGGATGAGGCTGAGGAGAACGGCGCTGAGAACGGCGATGAGGCGGGGAGCGAGAACGAAGCGGATTGAGAGGCAACGCGCAACGGCGCGACGAGCCGCCCAACAGACCCACACCCAACCGAGAGGCTAGAGCATGAGCAGAGTCTATAACTTCAGCGCTGGCCCGGCGATGTTGCCGGAATCGGTCATTCAGCGCGCCGCCGACGAGATGCTCGACTGGCACGGCGCCGGGATGTCGGTCATGGAGATGAGCCATCGTGGCAAGTCGTATGTTTCGATCGCCGAGCAGGCCGAGGCCGATCTGCGCGAACTCCTAGCCATCCCCGAAAACTACAAGGTGCTCTTTTTGCAGGGTGGGGCGACGGGGCAGTTCGCTGCGATCCCGCTCAATCTCTTGCGGGGCGGCGATCAGGCCGACTACGTCTACACCGGTGCTTGGTCGAAGAAGGCGATCGCCGAGGCGAAGAAGTACTGCCAAGTGAACATCGTCGCCTCCGGCGAACCCGACCTGATGCACGTGCCGGCGCAGCGCGACTGGCAGCTCTCAGCGGAGGCCGCCTACGTCCACTACACCCCCAACGAGACGATCAGCGGGGTCGAGTTCCACTGGGTGCCGGAGGTCGGCGATAAGCCGCTGGTCGCCGATATGTCCTCGACGCTGCTCTCGCGGCCGATCGATGTCAGCCGCTACGGCTTGATCTATGCCGGGGCGCAGAAGAACATCGGTCCTGCCGGTGTAACCGTGGTGATCGTGCGCGATGACCTGATCGGTGCGGCGGCGGCGCAGACGCCGACGATCTGGGACTACCAGCAGCAGGCCGACGCCGACTCGATGCTGAACACCCCGGCGACCTATCCGCTCTATGTCGCTGGCCTGGTCTTCCAGTGGCTTAAGGAGCTCGGCGGTCTGACGGCGATGGCCGAGATCAACCGGCGCAAGGCCGAGAAGCTCTATGCGGCGATCGATCAAGCCGATTTCTACTCGAATCCGGTTGCACCCGAGAGTCGCTCGTGGATGAACGTTCCCTTCGTGCTCGCCGATGCCGATCTCGACGCTCGCTTTCTCAAGGAGGCCGAGGCTGCTGGTTTGACAACACTCAAGGGGCATCGCTCGGTTGGCGGGATGCGCGCATCGATCTATAACGCCATGCCGGAGTCCGGTGTCGATCGGCTGATCGAATTTATGGGTGACTTTGCGCAGCGTCACGGCTGATCGTTCGGCCGTCTCTGTTATCTACGGCACCGTCCAGGGCGGTGCCCGACCTTGAGCTGGGGTAGAGCCATGTATCGCATCTTGACCCTTAATAATATCTCGATCAAAGGGCTCGATCGGCTGCCGCGCGAGCACTTCGAGACCGCCTCCGATCTAGGCCATCCCGATGCCATCTTGCTGCGCTCAGCCGATCTGCATCAGCAGGAGATCCCGGAGTCGGTGCTTGCCATCGGGCGTGCCGGTGCCGGGGTCAACAACATCCCGGTGGCACAGATGACCGAGCGCGGTATTCCGGTCTTCAACGCCCCCGGAGCGAATGCCAACGCTGTGAAGGAGTTGACCATCGCCGGTCTCTTTCTGGCCGCGCGCAATATCTGCCCCGCTTGGGAGTATGCCTGCAGCCTGCAGGGTAGCGATGCCGAGATGCACCAGGCGATGGAGGCGAACAAGAAACGCTTTGTCGGCTTTGAGTTGCCGGGACGTACCCTCGGGGTCGTGGGGCTCGGGGCGATCGGTGTTCAGGTCGCCAATACCGCCCGCGCCCTCGGTATGCAGGTGGTCGGCTACGATCCGCAGATCACGGTCGGGGCGGCATGGCAGCTCGATGCCGGAGTCAGGGCGGCACACAGCGTCGGCGATGTCATGGCGCGTGCCGATATGATCACCGTCCACGTCCCGCTGCTCGATGCCACCCGGGGATTGATCGATGCTTCGCGCTTAGCGCAGGTCCACCCCGGGGCGACGCTGCTCAACTTTTCGCGCGCCGAAGTGGTGGATGAGGGCGAAGTCATCAAGGCGCTCGACGATGGCCGTCTGGCGAGCTACGTCTGCGACTTTCCGAGCAACGCCTTGCGTGGCCATCCGCAGGTGGTCGCCTTGCCGCATCTGGGGGCCTCGACCCACGAAGCGCAAGAGAACTGTGCCATCATGGCTGCCGAGCAGTTGCGCGACTATCTGGAGACGGGCAATGTGCGCAACGCGGTGAACTTTCCGGAGATGGTCATGCCACGCGGCGATAAGGGCGATCGACTCTGTGTCGTTAACGCCAATGTGCCGAATATGCTCGGCCAAATCTCCGGGCTCTTGGCAAATGCCGGCCTGAACATCGATGATATGTTCAACAAGGCACGCGAGCGCCTGGCCTATACATTGGTCGACGTCGAGGGCAGTGTACCCGATGCGGTGGTTGCACAGCTGCGCGCCATCGATGGGGTGTTGAAGGTGCGCGTACTGCGCTAGGACGAATCCGGGGACGGGACGGAACAGTAAACAGCGATGGCTGATGCGCACGATGAACTGGCGGAGTTGCGCCGCCGCATTGATGGGGTCGACGACCGAATCCTCGAACTGGTCAGCGAGCGAGCACGAATTGCCGAGCAGGTCGCCCGCGTTAAGGCTGCCCGCGGCGAGGCGATTGAGGTCTATCGCCCGGAGCGCGAGGCTGAGATCCTCCGCCGGCTGGGTGCTGCGAATGGCGGGCCACTAACCGATGAGCAGGTCGCGGTCCTCTTTCGCGAGATCATGTCGGTCTGTCGGGCGCTGCAGCAGCCATTGACTGTCGCCTTTCTGGGGCCGCACGGCACCTTCACCGAGGAAGCAGCGGTTAAGCACTTCGGCCACGGTGCGACCTTTGCTCCACAGATGACGATCGGCGGGGTCTTTCGTGAGGTCGAATCGGGTGGAGCGCACTACGGGCTGGTCCCGGTCGAGAACTCCTCGGAGGGGGTGGTCAGCCACACCCTCGATCGTTTTCTCGACTCGGAGTTGGCGATCGTCGGCGAGGTCGAGCTGCGGGTCCGCCACGCCCTAGCGAGCCATGCGCGCAGCTTTGCCGAGATTGAGCGCGTCTACTCGCATCAGCAGGGGTTGTCGCAGTGCCGGGCTTGGCTCGATGTCCACTTGCCGCGCGCCGAGCGGTTGCCGGTCTCCAGTACGGCCGAGGCGGCGCGGTTGGCGGCCGAGGAGCCGCGTGCTGGAGCGATCGCCAGCGAGGCGGCGGCTGAACGCTACGCGCTGCCACTGCTGCAGGCGCGCATCGAGGATCACCACGGCAATACGACGCGCTTTTTGGTGCTCGGGTATCGCTCGCCGCCGCCGAGCGGCCGTGATAAGACCTCGCTGGTGGTCTCGAGCGCGAATCGCACCGGTCTGCTCTTTCAGCTGCTGGAGCCGTTGGCGCGCAACGCTATTGATATGACGCGAATCGAGTCGCGACCAGCCCGACAGCAGGGGATTTGGGAGTACGTCTTCTTTATCGATGTCCAAGGGCATGCGGAGGACGAGCGACTGCGCGAAGTCTTAGCACAGGTGCGCGAGCGGGCCAGCCTGTTCCGCATCCTCGGTTCCTATCCGCGAGCGATTTGAGCCGATCCGCGGTTACGGGGCGCCGAAGGGCCCCAAGCAGAGGTGATGAGCCACGCTATGAGCGAAGTTATGAGTCATAACCACGAACCACAACCGCCGAAACCGCCGATCGACTTTGCCCGCCTCGCGGTACCCGGAGTGCGCGAGTTGGCTCCCTATCAACCCGGGAAGCCGATTGAAGAGCTGCGGCGCGAATACGGTGTATCGCGGGTCATTAAGCTCGCTTCCAACGAGAATCCACTTGGGCCATCACCCAAGGCGGCGCAGGCGGCTAGTGAGGTGCTTGGCGAGGTGCATCGCTACCCGGATGGCAACGGCTTCTCGCTCAAGGCCGCCATCGCCGGGCATCACGATCTCGGCGTCGAGCAGATCACCCTCGGTAATGGTTCGAACGACGTCTTGGCCCTGATCGCTCAGGCCTTTTTGGGGCCTGGACGGTGCTCGCTCTTCTCGGCGCACGCTTTCGCTGTCTACCCGCTTGTAACGCAGGCCGCCGGTGCTGAGGCCCGGGTGGTGCCGGCGCTCGGCAGCGAGGCGGCACAGCCGTATGGACACGATCTTAAGGCGATGGCCGAGGCGCTCGATGAGGGCGTGAGTGTGGTCTTTATTGCCAACCCGAACAATCCGACCGGGACGTGGGTGAGCGAGCCGGAGCTGCGTGAGTTTCTCGCTGCCGTACCGCCGCAGGTCGTGACGGTGGTCGATGAGGCCTACTTTGAGTACGCCGCCAGTGAGCCGGGCTATCCCGATGTCAGCCGCTGGCTGGCCGACTACCCGAATCTTGTGGTCACGCGCAGCTTCTCGAAGGTGCACGGCCTTGGCGGGCTGCGCGTCGGTTACGCCCTATCGCACCCGCAGATCGCTGATCTACTCAACCGGGTGCGTCAGCCCTTTAATTGCTCAGCGCCGGCACAGGCGGCCGCGGCAGCCTCGCTGGTCGATCACGAGCACATCGAACGGTCGGTGGCGCTCAACAGGGAGCAGCGCGAGGTGCTGGCTAAGGGCCTCTACGAGCTCGGGCTCTCCGTTTTGCCGTCGATCGGCAACTTTTTGACCTTCTCGGCCGGGCCGCACGCCGCACAGATTAACGACGGATTGCTGCGCAGCGGTGTCATCGTGCGGCCGGTCGATGCCTACGAGCTGCCCGGTTATATTCGGGTGACGGTGGGGACGCCGGCGGAGAATCGCGCCTTCCTCAGCGCGCTTGCCGAACAGTTAGAGCAGTGGGACGGACGGAGTGAGCGTCTGCCATGAGTCGAGTCGCTGGCAAGGGGGGTGACTCGGTGACTGCTACGGCACCGCAGGAGGTGATGGCCCCCGTGGTGGGGCGCTTGGCGATTATCGGGGTCGGTTTGATCGGTGGCTCGCTCGCCTTGGCACTGCGCCGCGGCGCGGCGGTCGGCGAGGTGATCGGCTGCGGTCGCCGACGCGAGTCGCTAGAACGAGCGGTCGCCCTGGGAGTGATCGACCGCTGGTACGAAGAGCCGGCCGAGGCGGTCGCCGAGGCCGACATGGTGGCCGTCTGCGTGCCGCTGCGGGCGATGCGTTCGATCTTTACGCAGATCGTCCCGGCGCTGGCACCGGGGGCTGTGGTGACCGATGTCGGCAGTGCCAAGGGTTCGGTCATCGCCGATGCCGCGGCGGTCTGCGGTGAAGTGCCGACGTGGCTGGTCCCTGGGCACCCTATCGCCGGGACCGAGCACAGCGGTGTCGAGGCCGCCTTTGCTGAGCTCTACGAGCGCCGGCGTGTGGTTTTGACTCCCTTGCCTGAGACCGCTGCCGCGGCCACCGCGCAGGTTACGGCGATGTGGCAGGCGGCCGGCGCGCGCGTGGTGGAGATGAGCCCCGAGCACCACGACGAGGTGTTGGCGGCGACCTCCCATTTGCCGCATGCGCTGGCCTACGCCTTGGTCGATAGCCTGGCGCGCTGGGACGATCACCGTGAGATCTTCGAGTTGGCCGCCGGTGGGTTCCGCGACTTTACTCGGATTGCTTCGTCCGACCCGGAGATGTGGCGTGATATCAGCGCCGCCAATCGGACGCAACTGGTCGCTGCCTTGCGCCGCTATCAAGACGACTTGGCCCGCTTGACTGCCGCCTTGGAGGCGGGCGAGGACGAGCAGGTCTTAGCGGTCTATCGCCACGCGCGTGATGAGCGGGCGCGGTTCTTGAAGATTTTGGAGGGGCGGGCATGAGCGGAAGTGCCGCAGCAACGTCGACTTGGCGAGCCCTGCCCGGGGCCGTGGGGGGGGCTGGGCTGCACGGGGTGTTGCGTGTCCCGGGCGATAAGTCGATCTCACACCGGGCCGTGATGCTCGGTGCCATCGCCCACGGGCGTACCGCGGTCAGTGGACTGCTTGAGGGTGCCGACGTGTTGGCGACGATCGCGGCGCTGCGCCAGCTCGGGGTGACGATCGAGGGGCCGGAGCAGGGGCGGCTACTCGTCCACGGTGCTGGTCGCGAGGCGTTGCAAGCACCCTCTGGCGCGCTCGATTTGGGCAACTCCGGCACTTCCATGCGGCTGCTTGCCGGCATGTTGAGTGGGTTGCCTTTCCCCGTCGCGCTGACTGGGGATCGATCGCTGCAGCGCCGTCCGATGCAGCGCGTGACCGAACCGCTCGGTCGCATGGGGGCGCAGATCGACACCGCTGAGGGCGGCACCGCTCCGCTACGGCTTCGCCCCGGGGCGATCCTGCACGGCATCGACTACGACATGCCGGTGGCTAGCGCGCAGGTCAAATCGGCGCTGCTGCTTGCCGGCCTCTTTGCGCAGGGACAAACCCGCGTGACCGAGCCGGCGCCGACGCGCGACCATACCGAGCGGATGCTGAGCGGTTTCGGCTATGTGGTCGAGCGGCAGGGAGCGAGTGTCGCGCTGAGCGGTGGCGGGCGCTTGACGGCGACGGCGATCGATGTCCCGGCTGATATCTCCTCGGCCGCCTTCCCGATGGTGGCGGCGACGTTGGTGCCGGGGTCTGAGGTGATCTTGAAGCACGTTGGCTGGAATCCAACGCGCACCGGTGTAGTCGAGATTCTGCGGCAAATGGGCGCGGATATCGAGGTGCTGAGTACGGCCGAAGTCGGTGGCGAGCCGGTTGCCGATCTGCGCGTGCGTGCTGCTGCGTTGCGCGGGATCCATATCCCGGAGGCGCTAGTGCCATTGGCGATCGACGAGTTTCCGGTGCTCTTCGTGGCGGCTGCCTGTGCCGAGGGTGAGACCCGGCTGACCGGTGCCGCCGAGCTGCGGGTCAAGGAGTCGGATCGTATTGCCGTGATGGCCGAGGGGCTGCAGGCCCTCGGTGTACAGGCTGAGGTACACGACGATGGTATGCACATTGTCGGCCGCCCCGCTTTGCAGGGGGGACGAGTCGATAGCTACGGCGATCACCGCATCGCTATGGCTTTTGCCGTCGCCGCACTGCGCGCCGAAACCGCGGTCATCATCGACGACTGCGCCAATGTGGCGACCTCTTTTCCCGGTTTCGTCGAGCAGATGGCCGCAATCGGTCTGGCGATCGAGGCGCAGTGATGAGGGCTGAAGATGGAGATCGCCAGCGAGTAGTGCCAGCGCCGCTCCCTCCGGTGGTGACGCTGGACGGTCCGAGCGGTGCCGGCAAGGGGACGGTGGCGCGCGAGGTCGTGCGCCTGACCGGGTGGCACTTTCTCGATAGCGGAGCGCTCTACCGTCTAACGGGTCTCTACTGTCGGCGCTGCGGGGTTGACCTAGATGATGCCGAGGCCGTTGCCGCCTTGGCCGCGGTGTTGCCGGCGGCGTTTGGCACGTCCGCAGGCCGCGAGCAGGTGTGGCTGGCCGAGGAAGATGTCAGCGGCGAGTTGCGCAGCGAGACGACCGGGGCGCTAGCCTCCCGTGTCGCCGCCCTAGCGCCGGTGCGACAGGCGCTGCTGCAGCGCCAGCGCGATTTTCGGGCGTCGCCCGGGTTGGTGGCTGACGGTCGCGACATGGGCACCGTGGTCTTCCCTGAGGCGCCGGTCAAGATCTTTCTGACGGCGAGCGCCGAGGAGCGCGCGCAGCGACGTTATAAACAGTTGAAGGAGCAGGGGGCTGATGTTAGCCTTGCCACGCTCACACGAGAGATCGCCGAACGGGATCGGCGCGATGCATCGCGGGCGAGTGCGCCGCTGGTCCCCGCTGCCGATGCGGAGGTGCTCGATACCACGGAACTAACTGTTGCGGCGGTCGTTGAGCACATCATGGCGCGGCTGGCAGAATCAGCAGAGGTTCCCTGGACCGCTCGCTGACGGGAGCGGCGGTAGCCGTGTGTAGAGACGCGCAAAGGAGAGCGACAGCGCCGAGGGGCGGTGTCGCGGAGGGGTGGTCGGTCAGTAACCCTAGAAGCCTAACAACCTAGGGCGGGTTAGGGGCTGGCGGACCGGATTCAATTCACCACCAACAATCGACCGTGCAAGCGGTCCTGGATCACTGAGCAATGACCGAAAGCTTCGCTGAGCTCTTTGAAGAGAGCCTTGCCAATACCGATATGCGGCCCGGTGCCATCGTCAAGGCGCAGGTCGTGGGGATCGATAGCGAGGAGGTTACCGTAAACGCCGGACTGAAGTCCGAGGCGGTGATCCCCATTTCACAGTTTTACGACGAGGCCGGAAACTTGGAGGTCAGCGTCGGTGACGAGGTCGAGGTCGCACTCGACTCCGTCGAAGACGGCTTCGGAGAGACCCGTCTGTCGCGCGAGCGGGCCAAGCGCGCCTACGCTTGGCGAGCGCTGGAGGGCGCCTTCGAGGAGACGCGCACCGTGACTGGCCAGATCAGCGGCAAGGTCAAGGGCGGGTTTACCGTCGATTTGGGGCATGTTCGCGCCTTCTTGCCCGGCTCGCTGGTCGATATTCGGCCGGTACGCGATACGACCTACTTGGAAGGCAAGGATCTCGAGTTCAAGGTCATCAAGCTTGATGCACGACGCAACAACGTCGTTGTCTCGCGCCGCGCGGTGGTCGAGGAGGAGTACAGCGCTGAGCGTGAAGCACTGCTTGAGAAGCTTCAGGAGGGCGAGACCCTCAAAGGCATCGTCAAGAACCTGACCGACTACGGCGCCTTCGTCGATCTGGGTGGCATCGACGGCTTGCTGCACATCACCGACATGGCGTGGCGGCGGGTCAAAAATCCCTCCGAGGTCGTTGAGGTCGGTCAGGAGATCGAAGTCAAGGTGCTCAAGTTCGACCGCGAGCGCAACCGCGTCTCGCTCGGTCTCAAGCAGCTCGGTGCCGATCCGTGGGAGGCGATCGCGCAGCGGTATCCCGAGGGTGCGCGCGTCCCGGGTAAGGTGACCAACATCACTGAGTACGGCTGCTTCGTCGAAATCGAGGAGGGGGTCGAGGGCTTGGTCCACGTCTCGGAGATGGATTGGACCAACAAGAACGTCAACCCGGCCAAGCTCGTTGCGGTCGGTGATGAGGTCGAGGTGATGATCCTCGATATCGACGAGGAGCGCCGCCGGATCTCGCTCGGCATGAAGCAGTGCCAGCCGAACCCGTGGGATGAGTTCGCGGCCCGTTACGCGAAGGGCAACCGGGTCAGTGGGCAGATCAAGTCGATCACCGACTTTGGTATCTTCGTCGGCCTGGAAGGCGGGATCGACGGTTTGGTTCACCTCTCCGATCTCTCCTGGGAGGAGGCCGGCGAGGAGGCCGTGCGCAAGTATCGTAAGGGCGAAGAGGTTGAGACGGTTGTCCTCTCGATCGACCCGGAGCGTGAGCGTATTTCGCTCGGCATCAAGCAGCTTGAGCAAGATCCGCTCAGCCAGTGGCTCGGCGAGCACCAGAAGGGCAGCAGCGTGACGGGGACGGTGATCCAGGTCGAGGCCAAGGGGGCAAGTGTCGATCTCGGCGGCGGGGTCGAGGGCTATATTCGAGCTTCCGACCTGGCTCGCGAGCGAGTCGAGGATGCGCGCTCCATGCTCAAGGAGGGGCAGCAGCTTGAGGCCAAGTTCGTCGGCGTCGATCGCCGTAACCGCATGATCAATCTCTCGCTGCGTGCGCAAGAGAGCGAAGATGAGCAGCAGGCGATTCAGGAGCACGCCCGACCGAGCCCGAGCAGCGCCGGGACGACGCAGCTCGGCGATCTGCTCAAGGAGCAGATGAGCGGTGGGCGCAGGGAGTAAGTAGCGCTGTGCTCTGTGTGCGGGGTGCGGGGGTGGCCGTCGCGTCGGCTGACCCCGCCCCGCTTCTTCGCGATCGATCTGCTGACACTAGGAATGCGCTAGCCCATGACGAAATCCGAGCTGATCGAAGCCATCGCTGCTAAGCAGCAGTTTTTGGCACACAAGGACGTCGAAGAGGCCGTCAAGAAGATGCTCGAACACATGAGTGAGTCGCTTGCAAACGGTGAGCGAATTGAGGTTCGTGGGTTTGGCAGTTTTACACTGCACCATCGGCCGTCGCGTATCGGGCGAAATCCCAAGACGGGGGAGCCTGTTCAATTGTCGGCGAAGTATGTGCCACACTTCCGTCCAGGAAAGGAGTTGCGCGAGCGGGTCAACCAGGGACGCCAAGGCCGCCGGGGTTAGGCGTCCGTCGTGCGCTCGGTCTGTGAGCCTGTCGTCTTAGCTTGGGAGTCGGCCCCATGCGGCGTATATTTGCGATTTTTGGAATCTCGTTGATCGTCTTGTTCGGGTTGGCGTTTTCGGTGCTCAACGCCGATCCCGTAGTGCTCGATCTCTTCTTTGATGAGGTGGAAGTGGCGATATCGGTGGCCATGGTAGCGGCCCTGATCATCGGCGCCGGTCTTGGAGTGCTTGCGAGTCTTGGGGCTATTTGGCGCAAGGGCCGTGAGATCCAGCGCTTGCGGCGGCAGGTCGGTTACGCCGAGCGGCAACTGCAGGCGCTGCGCCGAACGCCGTTGAGCAGTCGCACAGGCTCTGACTGAGTAGCCTCTTTCCATGTTCGAGCTGTTGTGGCTACTGTTGCCGGTAGCCGCCTTGACTGGCTGGTGGATCGGTCGGCGCCACCCCGCCGCTGAGGAATCGGCGGCGGCGTCTTCTTCGATCCCCGACGCCTATTTACAAGGCCTGAGCCACCTGCTCAACGAGGAGCGCGATAAGGCCCTCGAGGTCTTTACGCGCATGGCTGAGATCGATAGCGAGACGGCCGAGACCCACCTGGCCCTTGGCAGTCTCTTTCGCCGTCGCGGAGAGGTCGATCGGGCGATCCGTATTCACCAAGACTTAGTCGCGCGTCCCACGCTGACGGCGCAGCAGCGCATCTATGCCCTCCTCGCGCTCGGTCAAGACTACATGAAGGCCGGGCTGTTTGATCGAGCAGAGCAGGTCTTCAGCAAAGTCATCGAGCATGACGCCCATGTCGAGCAGGCGTTGCACAATCTGCTGACCATCTATGAGCATGAGAAGGAGTGGCGGAAAGCGGTTGCGGTTGCCCAGCGCTTGGACCGTCTCAGCGCGCGCGACTACCGCGTGCCGATCGCTCAGCTGCACTGCGAGTTGGCCGCGGAGGCGGCCGCTGCGGGGCAACTGACTGAGGCGCGTGAGCAGTTGCAGAGCGCGCTGAAGGTCGATCCAAATTGCGTGCGGGCGAGCCTCTTGCGCGGCGATATGGAGCGCGAGCGTGGTCGCTATCGTGCCGCTATCAAGGCGTATCGGGCGGTGGTACGGCAAGATCCGGCGATGGTCCCAGAGGTGATCGACGGCCTGCACGCCTGTTTTCAGGCGCAAGGGGCGGCGTATCGCCTGGAGAGTTTTCTGCGCGAGGTGCTGCAACACCACCCCGATGGGCGTCTGATGGCACGTCTGGCCGAGGTGGTGCAGGAGCAGCACGGTACGCGCGCGGCGATGAATGAACTGACCGGTTGGGTGCGCCGGCATCCTACGGTCGAGGGGATTCGCCGCCTCGTCTCGTTGGCGCAGACCCTCGATGAGCCGATCGAGCCGCGCGAGTTACAGGTTTTGCGCGGGCTCTTTGATCGCTTGGAAGCAGGGCGGGCCCTCTACCGGTGTCGCCGCTGTGGTTTTTCCAGCCGCTCACTCTTTTGGCGCTGCCCTGGTTGTAAGTCGTGGGCGAGTCTGCGGCCGATTCACGAGGAGTGTACGTGACTATGGCGGAGAGCGAAGGGGGAGGGCAGATCCGACAGGGCCTCGCGCCGGGGGCTGAACCAGTGACTGAATCAGCGGTAGGGATGGGTGCGGGGCCGCGCTTGATTGTGGCGCTGGACTACCCTAATGCCGCCGCCGCCGAGGCGATGGCGGCCCGCCTCGATCCGCAGCGCTGTCGTTTGAAGGTGGGTAAAGAGCTCTTCACCCGTGCAGGACCTGCCATCATCGAGCGGTTGCAGCGACGCGGCTTCGAGATCTTTCTCGATCTGAAATATCACGATATCCCCCATACCGTAGCGGCCGCCTGCCAGGCCGCCGCTGAGTTGGGGGTGTGGATGGTCAATGTGCACGCTCTGGGCGGGGGGGCGATGTTGGCAGCGGCGCGGGCTGCGCTCGATCGTGCTTACTGCCCGCCGCCCTGGTTGATCGCCGTGACCGTGCTGACGAGTCACGATCGCGAGACGCTGCGTGCGATCGGTCTGACTGGCCCCCCCGATGCGGCGGTTCAGCGTTTGAGTGCGTTGGCGCAAGCGGAAGGTCTCGACGGTGTGGTCTGTTCTGTGCGCGAGGCCGCGGCTTTGCGTGCTCAGTGCGGATCGGCGTGGCTGCTGGTGACCCCGGGCGTGCGCCCGGAGGCGGTAGGTCAACCAGGGGTGGAGGCGAAGGCGGATGCATGGGCCGGAGCGGATGATCAGCGGCGAACGGCTACGCCCGCTGCAGCACGCGCCGCCGGTGTCGATTTTATCGTTGTAGGGCGGCCGATCACGCAGGCCGATGCCCCATTAGCGGCCCTCAGTGCCATCGAGGCGCAGTGGCTCGGGCTTGACCCCGCTCCTGAAGGTGCGCATAATGCACCCACGTCGTAAGGGCGCCTATCATTCCCCGGTAGCTCAGCGGTAGAGCAAGTGGCTGTTAACCACTGGGTCGGCGGTTCGAATCCGTCCCGGGGAGCCAATCTGGTGAGGGCGTCGTCGGTTACGCCTCTGCATGCGCTTCGCGCCCTTCTTGAGTCCCGCTTCCCCTGGCGTCCGCTAGCCGATTCCGCCGGTGACAGAGACGAGTCGTTCGATCTGCGCCACTGACTGGGCGGTGGGTACTGGCTTGCGACGAGTAAGCACTTCACAACCGAGAGGAAACCACGCCCCATGGCAGAACAAGACGCTCAGCAGCAGACGGTCACGATTGACGGCAAGTCCTATAATCTGGCCGATCTGTCCGAAAACGCACGCCAGCAACTGGTCAACATCCGAGTTGCAGAGCAGGAGATCGCCCGTTTGGAGCGGCAGCTGGCCTTAGCGCGGACGGCGCGTGCGGCCTATACGCAAGTGTTGGCGCGCGAGATCCCGACGCACTGACGCGGACCTCGATTGCTGTGGCAAGGCCCATGACAGAGCAGTCCTTTCCCCGGGTGCAGCAGCTTCATGTCGGTTATTCGGCGCTTGAGGACCGGCTTGCGTTGCGTTTAACGCTGGCCTCGGGGGAGCTGCGCGCGGTGTGGTTGCCGCGGCGTGTTGTGAGCCTACTGTTGCAGCGTGTAACCGAGGCGCTGCGGCGCACCCATCCGGCGGTTACAGAAGAGGGTGGGGCGGCCCACGACGAGGTGCTTGCCCTTGAGCACCTGGCTGCCCTCTCCGAGCTTGCCGGGCAGCGGCAGGATGCTGCGGCTCGGCGGCAAGGCGAAGAGACCGAAGCAGCGGATCAGAGCGGCGCTGCTGCTTCGGCGGCGTCTGCAGCGGGAGAAGGGGCGGATACGGCGCTCTCAGGGGCGGCTTTCACGGGGCACTTCCTGGTTAGTGAAGACCTTTTAGAGGTGCGCGATGGTGCCCTGATCGTGGCGCTCCTCGGGCAGCCGCTGCGCAATTCTGAGCCAGGTCTTCCCCAAGAGGCAGCCCCAATTGCGGCGATGTCACTGTCGCGGGCTCAGGCCCACGAGTTGTTGCGCATGCTCGGTGAGCACACCAAGGCGGCGCGCTGGGGGCTGCAGCAGCGTTTGTCGTGGACTGAGTATTTCAAACTGGGACGCGGGATTCCCTGATACTCTCGTTGGCTGGCTGGATCAGCGGCCAGCCCGCAGTGGGGCCGGCCGCCTCTCTCAGAAATAAACGTCTCGATGAGTATTGCTCTACTCGGCGTTAATCAGCAGCTGTCCCTCGTTGCGCTGCAAAGTGGCCGGGCCGATTCCGCTGACCTGGGTCAAGGCCTCAATGCTCTCGAACGGGCCGAATAGCTCGCGGTGCTCGACAATAGCCGCGGCCAGGGTTGGGCCGACACCGTGCAGGCGGATCAACTCGGCGGTATCGGCCTGGTTGATGTCGATCGGATCGTAGCCTTCGGCAAAGGCGGGAGCGGCGAGCGCACCAGCGCCTAGCAGCGCGGCCGTTAGCGAGTGGCGGAGGGCTTTACGGGGAGCGTTGTGCAGATTGTGCTTCATCGAAGACATCTCCTTGTCTAAGTAAAGAGGTGCAGCGTAGCGAGACGCTGCAGCGGTCGATCCATTCGACCAGCGCCAAACCTACCACCCTCGATGGCTTACGGCAACTCTTTTTTTGCGGCGGTGGTGCACGGCTCCTCGCGCAAGCTGTGCGACTCGATGCGCCGGATCTCATCGCGCGCCTTGGCCGCCTCTTCGAACTCGAGGTTGCGGGCGTGGTGCTGCATCTGGCGTTCTAGTTCGCGGATCCGTTTGACTGCCTCTTCTGCGCTCAGCGCGTGATAGTGGCTGGCCTTTTCTGCGACCTCGGCGAAGCGCTCCGGGCTGCTCGGCGCCGGGACGCCGCCGCGCTCCATGATGTCGGCGACGGCTTTACGGATCGTCTGCGGGGTGATGCCGTGGCGCTCGTTATGGGCGATCTGTTTGGTTCGCCGCCGCTGCGTCTCATCGAGTGCTCGGCGCATCGATTCGGTGATCTGATCGGCGTAGAGGATGGCACAGCCATCGACGTGGCGAGCCGCCCGTCCGATGGTCTGGATCAGCGAGCGGGTCGAGCGCAAAAAGCCCTCTTTATCGGCATCGAGGATGGCGACCAGCGAGACCTCAGGAATATCAAGCCCCTCGCGCAGCAGGTTGATGCCGACGAGGACATCGAAGTGGCCGAGGCGAAGATCGCGAATGATCTCGGTGCGCTCGACCGTATCGATATCGGCGTGCAGATAGCGCACCCGAATCCCGTTCTCGGCTAGGTACTCGGTTAAGTCCTCGGCCATGCGCTTGGTCAGCGTGGTGACCAAGGTGCGTTCGTTGCGCTCCGCGCGCAGGCGTGCCTCGCCGTAGAGATCATCGACCTGGGAGCGCGCCGGACGCACCTCGACGGCCGGATCGAGCAGTCCGGTCGGGCGCACGACCTGTTCCACGACCTGCTTGGCGTGTTGCTCCTCATACGGCCCGGGTGTCGCCGAGACGAAGATCGTCTGTGGGGCTAAGCGGCGAAACTCCTCGAAGGTCAGTGGCCGGTTATCGAGCGCCGAGGGCAGCCGAAAGCCGTAGTCGACCAGGGTCTGCTTGCGTGAGCGATCGCCCTTATACATGCCGCCGATCTGCGGCACGGTGACGTGCGACTCATCGATAAAGAGGACCGCCTCGGCGGGGACGTAGTCGAAGAGGGTCGGGGGCGGCTCTCCCGGGTTGCGTCCGGAGAGGTGGCGCGAGTAGTTCTCGATGCCGGTGCAGTAGCCGAGCTCAAGCATCATCTCCATATCGAAGCGGGTCCGCTCCTCTAAACGCTGCGCCTCGACGAGCCGATCGGCGGCGCGCAGTTCGCTAAGGCGCTCGCGCAGCTCGTTGCGGATCTTGGCTACGGCCTGTTCAATCTGTTCGCGCGGCGTGACGTAGTGCGTCTTTGGGTAGACCGTGGCCCGGCTCACCTGGCGATGGACCTCGCCGGTTAGGGGGTCGAACCACGCCAACGCCTCAATCTCATCGTCGAAGAGCTGGATGCGCAGCGCCTCCTCGGCCGAGTCGGCCGGAAAGACGTCGATGACCTCACCGCGGGCGCGATAGTGGCCGCGGCTTAAGTCGCTGTCGTTGCGCGTATACTGCAACTCGGCGAGGCGACGCAAAATATCGCGCTGATCGATCGTCTCGCCGCGTACCAAGTGCAGCAGCATCGCCATGTAGGCTTGCGGGTCGCCGAGGCCGTAGATCGCCGAGACCGAGGCGATGATCACGGTGTCGCGGTGTTCGAGGACTGCCTTGGTCGCCGAGAGGCGCATCTGCTCGATGTGCTCGTTGACCGCGGCATCCTTCTCGATGAAGGTGTCAGAGGCCGGGACGTACGCCTCCGGCTGGTAGTAGTCGTAGTAGGAGACGAAGTACTCAACGCGATTGTGCGGCAGAAATTCGCGCATCTCGCCGTAGAGTTGGGCGGCCAACGTCTTGTTCGGGGCGAGGATCAACGCCGGGCGCTGCACGCGCTCGATGATGTTGGCCATGGTGAACGTCTTACCAGAGCCGGTCACCCCGAGCAGCGTTTGATCGGTAAGGCCGTCGTTGAGTCCCGCGACCAGCCCGGCGATCGCCTGTGGTTGATCACCGGCCGGGGCGTAACGCGAAGAGAGCTGAAAACGTGCAGACATCCCCGTATCATACCCACCGAATTCGCCGACTTGAACTTGGGAGGTTCTACCATGGAGCAACTGCTCGCCGCTCGCGTCAATCGTATTAAGCCTTCGCCGACCTTGGCGGTCACCGCCCGCGCGGCCGAACTGCGCGCCGCTGGTGAGGACGTGATCGGGCTCGGGGCCGGTGAGCCCGACTTCGATACCCCGTCGCACATCGTCGATGCCGCCGTTGCCGCTGCCCGCGGTGGTCAGACCCGCTACACTGCCGTCGACGGTACCGCCGAGCTCAAAGAGGCGATCATCGCCAAGTTTGAACGCGATAATGGGCTCAACTATGAGCCGAAACAGATCCTCGTCTCGTGCGGTGCCAAGCAGTCGCTCTTCAACCTGATGGCCGCATTGCTTGATGAGGGCGATGAGGTGGTGATCCCTGCACCGTATTGGGTCTCTTACCCCGATATCGCCCTGCTCTTCGGTGCGCAGCCGGTCTTCGTCGCGGCCGGGGCCGAGAGCCGCTTTAAGATCACAGCACAGCAGCTCGAAGCGGCGCTGACGCCGAAGACGAAACTGGTGATCTTCAACAGCCCCTCGAACCCGACCGGGACGGCCTATACCCGTGAGGAGCTGGCCGAGCTCGGCGCGGTGCTCGAGCGCCACCCGCAGGTGGTGGTGGCGAGCGACGATATCTACGAGCACATCCTGTGGCGCGGCGAGCCCTTCAGCAACATCGTCAATGCGACACCGGCACTCGCCGAACGCGCAGTGGTGGTCAACGGGGTCTCCAAGGCCTACGCCATGACGGGGTGGCGGATCGGCTATGCGGCCGGTCCGAAGCCGCTGATCGCCGCCATGAACAAGGTCCAGTCGCAGAGCACCTCAAACCCGACATCGATCTCGCAGGCGGCGGCGGTGGCCGCACTGAACGGCGATCAAGGCTGCATCGCACCGATGCTGGAAGCCTTCAAGGAGCGCCACGACTTCGTCGTTGAACGACTCAATGGGATGCCGGGGGTCGAGTGTACGCCGTGTGACGGCACCTTCTACTGCTTCCCGCAGATGCAGCAGGCGATGACGCAACTCGGCGCGAGCGACGATGTGGCCTTCGCCGAGCAGCTGCTGAATGAGGCCGGTGTGGCGTTGGTTCCGGGGTCAGCCTTTGGGATGCCGGGCTATGCGCGGATCTCCTACGCCACCTCAATGGCGAACCTGGAGCGGGCGATGGACCGGCTGCAGCGGGCGCTGGCGTAGTCGGCTTAATCGACTTGGCTGGCCTGGCTTGGCCCGGTGCGTCCTCGTTGCACGCTCCGGGCCGGCCTCTAGGCCCCACGCCCCATATCCCATGCCTACTGCATGGGGCGTCTGTCGCGCATCAGCTCCTCAATGTCGAGCGTCTTATCACCGTGTCGACTGCGGATCAGGACATCGCGCTCGTAGTGGTAGTAGCGAGCCATAAAGTAAGCCCCGCGCAGCGCGCCGATCTCGTTATCCGAGCGGCTGATGTGCTGGACTCGGCCTTCGGTATCGAAAAAGACGACCTCCCAGCCACTGTCGCGCTCCTCGATGACCAGCCGGTAGTTTTCACGCGGCGGTCGTTTTGAACGTTTCGAACTTGGCACGATCGCATTCACCTTCTAAAGCTCTTCCAAAGTAGGCTTCCCTCGCGAGGCTGAAATCGGTACCCTGCAGGTGCACTCTTGATGCAGGGCAAGCGACCGCACACTGCGCGTCAACCGTGGGATTCGGCTGCGGTGTAGACGTGTGGCACAGGGACCTGGCGGCAGCCCCCACAGCCTCACACACAGAGGGGCACGTCCCGACGATTGTAACGCGGGGCCGGTGCGGTCGCGAATCGCATCGTCCATGGGTGAGCGCTCACCGGGGCTCTAAGTGCGAGTAGGGTGCCAGGCAGGGCGCCAAGGCAGGGCGCCAGGTAGGGCGCTGCATAGACGGCTGGAGCGGTAGCTTGAGCCGGCCAGACGGCGACTAGCGCTCGGGTGGTGACTGGCGATCGGATATCGACAGCGAGAAGAGGGGTGGGCGTAGGTTATGGCGGCGGACAAAAGTGACGAAGCCCTCGAAGGGCTTGCTCAGCGAGGGTACAGCGCGGGCTTCTACACCGATATCGAGCAGGAGTTTGCCCCGCCCGGTCTCGATGAGTCGACCATTCGCTTTATCTCCGATAAGAAGCGGGAGCCGGCGTGGATGCTGGAGTGGCGGTTGGAGGCCTACCGGAATTGGCTCGGCATGACCGCACCGCAGTGGCAGAAGGTGCGTTTTGCGCCGATCGATTTTCAAGCGATCTCCTACTACGCCGCGCCCAAGCGGGGGCCGGCGAGCCTTGATGAGGTCGACCCGAAGCTGCTTGAGACCTACGCCAAACTCGGCATTCCCCTGCACGAGCAAAAGATGCTCGCTGGCGTGCAGGAGCAGGAGCCAGCACCGGGGACGGCAGCGGGGGAGACGACGAAACCACGGGTCGCCGTCGATGCGGTCTTCGACTCGGTCTCGGTGACCACGACTTTCAAAGAGGAGCTCGCCCGCAGCGGGGTGATCTTCTGTTCGATCTCCGAAGCGCTGCGTGATCACCCTGAGTTGGTGCGCCGCTACATCGGAACGGTCGTCTCGCGGCGGGATAACTTCTTCGCTGCGCTCAACTCGGCGGTCTTCTCTGACGGTTCGTTCGTCTACATCCCCGAGGGGGTCGAGTGTCCCATGGAGCTCTCGACCTACTTTCGCATCAACGCCGGACACACCGGACAGTTTGAGCGCACGCTGATCATCGCCGAGCGTGGCAGCTCGGTCTCCTATCTGGAGGGTTGCACAGCGCCACAGCGCGATGAGCACCAGCTGCACGCGGCGGTCGTCGAGTTGATCGCCCATGAGGATGCGCGGATCAAATACTCGACGGTACAAAACTGGTATCCCGGCGATGAACAGGGACGGGGTGGGGTCTATAACTTCGTCACCAAGCGCGGTCTCTGCGCCGGGGCCCGCTCGAAGATCTCGTGGACTCAGGTTGAGACCGGCTCAGCAATCACCTGGAAGTATCCAAGCTGTGTGCTGCAGGGCGACGACTCACAGGGCGAGTTCTACTCGGTTGCGGTGACCCGCGGCCGTCAGCAGGCCGATACTGGGACGAAGATGATCCACATCGGTAGGAATACCCGCAGCCAGATCCTTTCGAAGGGGGTCTCGGCTGATGACGCCGATCAGACCTACCGTGGCCTGGTGAAGATCCTGCCGAGTGCGGCCGGGGCGCGCAACTACTCGCAGTGCGACTCGATGCTGCTCAGCGATCGCTGCGGGGCGCACACCTTCCCCTATCTCGATGTGCGCCATCCGAGTGCACAGCTGGAGCACGAGGCGACGACCTCGCGCATCAGTGATGAGCAGATCTTCTACTGCAAGCAGCGCGGCATCAGTGAAGAGGACGCCGTCTCGATGATCGTCAACGGCTTCTGTAAAGAGGTCTTTCAGGAGTTGCCGATGGAGTTTGCCGTCGAGGCACAGAAATTGCTTGAGATCACTCTAGAGAATAGCGTTGGCTGAACAGGGGATGGCTATGCTGCGTATTGAAGACCTGCACGCGAGTGTTGCCGAGACACCGATCCTCAAGGGGGTGCAGTTGAGCATCGGCCCTGGCGAGGTGCATGCGATCATGGGGCCGAACGGCTCGGGCAAGAGCACCCTTTCCAAGGTGCTCGCCGGTGATGAGAGCTACACCGTCGAGAGCGGTCGGGTCGACTTCGAGGGTCAAAATCTGTTCGAGATGCCCCCCGAAGAGCGCGCCCGCGCTGGCCTCTTTTTGGGGTTTCAGTATCCAGTGGAGATCCCCGGGGTCAACAATAGTTACTTCCTCAAGGCGGCCCTTAATGCGGCCCGTGCCGCTCGCGGTGAGCCGGAGATCGATCCGGTTTCGTTTCTCAAGCGAGTCCGGGAGCGGGCGCAGTGGGTCGGGCTCGACGACTCGCTGCTCAAGCGCCCGGTCAACGCCGGTTTTTCGGGGGGTGAGAAGAAACGCAACGAGATCTTTCACTTAGCGGTGTTGGAGCCGAGATTGGCCATCCTTGATGAGACCGACTCCGGGCTCGATATCGACGCTCTGCGCGCCGTTGCCGATGGGGTGAACCGGATGCGCGACCCGCAGCGCTCCTTCTTGCTGATCACCCACTACCAGCGCCTGCTCAGTTACATCGAGCCCGACTATGTGCACGTCATGGTGCGCGGGCAGATCGTCCGCTCCGGCGGTAAGGAGTTGGCTGCCGAACTTGAGCGCAGTGGTTACGCCGCTTTTGAAGACGAGGAGGCGGCCTGATGGCAGGGGCACCGCAGTGGGTGCTCCAGCGTCGTGCGCACGCCGAGGAGCAGGTCGAGAGTCGCGGTTTGCCGCAGCCCCATTGGGAGGCGTGGCGAGGCTGCGATCTAGGTGCCTTGACGCCGTCGCGGCTCACCTCGGTAGCAGCGCCAGCGCTTGCCTCTAGTGTGGCGCCCGCTGCGGCGCGTGGCGCTGGCGCGGTGACGGATCCGAGCAGTGACCCGCTGAGGGGGCCGATTGGGCTGTTGCCGGCGCCGTTATGTGATGCGGCGTCTGCTCGATTGCTCTTTGTCGATGGCCGTTTGACGAGCCCTGTGGAGGCCTCTGAGTGGCCGCCGGGGGTGACGGTTAGCGTGCTGAGTGGGGTTGGCGCCGCCGATGCTCACGATACCACTGCGACCACCGCCGCTGTCACTACTGCTGCGGCGCCAGAGGGGAGTGCGGCGGTCGCAAGTGATCAGGCGGCATCACTTTGGCAAGGCGACGGTTGGGCGGCGAGCCACCTTGGGGCGCACGCTAAGGCCGACGAGCTGCCATTGGCGGCTTTGAATTTAGCGCGGACCCGCGAGGTGGTCGTCATCCATGTTGCCGCCGGCATCGAGGTGGCTGAACCGCTCTTGATCGGCTCCTACTGCAGCGCTGCTGCAGCCGGTCAGGCGGTCTATCCGCGGGTGCTGCTCTGCGCCGAGCCGGGCAGCCGCATCGGCGTGATCGAGTGGTGTAGCGGGGCTGCTGCGAGCGACTATCTCCATATTCCAGTCTATGAGCTCGCTATCGACCGGGGGGCTCGGGTCGAGTGGACGCGCCTGAGCGAGGAGGGGGAGGTGGGGCGCCAGTTCGCCACCTTGCGCGCTACGGTGCAAGCCGACGGTGAACTCGCCCTCCATAGCCATCTCGACGGCGGTGCCCAGGTGCGCGCCGATCTCGGTGTGGTGCTCGCCGGCAGCAATGCCGGTGCCGATCTGAGCGGTTTGGTGCTCGGCAAGGATGCGAGCTATCTCGATCACCACACGGCCATTTGGCACTGTGCAGCGGAGACTTACAGCCGTCAGCTCTTCAAGGGAGTGCTCGATGAGTCGGCGTGTGGCCTCTTCGATGGAGCGAGCCACGTCGCTGAGCAGGCGCAGCGCATCCAGGCTGAGCAGCAGTGCCGAAATCTCCTGCTTAGTGATACGGCGCAGGCCCGTATGGTGCCGCGCCTGGAGATCTACGCCGACGATGTGCGCTGTTCGCACGGGGCGACGAGTGGCGAGCTCGACGAACAGGCCATCTTCTATATGCGGGCGCGCGGGATCGATGCTGCTGTCGCCCGTCTCTTGCTCACCGAGGCCTTTGCCGAGGGGGCGATCGCCGCGGGTCCATGTGCTGTCGCCGCCGCCTATCAACGCCAGCAGCTGCGTCGGTTTCTACCCGGAGGGGAGGCGCTGTGACTGAGAGTGCCGAGAAGATTCAGCGGCCGCGCACCGGTTTTGATCCGCAGCAGGCGCGTGCTGACTTTCCCGTGTTGCAGCGGCGCCTCCAGGGGCAGCGTCTGGTCTATCTTGACAGCGCGGCGAGTGCGCAGAAGCCGCATGCGGTGATCGATGCCGAACTCGACTGCTACCGCGGCTACTATGCGAATGTGCACCGCGGTGTGCACACCCTCTCGCAGGAGTCGACGAGCGCCTTCGAGCAAGCGCGCGAACAGGTGCGAGGCTTTCTCAACGCGGCCGATGCACGCGAGATCGTCTTTGTACGCGGCACCACCGAAGCGATCAATCTGGTTGCCCACAGCTTCGTTGCCCCCCGCCTGCAGCCGGGCGATGAGATCGTGATCTCCCACCTGGAGCACCACTCGAACATCGTCCCCTGGCAGCTGCTTGAGCAGCGCTGTGGGGCGCGGCTACGGGTGATACCGATTACCGATGCCGGTGAGATCGATCTCGACGCTGCCGCTGCTGCCCTGGGTGAGCGAACCCGCCTGCTGAGCATTGGTCACGTCTCGAACACCTTGGGGACGATCAACCCGATCGCTGAACTGGTCGCTCTGGCACGGCAGCGGGAGATCCCGATATTGGTCGATGGGGCGCAAGCGGCGCCGCATCTGCCGCTCGATGTGCAGGCGCTCGATGTCGACTTTTACGCCTTCTCCGGACACAAGGTCTACGGGCCGAGCGGTATCGGGGTGCTCTACGGTCGCTATGCGCATCTTAGCGAGATGGTCCCGTATCAGGGCGGCGGTGATATGATTCGTAAGGTCTCCTTCGCCGGAACAGAGTTCGCCGATCCGCCCGCACGCTTTGAGGCGGGCACGCCCCATATCGCCGGTGCGATCGGCCTGGGTGCAGCCTTGCGCTATCTTGAGGTCCAGGGGCGGGAGCAGATTGCCGCGCACGAGTGCGCCCTGATCGAAGAGGCGGTGCAAGCCGTAGCTGGCGTGCCGGGGGTGCGACTGATCGGTACACCCAAGGCACGCGCCGGCGCACTCTCATTCATTATGGAGGGGGCGCATCCACACGATATCGCCATGCTCCTGGATGAGCAGGCCATTGCGGTGCGCGCTGGCCACCACTGCACCCAGCCGCTGATGGAGCGCTATGGGGTGACGGCGACGGTACGGGCCTCTTTGGGGCTTTACAACGATAGCGACGATGTTGAAGCGCTGGTGACTGGTTTGCGGAAGGTTGCGGGGATTTTTGGCCTGCGGTAGGGGTCAGAGTAGCTACGGGGTCCATCTGGGATCGAATCGGCAGGCTCGGAATCGACATGGCGCGCTACGCTCGATGGATGCAGCAACAACAGAGGCAACGACAGAGGTGCTGGTGGCTGGTGCCGTTGGGCCTATTGCTGGCTCTTCACGGCTGTTATGTGCCTCCGGATGACGGCTATGCCCGCAGCGGAGAAGGTGCCCGCGGCGGTGAGCAGGCGACAGAGGGCGAGGAGACCGAGGAGCGGCCTATTGGCTGGTGGGAAGACGAAGCGCAGGCGGCTGAGGAGAGCGGGCGTGGCGGCGGCCTGTGGGGGGGCGGCGGTGAAAGCGATCAGGATCGACTCAATCGCCTCGCGCGCGAGGCCCGGCAGGCCTACGAAGTCGGCGACTACCGGCGTGCCTCTGACCGCTTGGAAGAGGCGCTGCAGATCGATCCAGGGCACGCGGTGTTGCTGCAGAAGCTCGCGGCCGTGCGCTTTGAGCAGCGCCGCTATCAGCAGGCCGAGGGGTTAGCGCTGCGCGCCGCTCAAGCGGCTGGTGGCGATCGCGTGTTGCTCGAAGAGAGCTGGTGGTTGGTCGCAGCTGCTCGGCTGGAGCGCGGCAACACCCCCGGTGCTCGCGAGGCCGCACAGCGGGCCCGCATGGCTGCCGGTGAGCCGGCGGCAGGGGCTGGGTGGGGAAGGGAAGGGGTGGTTCCGCAACAGCCAAGAGGGGGGATGCCCTACTGAGGTGCGTGCTGGCTTTGACGAGCTGGCCATACCACAAAAAACCGGTCGATCGCTAAGCGATCGACCGGCTCACTCGCTAGACAGCTAGCAGCACAAAGAGGTGCTGATCTTAGCCGTCGTACGAGGTACGAGCCCAGATGCCCGGGTTCTCGTCCATGTAGTACTCAGCGGCCGGCGCACCCTCGAGCCAGTTGAAGCGCTCGGAGCTGATGCAGGCGAAGTGAACGGCAAACGCCAGCAGCGCAAAGAACAGGTGGAAGCCCACCGCCGTCATGCGAAAGTCAACAAATTTCCACAGTTTCCACATGGCTTAGGTCTCCTTAGCCTCTTAACCGATGAAGGGCGTTTGCTGGACAGCGGCCGTGACCGAGCTCGCTTGCTCTTGGACCGAGGTCAGAGCGGAGCGGACATAGTCAGGGGCGTGGTCCTCAAGGCGGTTACCCGCGCGACCCGGGTGGAACGGACGCCACGCATAGGCCAGGGCGTTGGCGATCAGGCCGATCGACCAGTACGCGTGCATGCCCAGCATGTTCATCTCGTGGATCTCTTGGCACTCCTCGTCGGTGAGGCCGGTGCGAATGTCAGTCATGGTCTTCTACCTCCGTTTTGGCTTTAACCATCCTGTTGCCGAGCGGTGCTTCGCGCGGCTTTGGGATATTGCTGCAACCTTTTGCTGCCAACTTAACCCGGATGAGGTCGCGCCTCATACCGTGGAACCCTAACAAGCCGAAATCCTATTTCCCGGTGCCAGTGGGCTGCCGGTTCCCCTCCCTGGCGTTGCGCATAGGATGTGACGAGATCGGCAGAAGCACAATAGTTGGCGCGCTTTCGCCGCACCCTAAAAAGGCTTGACCCGGCCCATTGAGGCCATTTAGTGACGCTCCTGCCGTTGATGATCCAGGGTGTTTCGGCTTCTCCGCGGCCCCATTCGCGGCTCGGCGGAGGGTTGACACGGAGGGGGAGAGGCGCTCTTTACCCGGGGGCAGCGATCGTCTAGTATACGCGCTGTTTAGTCGCGCCGCGGTGCTTCACGACGGAAGCTCAACGGGGCGCTTTGCGTGTACACCATCCTGCTGGGGTGGTGGCACGGGTCGGCCCGCATGTCCCCACGCACTCTATTGTGGCAACGGTACGGTATTGATCTCGTGGGTATTGATCTCGTGCGGCGACTGGTCCAATCAACGATCCAATGATCCGAGTAGAGCGGCAGCTGGACATTCTATAGGAGCGATAGGCTGATGTATGCGGTGATCCGGAGCGGCGGCAAGCAGTACCGCGTCGCCGAAGGCGAGGTGGTGCGTGTTGAGAAGCTGCCGGCGCAAGTCGGCGAGCGTATTGAGCTTGACGATGTCCTGATGGTGGGTCAGGGCGGCGATGTCAAGGTGGGTACCCCGCGTGTCGATGGGGCCACGGTGCAGGCCGAGGTCGTCGATCAAGGGCGGGGGCGAAAGATTGAGGTGGTCAAGTTCAAGCGGCGTAAGAACTATCGTCGCCACCACGGTCATCGCCAGCACTACACCGACATCAAGATCACCGGTATTCAGGCCGGCTGACAGAGGGAAGGGTAAGCGAGATGGCACACAAGAAAGCAGGCGGCAGCACCAAGAACGGCCGCGATTCACACTCTAAGCGCCTCGGCGTCAAGCGCTACGGCGGTGAGCTGGTGCGGGCGGGCAATATCATTGTGCGTCAGCGCGGTACTCACTTCCATCCGGGCGAGTACGTCGGTATCGGCAAGGATCACACCCTCTTTGCCAAGCGTGATGGCCGGGTTGTCTTCGAGCGCAAGGGGCCGCGGCTGCGGCGTCAGGTCCGCATTGAGGCTGTCTGAACACTGGTGCTATTGCGCCAGCGCCAGCTGGGCCTCTGCTGTACGCGGGTGCGAGGCCAGGTCGCTTAGGCTGTAGAGCGCCGCCGAGGTCTTTCGCGCTTCGACCGCACCGAGGCTCATTGCTGCCGCGGTCACGGTCGTGCCGGCGCGGAGGCGTTCGCTGGATGGACGAGAGCCCCGCCCCGCTGCGGGGCTTTTTTGTTAAGTGGAGGCGCGGCAGCGGCACGGCGGTACGCGGCGGCTGCGGAGCGGAGCGCTTCGAATCGTAGCCACAAGAGCATCCCACCATGCGTTTCGTCGATGAGGTCAGCATCACCGTCCATGCCGGCGATGGCGGTGATGGTTGTGTCAGCTTTCGCCGCGAGAAATACGTCCCGCGTGGCGGTCCCGACGGCGGCGACGGCGGCCGCGGCGGCAGTGTCTATCTGGAGGCCGACGAGGGCTTAACAACGCTGGTCGACTATCGCCATGAGCGCCTCTTTCGGGCAGAGGCTGGCGAGGCGGGCAGTGGCCGTCAGTGCAGTGGCCGCTCCGGGAGTGATTGCACGCTGCGGGTGCCGGTCGGCACCTTGGTCGATGAGGCGACGACGGGGGAGCGTATCGGCGATCTGACCGCCCACGGCCAGCGCCTGCTAGTGGCCGCAGGCGGGCGGGGCGGCCTCGGCAATCTGCACTTTAAGAGCTCGACCAACCGGGCCCCGCGACAATCGATCCCGGGTACCCCGGGCGAGCGGCGCGAGTTGCGCCTCGAGTTGCAACTGCTCGCCGACGTCGGCCTGCTCGGGCTGCCCAATGTCGGCAAGTCGACTCTGATTCGGGCGATCTCGGCGGCCCGCCCGAAGGTCGCCGATTACCCCTTCACCACCCTCTATCCGCAGCTTGGCGTCGTCCGCCTGGAGGCCGAGCGCTCCTTCGTCGTGGCCGATATTCCCGGCATCATTGAGGGCGCCTCGGCGGGTGCGGGTCTCGGGGTGCGTTTCCTTAAGCACTTGAGTCGCACCGGCTTACTGCTGCACTTGGTCGATGCGGTCGCCGAGGAGTGGGGGCGTGATCCAGTGGCCGAGGCGCGCACCGTGGTGGCCGAGTTGGCGGCCTTCGATGCCGAGCTGGCGGCGAAGCCGCGGTGGCTGGTGGTGAACCGGATCGATGCTTTGCCCGCGGAACAGCGCCCGGAGCGCGTCCGGGCGATTGCCGAGCGGCTCGATTGGTCGGGGCCGCTCTTCGGTATATCGGGGTTGACGGGTGAAGGGGTCTCAGCCCTGTGTGGGGCAATCATGCGCGAGCTTGAGGAGCGACGAGGCGGCGATGGAGCAGGGCGTAGAGTCGCAGTGCCAGCTGGAGAGTAGGCGCGTTGCCTTGGCGCAGGCGCAGCGCTGGGTGGTTAAGGTCGGTAGCGCGCTGGTGACCCGCGACGGCGAGGGGGTTGATCGGGCCTGCATCGCAGCCTGGTCGGCTCAGCTGGCGGCCTTGCGCAAGGCCGGGCGGCAGGTCACGGTCGTCTCTTCCGGGGCGGTGGCCGAGGGGATGCAGCGGCTCGGTTGGCGGCAACGCCCGCACGCCGTCTATCAGTTGCAGGCCGCTGCCGCCTTGGGTCAAAGTGGGCTGGTGCACGCCTGGTCGGAGGGGTTCGACCGTCATGGCCTTATGACTGCACAGGTGCTGTTGACCCACGACGATCTGGCGAATCGGCGCCGTTATCTCAACGCCCGCAGTGCGTTGCGCGAGATGCTGCGCCTGGGTGCGCTGCCGATCGTCAACGAGAACGATACCGTGGTCACGGATGAGATCCGCTTCGGTGACAACGACACCTTGGCTGCCTTGGTGGCCAACTTGGTCGAGGCGCAGGTCTTGTTGATTCTCACCGATCAGCCCGGATTAATGGATCGTGATCCGCGCCTCGATCCGAACGCCCAGCTCATCGTCGCGGCACGTGCTAACGATTGCGCCTTAGAGCGACTGTGTGGCGCGGCTGCTGGGCGTTGGGGGCGCGGTGGCATGTTGACTAAGGTGCGGGCGGCGGCGCGTGCGGCCCGTTCCGGGGCCTATACGGTGGTGGCCGATGGTCGTCAGCCGCGGGTGATTGAACGCTTGGCGGCGGCCGAGGCAGGGCTGGGGACGCTTTTTGTGCCGGATGCTGAGCCACTGGCAGCGCGCAAGCAGTGGCTCGCTAGCCATCTCCAGACGGCTGGCGCCTTGCAGCTCGACGATGGCGCGGTGCGGGCGTTGTGCGAGGCAGGGAAGAGTCTGCTGCCGGTCGGGGTGGCGGGGGTGGTGGG
>NZ_NRRN01000011.1 GCF_016583625.1 Halorhodospira abdelmalekii | reverse complement strand
TGCTAGCACGGTTGTTTGACCCGGATATTGAGCGGTTCACTCCGTTCAAGCGGGTCAAGGCGATCTTGCTGGAACGGACTGAGCGCCTCCGGTTGGGACTGCTCAACCAGGACTCCAGTTGCTCGCCTGGTCAAACCCGGGCGCTATCAACGGAGAGCGAATTACCGAATGAGCACTTTCGAGTATGAAATTCGGAGCAGAATCGTCGTCTGGGAGGGGACCAGTGATGGTGAGGCCGATGGCAGCAATGCGACCGCTGGCAATGAGGCGAGCGCCGGCGGGGGATAGCACAGACAGCGGGATGGCGCGGGCGTTCCAGCCGGTGCTGCTGTGGCTGCTATCGCTGCTGCTGCTCACCACCCTACTTCTCGTTCCCAGCCCCCCGGCAGCCGCCAGCCCCGATGCCGGGGGCGATACGGCGCAGCGCAACTGGTACGTCGTCGAGGTGCTGCTCTTTCGCCAGTGGGAGCGTGGCGGTCGACACGCCGAGCGCTGGCCCGATCCATCGCCGCCCGACCCCCACCACTACCGCTGGTTCTCGCCGATCGGCTGTGGCGGCAGTGGCTCCGGGCGCGCCGCCGGTGGCGTGCGCATCCACTGTCTACCACCGGAGCAGCGTGAGCTGGGCAACCAGTGGGGGGCGCTGCGCCGCGCCGAGGCCTACGTTCCGATCCACTACGCTGCGTGGATACAACCAGGGCTGCGTGAGCGCGACTCGGTCGCTGTGCCGATCCCCTTTAACTGGCAGCCGCCGACGAGCCCACCGGAGCCGACGGAGTTCACCGCTCCGGGCGAGCGACCCAACACCTCGATCTACGGACTGGTGCGCATCGTTCAAGAGCAGCAGCTACACGCCATGATCGACCTGCGCCTGAACCGCGCCCACTACGCCGGTGACGATCTCTCAGATGAAGAGCTTGAACGCGCCTCACTGCATCGCCTGCGCGAAACCCGCCCCGTGCGTCTAGGCGAGATCCACTACTTCGATCACCCGGCCATGGGAGTGCTGCTGCGCATCCGCCGCGGCGAGCCGCCGTCGTAAGTCGTCGGCGTGGTCGCGGCGCCCTCCCTTACGGGGGGCTTACGGGGCCAGGGACGTTTACGGGAGCCTCGAAAAACCCCAGTTTCAGCACGCATCATCAATGGGTTAGCAGGCCGGCGGTGAGGATTTTCGAGGTGCCCTTACGTTTAAGCGGTCACGCGCGGCGCCAGCGAGGCGATGATCTTGCGCACCGACTCCATGCCGTAGGTCAGATGCTCGCGAATCTCTTCCATCGAGACGGTGCCGCCGTCCTCAATGCCGGCCGCCCAGTTCGCGACCACCGCGCAGTGGGCGTAGGGCAGTTCAGCCTCGCGCGCCAGCGCCGCCTCCGGCATCCCGGTCATGCCGACTAGGTCGCAGCCGTCACGCCGCATGCGCTGAATCTCCGCAGCTGTCTCTAGACGAGGCCCTTGCGTGGCCCCGTAGGTGCCGCCATCGACAGCCTCGACCCCGGCCTCGGCAGCGGCCCTAAGCAGCCAGGCGCGCAGCTCGGCATCATAGGGGTAGGTAAAGTCGATATGCGTCACCGGCCCCACATCCTGCTCGAAGAAGGTCATGGTCCGAGAGTGGGTGTAGTCGATGATCTGATCGGGGATGGCGATCTTGCGCGGCCCATAAGCCTCGGTGATCCCGCCGACGGCAGCCACCGCCAGCACTTGCTGCACCCCGACGTGGCGCAGCGCCCAGATGTTCGCCCGATAGTTCACCTGGTGCGGCGGGATATTGTGGCCGTAGCCGTGGCGAGCCAAGAAGGTCACATCGTAGCCGCGAAAGCGGCCGTGAATCAGGGGCGTCGACGGCTCGCCAAAGGGGGTACGCACCACCTCCCGGCGGGTGATCTCGAGTCCTTCCAAGGCGGTCAGGCCGGTACCGCCAATAATCGCCAAACTCATCGTGATCTCCTTTCCTCAGTGTCCGACGTCGATGGCGTAGATCCCGGCGGCGTTGCGCCCAAGCCCCCGGCAATCCATACCGCCGCCGAACAGGTAACGATCCTCGGCCTCAAGACCGACGAAGTCGGCCTGCAGCCCCTGGTGCTTGCGATCGTGGAGCTTGTCGATCAGCACGGCCGTGGCCACCGAACGTGCCCCCGCCACGCGGAAGGCCTCGATCACACCGGCCAGGGTGAAGCCCTCATCGAGGATATCGTCGATGATCAGCAGCTCGCGCCCCTCGATCGGGGTTGTCGGCATAGCATGCCAGACCAAATCGCCGCCCTCGGTGCGATTGCGGTAGCGCGTTGCGTGCACATAGTCGACCTCAAGGGCAAAGTCGAGGCGCGGCAGCAGCTGTCCGGCGGGGATGATGCCGCCGATCATCACCGTGATGACCAGCGGGCGGCGACCGGCATAGCGCGCCGTAATCGCCTCTGCCATGCGATCGTAGGCCTGTGTCACGGCATGGTGGTCGTGGATCAATTCAGCGCCCTGCAACTCAGGGGCATCTTCCCAAGGCATATACCCTCTCCTGGTCTAATCCCAAATCGCCGACTCCCACGGAGAGTCGCCTACTGTCCAGTCATCGCTCCATTCGTGGGCCGGGGGCGCCTCGGCGCGCCGACCATAGAGCCGCGCTAGGCGCAGCGGCGAGTCCGCCGGGGTCGGCAGCTCCAAAGAGCCCGATCCGTCCCCCAGCACCGCCTCGGCCTCGCTGCGCTGACAGAGCAAGACCGCATCGCAGCCGGCCGCGAGCGCCTGCACGCAGCGCGCGCTCAGCGAGCCGACGCTGACCGCCCCGGCCATCCCCAGATCGTCGCTCAATACGGCCCCGGAGAAACCGATCCGGCGCCGCAGGATATCGCTAATCCAGCGCCGGGAAAAGCCGGCGGGACGATCGTCGATCTCCGGAAAGACGATATGGGCAACCATCACCGCCGGCAGACCAGCGGCAATCGCACACTGAAAAGGCAGCAGATCGCTTGCGGCAATCTGCGCCAAACTCCGGGTATCACACGGTAGCGCGACGTGGCTATCGGCGGCGATCGCGCCGTGCCCGGGAAAGTGCTTACCGACGGCCGCCATGCCACCCTTCGCCATCCCGCGGACCCACGCCATCGCGAGGCGGGCGACCGCGTGCGGCTCGCTGTGCAGGGCACGATCACCGATCACGCTACTGACCCCGCGGTCGAGATCGAGGACCGGAGCGCAGCTCAGATCGACACCGCAGGCGCGCAACTCGGCGGCCATCACATGGCCGCACTGTGCTGCGAGTGCCTCCGCCCTATCGGGCTGCGCGGTATAGAGCGCACCGATGGTCCCCGGCGGCGGTAGACGCGTAAAGCCGTCGCGAAAGCGCTGAACACGTCCGCCCTCTTGATCGACGAGCAGCAGCAGCGGCGGGTCACGCAGCGCACGGATCGCCGCCGTTAAGGCGCACAACTGCTCTCGATCGGTGTAGTTGCGGGCAAAGAGGATCACCCCGCCGACGGCCGGATGGCGCAGCAGCTCACGCTCCTCAGCGAGCAAGGAGGGACCATCGATGGCGACAATCAGAGGGCCGAGACCGGCCCCCGTCCCCATGCGGGCAGCCCGAACAGCCTGAGCAGCCTGAGCAGCCTGAGCAGGCGGCATGTTACGACGACTCCGGATGACTGGGTCGCGGCAGCGGCCGCAACGGCGGCCCATTGCCGATCCAGACCGGTGTACCGACCGCTACGCGGGGAAAGAGCTCAATGATCGCGTCGTTGCCCAGGCGCACGCAGCCGTGCGAGCACGCCACCCCGAGCGGGGCATCGTCGGGGGCGCCGTGGATGTAGATGTAGCGGCGCATCGTATCGCGCACCCCGAGGCGATTGAAGCCGCGCTCCAGACCACTGAGCCAGAGAATGCGGCTTAAGATCCAGTCGCGCTCCGGGTACTGCTGCGCCAGCTCACGGCTCCAGATCTCGCCGGTCGCCCGGCGGCCGACAAAGACCGCCCCGCGCGGCGCTGTCGCCCCAATCCGCGCTCGCACCGTATGCCAGCCGCGCGGCGTGCAGCCACTCCCCGAGCGCTCACCGAGGCCGGCAGCGGCGGTCCCAATCGGATAGCAGTCGCGCGCCTCCGCCCCCTCCATCAAGTACAGCCTCTGCGTCGCCGCATCGACCAGCAGCCAACTCGTCCAGCGACTCACTCTTCTACCGACTCACGCTTCCACTGAGAGTAGGGATGGTGCACCAAACAGACGTTGTAGTACTTCGGGTCGTCGGAGACCTCGCGTCCCACCCAGGGAGGCCGCTCGAAGGGCTCATCGGCACTCGCCAGTTCGATCTCGGCGACCACCAAACCGGCGTTATCCCCCTCAAAGACGTCGATCTCCCAGGTGTGCGCCCCCCAGCGGACCGCGTAGCGCGTCTTCTCAATCAGCGGCGGCGTACAGAGGGTGGCCAGTATCTCCTCGGCGTCCGTCAGCGGAATCGCGTACTCGTACTCCTGACGCTCAACCCCCAACGTCGCGCTCTTGATGTTCAACCACGCCTGATCGGCAGCCGTGCGCACGCGAATCGACGCCCGCTCGGCACCGACCAAGTAGCCCTGACGCATACGCTGCCCGGCATCGGCGTGCGCCTGCCACGCCTCACTGGTGATGAGAAATTTCCGCTCGATCTCCTGCGCCATACCACCTCGCTCCAACCGTCCCTAACCGTGATGCGTTGAGTTGCGTTGCTCTGCGCCGCAATCGCCCGCCCATGGTAAGCCACAGGGCCGCAAAGAGGAATCGGGCCAACCGGCCAAGCCCAGCTCACCGGCGGCGATGGAGAGCAGCCACAATGAATGATCAAGGCCGCAAACCCTATCAATACAAATGCTGCTGAAAGCCTACAAACACCTCCCGAATCTTGCTCACAGGCCCCATCTCTTGTACCGCATCGCCGAGGCTGTGGTACTTCAATTCAATCAGCTGCGGCAGCTTCTCCGTATCCAGTTCGCTCACGCCGTGCGCCACGTAGTGACCGAGCACAAACCGCAGAAAGTCTTGCTGCCGGTAGTCGTGGCCATGGAAGATGCGCTCCTTGTGGGCAGCCACGCGCTCGGCCCGGGTGGCCGGCGCCATGTTGAAGGCGATGTAGGCCAGCACATCGTAGAGATCACTGTGCTCGGCCTCGATCAGCTTGCCCACATCGGCCAGCTGTTGCCTGCCGTAGCCCTTCTCCTCCAGCCCCTCCAGGAGCTTGCGGCGTGTATCCGGGCGGCCCCACAGGCGGCGCAGTTCGTCCTCGTCCTTGAACAGCTCCGGCAGGTCACCGAAGAGGCGCTGGATGAATTCGGCGGCGGAGATCGGCTTGCCGTCCGGGCTCCAGAAGCTGGTAGCACTCATGTGCTGGATAGTGCGCTCCTTGCCGTCGGCCAACCGGATCTTCACCTTGCGGCGTCTCTCGCAGATGCAGGGCCGTTCGCCGCAGAGCTCGCAAGGTTCAGGTGGCTCCTGCTCGCACACACAAGGCCGCTGGCCGCAAACAGCGCAGGGCTGCGGCGGCTCCCTGGTGCAACTGCACGGGCTGTTGCCGCACTGTTTGCAAGGCTCAGATGGCAGCGGCTCGCCATCCCACTCCGGATCGCTGAAGTGCTCGTAGGCCTTCACAAAATCGTAGATCGTGAAGTAGTCCTTACCGTCGTAGAGGCGCGTCCCCCGACCGATGATCTGCTTGAACTCGATCATGCTGTTCACCGGTCGCATCAGCACGATGTTGCGCACGTTGCGGGCATCCACGCCGGTGGAGAGCTTCTGCGAGGTGGTGAGAATGGTCGGGATGGTCTTTTCGTTGTCCTGGAACAGCCTCAGGAAACGCTCACCCTCTGTGCCGTCGTTGGCAGTGACGCGCTCGCAGTAGTGCGGGTCCGTGCTGGTCTTGAGCTGATTGATCAGGTCGCGCACCGCCAGCGCGTGTTCCTGCGTAGCGCAGAAGACCAGCGTCTTCGCGCGCGGGTCGATCTGCTCCATGAACAGCTTCACGCGGTAACGCTCGCGCTCCTTGATCTCGATGACCTGGTTGAAGTCCTCCTCGGTGTAGCGCCGCCCCTGCTCCACCTCGCCCTCGATGACCTCGTCATCTGCGGTGTAGACGTAGTCATCCAGTGTGGTGGCGATCTGTCGAACCTTGAACGGCGTCAGAAAGCCGTCGTTGATGCCCTCCTTCAACGAGTAGATGTAGACCGGCTCGCCGAAGTAGGCGTAGGTGTCGACGTTGTGCGTGCGCTTCGGAGTGGCGGTCAGGCCGAGCTGCACGGCGGGCCGAAAGTACTCCAGGATGCCGCGCCAATTGCTCTCGTCGTTGGCGCCGCCGCGGTGGCACTCGTCGATGATGATAAAATCGAAGAAGTCCTGCGCAAATTGCTCATAATTGGCACCGAAGATCGGCGCCGGGTGGCCCGCCGCATCGCGACCGGTCATGAAGGTCTGGAAGATGGTAAAGAAGACATTGCCGTTCTTCGGCACCCGGCCTTGTCTGCGAATCACCTCCGGATCGATGCGCACCAGCGCATCCTCGGGAAAGGCGGAAAAGTCGTTGAAGGCCTGATTGGCCAGGATGTTCCGATCCGCTAGGAAGAGGATGCGCGGCTGCCGACCCGGCGTGCCCGAGGCGCGTGCCGCCAGGCTCCAACGGGCATGAAAGAGCTTCCAGGCAATCTGAAAGGCAATGGCGGTCTTGCCGGTACCGGTGGCCAGGGTCAGAAGGATGCGATCCCGTCCTGCCGCGACGGCCTCCAGCGCTTGATTGATGGCGTTGTGCTGGTAATAGCGCGCCTGCCAGAAGCCACCCTTGTCCTCGAAGGGGACCGCGCCGAAGCGTTCCCGCCAGGTCTCTTGAGCACCGGCAGCCGCGCCGAAGGTCTCCGCCCACAGCGCATCGGGAGAGGGCCAGGCATCCACCGGCCCCTCCGTGCCCGTGGCCATATCGACCTGGTAGATGCCGTCGCCGTTGGTGGCGTAAGCGAAGCGCGTCTGCAGGCGCTCGGCGTAGCGCTTAGCCTGCCCCAACCCCTCGGTCACCGGCAAGCTGCGCCTCTTGGCCTCAATCACCGCGAGCTTCTGGCCGCGATAGATCAGCACGTAGTCGGCGATCTCCTGCCTGGTCCGTTTGCCACCGCCCTGCAGCCGACCGAGGGTGATCACCTCACGCCGCACCCGGCTGGCCTCCATCACACCCCACCCTGCAGCTCGCAGGCCCGGGTCGATGAGTTCAGCGCGAGTCTCGGCTTCGTTCACTCTTGGGCTCCTGCCAGCATGTTCATGATCAAACGGATCATGGTCTCCTTGTTGGCGGCATCGGACTCGGCCACCAACAGGGTCAAGGCCGCAAGGCCGACATCGTTGATCACCGGCTCACCCGCGGTATTCAACAAGCGGCCGTTGCGGTGGAGGAAGTCCGCGAACAAGAAGGCCGCGCTGCGCTTATTGCCATCAGAAAACGGGTGGTTCTTGACCACGAAATACAGCAGATGCGCGGCCTTGGACTCGACGCTGGGATAGGCGGGCTCACCAAACACGCTTTGATCCAGATTGCCCAGCAGCGAGGCCAGACCGTCGCCCCGGTCGCGAGCGAACAGATCGGTGGCTTCGTCGCGCGCCATGAGGTCCGATTTCAGACGGTCCAGCGCGGCCCGGGCCTCTTCCTGTGTGGGCAGGCTTCCACCCGGCTGGGCACGCGGCTCGGTCAACAGGCCCTCGTCGTAGCGCTGCAGCAGCAGAAAGGTCTGGGCGTAGCGGCTGACGATATCCACCAGGCCACGACCGCTACCCGCGTCCAGCGCCGGGCTTTGCGCGGCCTTGCGCACCAGCGCCAGGGCCGCCTCCAGTTCGCGGGCGTTCTCCTCGAAGCGCTGTTGGTTCAGGGTCCAGCCCTGGGTGAGGTGTTCGCGGAGGATGCGGGTGGCCCACTGGCGAAACTGTACGGCACGGCGCGAGTTGACCCGGTAGCCCACGGAGATGATGGCGTCGAGGTTGTAGTGCTCGATCTGCCGACTGACTCGGCGCTTTCCCTCGGTTCGAACTGTTTCCAAAATGGAAACAGTTGCCTCCCGTTCCAGTTCGCCATCCTGATAAATGTTCTTCAGATGTTTGGATACCGCCGCCTTTTGCACATCGAAGATCACCGTCATCTGCTCCTGGGTCAGCCAGACGGTCTCGCGGTCAGTATCCAGCCGAACCTCAACGGCCTTGTCGGCATCCTCGAAAATGAGGACAGGGGCTCGGATGTCAGTGGTCATGTGACTTCCTCCACCTGGCGGATTGTATCGGCTGCCTCCTTACCAGCGGTGAGTTCGCCGGAGAAGGCTTTTTGTAGGAGGGATTGTTTCAATTCAGCCAATGAATCCAGCTTCTGCTTGAAGTTGAATTCGAGTTCCAGCGTCGCCGACTCCAAACTCTCTAGGCGAGCAACAATATTACGCTGTTTTTCAATAGAAACCAGTGGGATGTGAATCTTCTTCAACAAACTCGCCTTAATTCCTGTAGCGGTAGCGCCCGTCGCTTTCTTGTGAATGCGAGACTGCACCAATGGACTCCGAAGTGCGTAACAGAGGTATCCCGGATCGATGACTTCTCTATTGGGTTGCATCGAGATAATTCTTTGGGCGAACGCGACTTGCTCATCTGTGTCTAATTGACACACCAGACCGAGTGGCGCTTCTGTAGTGAACAAAACATCACCTTTGATTGGAATTCCACGCGTCATCCAAGCCTCGTAGTCATCCTTATTGATGAACTCTTCGGGCTCGCGCCGCAAGAACCCCATTCTTACATTCTTTGCAGTAATCAACCTCAGGCCATGCTGGGTCTTTTTCGGTGTTTTTCCGCGGTAGTCAATGAATTTTATATGCTTATCCAGTGGGACGAAATTCCACTGGTCACCTTCCTGACTAAAGACAGCATTCAAATAGCTCTCAAACAACTCCCGGGCATTGGCGAGGTTCTTTTCGGTGTTGGCGACTGCGGTGGCGATTCCCGCGAAGGCTTCATCGAGGATGGCGACGATGCGCTTTTGTTCGGGGAGGGGTGGCACTGGCGTCTTCAGTGCCTTCACGAATGGTAGCTTGACCCCTTTGACCGTGGCGCCGGTTCCTTCAGCCTCAATGACGTGGGATACACTCTGGAACCAGCGAAACAGGAACCGCACATCAAGGTTTTTTTCCTTCGGGATGATTCCACGGAGGTCTTGGTTGATTGCTGTATCCTGATCCAGCACACAGACTTTGCCAAGCCCTACCCTCGTTGCGATAACGACGTTTCCTGACGGAATAACATTAGTCGCACTGTTTTTGACGGCTTCTGACGAAATTTTGAATTCCGTACAATCTAGCACCTCGTCCCTCATGTCGCGGATGGTAGCCCAAGGGATGTCACCCTCATAAAACGCGGGATTGCGCTTCGAAGGCGTACCACCGCCTACTACGTTGCAAACCTCGCCAAGTGGCTTGAATACCCAATCCGCCCTCATAACATCCCCCGAATCCCTTCCAAGATCTCCTCACTCTCCCTGTCCAGCGTCTCGATCTCGTTGATGATCACCTCGGGATCGCGCAGAGGCGCGGCTTCCGCCTTGTTGGGGTTCTTCACCGAGAGATCGACGCTATCCGAATCAACCTCCTCGACCTCCACCGTCCAGGAGTTCTCCGAGTCCTCGAAGCCGGCCTGCCGGGCGACGAAATCCTTGAGGTCGTTGTCATTGAGCGGATTGGTCTTACCCAGACTGCGGCCGGGGTCGAGTTGGTAGTACCAGATCTTGCGCGTCGGGGCGCCCTTCTCGAAGAAGAGCACCACGGTCTTGACACCGGCCCCCAGGAAGGTGCCACCGGGGCAGTCGAGGATGGTGTGTAGGTTACAACTCTCCAACAGCTCCTTGCGCAGTGCCCGCGAGGCGTTGTCGCTGTTGGAGAGGAAGGTGTTCTTGATGACGATGGCGGCGCGGCCACCGGCCTTCAGGTACTTGATAAAGTGCTGCAGGAAGAGGAAGGCCGTCTCGCCGGTCTTGATGGGGAAGTTCTGCTGGACCTCCTTGCGCTCCTTGCCGCCGAAGGGCGGGTTGGCGAGGATCACGTCGAAGCGGTCCTTCTCCTGGATGTCGCTCAGGTTCTCGGTAAGGCTGTTGGTGTGGATGACATTCGGCGCCTCGATGCCGTGCAGAATCATGTTCATAATCCCGATGACATAGGGCAGACTCTTCTTCTCCTTGGCATAGAAGGTGCGGGTCTGAAGGGTATCCAGGTCACTGGTGGAGAGATGGCTGCTATCATGCTGGCCATCACCCCAGCCGTCCGGCCCGTAACGCCCCGAACCATATCGAAGATAGTCGTGCGCCTCGCACAGAAAGCCCGCTGACCCGGCGGCGGCGTCATAGATACGCTCGCCGATGCGCGGCTTCACCACCTGGACCATGGCGCGGATCAACGGACGCGGCGTGTAGTACTCCCCGCCGTTGCGCCCGGCGTTGCCCATGTTGCGGATCTTCGCCTCGTAGAGATGGGAGAGTTCATGCTTCTCCTTCTGCGAGCGAAAGCTCAGGCCGTCAATCAGCTCCAGCGCATCGCGCAGGCTGTAGCCGCTGGAGAACTTATTGCGAATCTCGCTGAAGATCTCTCCGATTTTGTACTCGATGGTGTCCGGACCCGTCGCCCGCACGCGAAAGTCCTGCAGATAGGGAAAGAGCTCGTCGTTGACGAAGGCGATCAGATCGGCGCCCGTCAGCGCCTCGTCGTGGTCAAACGCGCCGTCCGCCGTCTTCGGCGCGGCCCACGCCGACCAGCGGTAAGGCTCATCGATGATGTAGCGGTAGGACTTGCCCACCAGCTCCGCCTCCTGCGCGCGCTCATGCTCCAGATCGTCTAGGTACTTGAGAAACAGCATCCAAGACGTCTGCTCTGTATAGTCCAGCTCGGTGGCGCAGCCGGCCTCTTTCCAGAGCACGTCGTCGATGTTACGGAAGGTTTGTTCGAACATTCACTCTCCAGTTGTAAGGTTAGTCGCTACCGATCCTCACGCAAGCGGCCTTCCACATACTTATGGAGGATGCTGGAAATAAGTGTCTGGTAAGGGATACCCTCTGCCAGGGCTTTCTTCTGGAGGCCCCGAAGATCCTTGGAAGAAAGCCTGATGTTGATCCGGGCATCCTTCCTAAACATGGCTTCCGCGTACTGCTGATGCCGTGCTTTCCTCTCTTCAAAATCCGGTGCTCGCCGGAGCCCACCCGCATCAAATGCATCCAGAATTTCCTGCTCTTCTTTATCCAGCCTACTCATTTCCAACCTCTCAAATAGGTTTTGCTCGCTTTCCGGCTCGGAATTATTGTTTTGAGAAAGACCTCATCTTCCGACTCTATGAAGGGCACCAGATAGGCATACCCCTCTATCTCAATCACATGTACCTGTTGGCCAGGATACCGCTCTTGATTCGGATGTTCGAATGTATCCAGAATGCCTCCGACCACGATGTGAAAAACCACATCCTCGAACGCGATGCCTCGCTTCTCTTGCAGAAGCTTGTTCTTCTCTGGGTTCCACGTGATCGGCTTCATGGGTTGGAGCGTAGCACATTGTGTGCCTTATGTGCCCATTGGCGAACACGTAGCCAGCCGGCAGGAGTCTGATTGGACGGAGGGCGTAAGCCAAGCTAAGGTGTAAACGACCCAAACGCGCTGCGACACTCCGCATGCTAATCGTGTCCGCCTGGTAACCGTGCAGCGGAGACGGTTCGGGGTGGCGGTGGTAAGGCGGCGCCGGGGTTGCACGCCGTTAAAGACCCATCAGCCTATGTGCTTATGCAGCTCACACGCAGCCTGGTAAGGAGAGGGAAATGGCTCATCTAAACGGTCGTCACATCGTCATCACTGGAGCGGCAGGCGGCATTGGCGAGGCAACCGCCCGGCTGCTCTATGCCCACGGTGCTCACCTGGTACTAACTGACCGCGAACTGGACGGTGTACAAGCGCTTGCCAACAGCTTGGGCGAGAGGGCTGCAGCGATGGCGGTCGACGTCTCGAGCCAAGCCGACAATCAAGCCATGATCGAAGCTGCCGAAGCGCGCTTTGGACCCATTCACGGCCTCTTTCTGAACGCCGGCACCGAGGGCCGGATCGGCCCCCTTGAAGCCACGGACGATGCGGTCTGGGATCAGGTCTTCGCGGTCAATGTTCACGGCGTCCGCTACGGCATCCAGGCGGCACTACCCTCGTTGCGTCGCGGCGGTGGCGGTTCCATCCTGATTACCGCCAGTGTAGCCGGAGTCCGCGGCTCCCCCGGCCTAAGCCCCTATGTAGCCAGCAAACATGCGGTCATGGGGCTGATGCGCACCGCAGCAGCGGAGCTCGGACCGGAGGGGATCCGCGTGAATACGATCAACCCGGGGCCGGTCGACAATCGGATGATGCGATCGATCGAAGATCAAATTCAGCCCGGCCAGGGCGATGCGGTGAAAGAAGGCTTTTTGGGTCGCATACCGCTCGGACGTTACGTCACCAACGAAGAGGTCGCAGCCACCGCTTCGTTTCTGCTCTCCGACTCCGCATCCGGTATCACTGGAGCGAGTTATATGATTGATGCGGGAATGACGGCTCAGTGATTGGAGCGATTTCGTGGCACGGCGCCAGCCGATGTTGGCTCGGCGCCTGCGCCACCCCACCCGGTGTGCGGGCCCCACATCCGGTGGTCGGCGAGAGTCGCGGCTGAAGCGGCTGAAACGACTAGAGCGCCAGCGCCGCCTCGAGCGCATCGGCAAGACGATCGAGCTCGCTGCAAATGCGCTGCCGTTCATCGCCTTCACTGCTATCCAGGGCAAAGAGCTCTGCAAGCAGTGCACGGCGAAAGGGGCCGCTATCGAAGAGACGATGCAGGTAGCTACCGAGCACCCGCCCATCGGCAGAACGTGCAATAAAGGGAAAGCACTCCCCCTCTGGGGCAGGGCCAGTCGCGCCGGCGTCCTCAAGGGCACCAAGGGCACGGTCAGCCACCCTGCTGTCAGTCGCGCTGCTGTCGGTGACGCCGTAGTGGATCTCGTAGCCGCTGACCGCCACCGGTGCCGGCCAAGCGGCCGTGCCTGAGACCTCGCGCAGCTGCTTACGCTCCGCTAGACGGGTCGTCACCGGAAGCAACCCGAGCCCCGCAACCCGGCTCCCCTCCGCCGCCTCGACACCGCTCGGGTCGTCGATCCACTCACCGAGCATCTGCAGACCGCCGCAGATACCGATGACCCGGCCACCGTAGCGCACATGGCGCAGCAGGGCCTCGGCCACGCCGCTCTCCTGCAACCACTGCAGATCGCTGAAGACCTGCTTGGAGCCCGGCAGCACCACCAAGTCGGCGCCATCAAGCTCGGCGGGTGTTCGCACAAAACGGACCTGTACGCCGTGCTCGGCATCGAGGGCGTCGAAGTCGTCGTGGTTGCTGAGCCGTGGATAGGCCACCACCGCCACTTGCAGGGCACCGCCCGATCCGCGCGGTCCGGCCATGCGATACGGCGCATCCTCCTCGGGCAGGTGCAGATCGGGCAGAGAGGGCACTACCCCAAGCACCGGCACCCCGGTGCGTTGCTCGAGTTGCGCGGGGGCCTCGCCGAGCAGTTCCAGGGCGCCGCGAAAGCGGTTGATGACGAACCCCTTGATGCGCGCCCGATCCGCCGCATCGAGCCACTCCAGCGTGCCCAGCAAAGAGGCGAAGACGCCACCGCGGTCGATGTCACCGATGAGCCAGACCGGCACATCGGCAGCTTGCGCAAAGCCCATATTGGCGATATCGCCGGAGCGCAGATTGGGCTCGGCCGGTGAGCCGGCCCCTTCAATCAGCACCACATCGTACGCACGACGCAGCCGCTCAAACGACGCCATGACCTGCGGCAACAGCGGTGCGCGCGCTTCGCGAAAGGCGCTCGCCTGCAACCGCCCCACCACTCGCCCCTGGACGATGACCTGCGCGGTGCGCTCGGCTTCGGGCTTGAGCAGCACCGGGTTCATGTCGCTGTGCGGCTCGACTCCGGCTGCGACGGCCTGCAGCCACTGCCCGCGGCCGATCTCACCGCCATCGACCGTGACCGCGGCGTTGTTGCTCATGTTTTGCGGCTTAAACGGCGCCACCCGCACTCCACGGCGGGCCAACAGACGGCACAGGCCAGCCACCAGCGCGGTCTTACCGGCCCCTGAACAGGTCCCTTGCAGCATCAGCGCCGACGGAATCTTGGAGTGACTTTTGGCGATCATGCCTTTCTCTTGCCTCCAGCTGATGGTCCTGGCACTGTCGGCAAGCCACTGTTCTTCTCGGCCACCCACTGCAGCACCCGCATGGTCGGGCGAAAGGCGTGCAGGGTACCGACACGGTCGAGTCGCTCGCAGCCGAACCGGGTCAGCTGGCCACCGTAGCGTTGCCAGGCGGCAAAGAGCAGCTGTTCGGTCTCCAGTACAACGGCGTTGGCGACCAGCCGGCCGCCCACTGGCAGCAACTCCCAGCTCTTCTCGATGAGTGTTAGATCGCGCAGGCCGCCCCCCAAGAAGATCGCATCCGGCAGCGGCCAACCGACAGGCCCACCGACGGGCGACTCGATCGACAAATCGGTAGGCGTGTTGGACAAACCGGTCGCTGCGGTCGACGCGGTAAACGCAGCCGACCCAGTGGACCAAACAGTCGACGAATTGGACGACGCACTGGAGGCAGAGGGCGCAGAAGACGCCGCAGACGCCGAATCGGCCAGGAAATGGTCCAGGAAATCGTCCAGGCACTGCGGTGCGCTCCCCGTCCGCACCACGAGCCGCGGCACCCCCAACTCGACGGCATTGCGCTGCGCACGAGCGGCTCGCTCGGGGTCACGCTCAAACGCCACGGCTTGCGTCGAGGGGTGAGCCAGCAGCCACTCGATGGCGATCGAGCCGGAGCCGCAGCCAATATCCCACAACACCTGACCGTGCTGCGGGCGCAGGCTCGATAGCGTCACCGCACGGACTTCGCGCTTGGTGATCTGGCCGTCGTGCTCGAACCAGTCATCCGGGAGTCCCGGGGCGGACGCCAAGATCCGGGCGCTCCGCTCGGCCTCGACCGCTATGGCCATCAGGTTGAGCGGGGCAAAATCGGGCGCCGGAGCGGCGTTCGCCAAAGCCGCAGCCGAATAGCGTTTCATCGCCTCATCCGGTCCGCCCAGCCTCTCAAGGATGGTGATCTCGCTCGCCCCGAAGCCCCACTCTATGAGCGCTTGGGCCACCTCACCGGGGGTCTTGGCATCAGCGCTCAAGACGAAGAGCCCGCGTCCTGGGTGCAGCGCTGGGCGTAGGCTCGTCAGCGGGCGACCGGCGAGCGAGACGGTTGCACACGCCTGCTGCGTCCAGCCGAGGCGCGCGGCTGCCAAGGCCACACTCGAAGGGTGCGGGATGCAGTGGATCTCCGCGGCTGACAGGTGGCGGCGCAGCAAAGTGCCGACCCCGTAGAAGAAGGGATCGCCCGAGGCCAGAACGACCACTCGCCGTCCGCGCAGCGCCAACAGCTCCGGCAGGGTTGAGGTCAGTGGCGACGACCACGCCAAGCTCTGACCGGTGATCAACGACTCCACCAGCTGCAAGTGACGCGCCCCGCCGACCACCCACTCGGCGTCGGCGATCAACGCGCGCACCGCTTCGGTCAGCCCGGCGGCACCGTCCGCACCGAGACCAATCAGCGTCAACCAAGGTGAGGCGGTTGTAGGGGCGCTTGTGGACCGCTCTGGCTCTTCATTCATGAGATGGTGGCTTGAGATGGTGGCTTAATAGTGGCGGGTGATCGTGATGGCGGCAGGAGACGGGAGGCGAGATCAGTCACCCGCGCCCAAGAGCCGACTCACCAACTCCGGCGCGGAAGGAAAGTAGCCATGGAAATAGGTCGCTGTCAACGAGCCTTGGCGATAGATCGACTCACCGACCCCACCACGACACCGCCGCGCCTGCATCCACGGGTTCAGCTCGGTGGCAAAGTGCGAGTGGTGAAAGGTATGTCCGCGCAACGTTCCACCCTCTGCCTCCCAGGCTTGTAAGCCGAGCCCCACCAGACGATCGGCCATCGCCGCCTGACCGGGCAGAAGGCCCAGCATCGGGTGACACGCCCCGTGCAGATCGCGCAACTCCGAGGCGCAGTACATCAGGCCACCGCACTCGGCCAAGATCGCCCTACCCTCCTGGTGATGACGACGCAACGCCTCCAGCATGGGCCGGTTGGCCGCCAGTGCAGCGGCGTGCAGCTCGGGGTAACCACCGGGTAGCCAGATCGCATCGGCCGCCGGCAGTTCGTGATCGTGCAAGGGTGAGAAAAAGACGACCTGGGCACCCATCGCCTCCAGCAGCTCGATATTGCCGCGGTAGATAAAGGCGAAGGCGCCATCCCGAGCGACCGCAACACGCATCCCGGCGAGCCGCTGCGGTGGCGGCGTCAACGGCACCGGGGCAGCCCACTGGCGCATCGGCGGTAAGGCATCGAAACCGGCCTCGGCCAAGACCGTGGCCGCCGCATCGAGCTGCTGCTCAAGATCGGCCAGCTCGCCGGCCTGCATCAGACCGAGATGGCGATCGGGAACGGTCAGCGCCGCATGCCGCGGCACCGCCCCCAGCCAGGGTAGATCGTCGGGCATGCTCGCACGCAGCTTCGCGGCGTGGCTAGGGCTGCCGACCCGGTTGGCAATCGCGCCGTAGAAGCTCAGATCGTCGCGATAGCGCGCCAGCCCCGAGACAACGGCGGCGAAAGTCTCGGCCATGGCTCGCGCATCGATCACCACCGCCACCGGCACGCCGAGCATCACTGCCAAATCGGCGCTTGAGGGCGAGCCGTCGTAGAGGCCCATTGCCCCCTCGATCAAAATAACGTCGGCCTGCTGCGCAGCCGCAGCAACCCGATGACGGCACTCCTCGACGCCAGTCATCCACGGGTGGAGCTGATAGACTGGTGCCCCAGAGGCGACCTCCAAGAGCATCGGATCGAGATAGTCGGGGCCGTGCTTGAAGAGCCGCACCCGCCGACCGAGGTTGCGGTGCATGCGCGCCATAGCCGCGGTGAGCATCGACTTGCCCTGTCCGGATGCGGGCGCGGAGAGTAAGATGGCGGCGGCGGTTGCCGGTTGTGGAGGGTCCGATGGTCGATGCTCTCTCTTCACGCTCGCTCCAACTCTCTGCTCGTGGACGGTGAGGCGCAGTGTTGCCGATCCGGCCGACCGAGACAACCGGCCAGCGCGACCCATACAACTGGCGAATGCACCCCCGAATGCCGCCATACTCCGTGATCACCCATGCGGTTGCAAAGAAGGCAATAGGAGAGCGCTAGTGAGCCACCGCCCCCAATCCGCTACCGAGCGTTCGGTCTGCTTCGTCGGTGCCGGTCCGGGAGCCGCCGACTTGATCACCGTGCGCGGTCGCGACTGCGTAAGCCGTGCCGATGCGATCCTCTACGCCGGCTCACTGGTTGCCCCCGAGGTCTTGAGTTGGGCGCGGGCCGATTGCGAGCTTGCCGACTCTAAGGGGATGGATCTTGAGCAGCTGCGCGACTGGTTGTTGCAGCGGGCGCTGCAGGGGCTTCAGGTCGTGCGCCTGCAGCCAGGCGACCCCTCGCTCTACGGCGCCCTGCCGGAGATTGCCCAACCCCTCGATGAGGCCGGCATCACTGTGCGCATCATCCCCGGGGTCACTTCGGCGATGGCCGCAGCGGCCGCCGCCGGCGAGTCGTTGACCTTGCCGGAGAGCACGCAGACGGTGATCTTTACCCGCGTCGAGGGGCTGACTCCGGTTCCCGCTAGCGAGCAGCTGAGCGAGCTGGCCAAGCACGGCACAACACTCTGTATCTACCTCTCGGCCACCCTGCTTGATAAGATCAGCTCCGCCTTGCAGACGGCCGGATGGAGTAAGACGGCCCCGGTCGTTGTCGTGCACAAGGCCTCGTGGCCGGGCGAGGAGCGCATCTTACGCACCGATCTCGCCCACCTCGCCGAGGCGTGCCGTGAGGCGCAGATCCAATCGCAGGCGATGGTGATCGCCGGACCGACGCTAGGCGCCCGGCAGCGCACCGAGCGGGCGCAGTCACGCCTCTACGATCCAAGCTTCAGCCACGCCTTTCGGCAGGCGACAAACGGTTAAAGCGATATGACCACCACCGCAACGGGCCGGTTGATCGGCGTCTCCCTTGGTCCCGGCGACCCCGGCTGGATTACCCGCCGAGCCTGGGAAGTCCTGACCGGGCCGGCGCACTGGGCCTACCCGATTAGCGCTCCGGGACAGGCGAGCTACGCTCTGGAGATCGTGGAGCGCGCCGGACTGGCCCTGCCTGCCGATCACTCGGCACTGCTCTTCCCGATGACCCACGACACTGCGACCTTGGCCAGCGCTTGGGCACGCGCCGCGACAACGGTCGGCGACCGGCTCAGCGCCGGGGAGGATGTCGCCTTTTTGGTCGAGGGCGACGCCTCGACCTACGCCACCTTCAGCCATCTAAGCCGCACCGTGCAGGCCAACCTTCCCACCGTAGCCGTTGAGACGATCCCTGGGGTCACGTCATTTAACGCCGCCGCGGCACGCCTCGGCTGGCCGCTCGCTCAGACCCACGAGCGCTTCGCTGTACTACCAGCCGGTTACGATATCGCCACGGTCGAGCGGCTGCTGCCGGCACTCGATACCTTGGTGCTACTGAAGGTCAAACCGCTGCTCGCTGAACTCGTCGAGCTGCTGCAGCGCTCCGGGCTCGAGGGGCAGTGCGCCTTTGTCGAGCGCGCCGGCACACAGCACGAGCGGATCGTCACCGATTTGGCGCAGCTGCGCACCCTGAAGCCACACTACCTATCGCTGCTGTTGATCCGTAACCGCCAGCACCACCAACAACACCAGCACCAGCACCAGCGCACGACCGATCTCGGATCGGGCAACGATCAGGGTCAGGGTCAGGGTCAGGGCAAAGCTCAGGGTCAGAATCGCGGATCAGTTGGGTGACGAATCTCTCTGCCAACGAGCCTCCGCAGCTGGCGATCGCCATAATCGCCACCACACGCAACGGCGTCCGTCGCGCCGCAACACTGGCTCGGCTGCTGCCGCAGGCCGAGTTGATCGTACCGCTGCGCTTTGCCGACTCCCTCCCGAACCGCCCAACCTCGACAACACCGCAACAGGATCTAGACCGCCTGGAGGGCCTGGAGGGACGCATCACCCGCTACCCACGCGGTGCCCTCGCCCCCCTCATCGCTGCCCGCTTTCAGGCTGGATGCGCACTGATCTGCTGCCTATCGGTCGGCGCAGTGGTCCGCCTGATCGCGCCGCAGCTGCGTGATAAGGCGACCGATCCAGCGGTGATCGCCATTGATGAGTCGGCACGCTTTGTTGTGCCGGTCGTCGGCGGCCACCGGGGTGGCGCCAATGCCCTCGCTGCATGGGCTGCTGCACAACTCGATGCTCAGGCCGTGATCACGACCGCTTCCGACAGCGCCGGGCTGCCGGCGGTCGACTTGCTCGGCAGCACCCAGGGGTGGCGGGTGGTCGCGAGCCCGGATGCACTCCGTCGGGCCGCCGCGGCGATGGTCAACGGCGAGCCGCTGGCGCTAATCGAGGAGGACGCCGTCTGGCAACCGTCACACGTGCCGCCGGCGCACCTAATCCGCGTCCGCAGCTGGCAGGCGATCGATCCGCACAACTACGCAGCGCTGCTCTGGGTGACTGCTTCGGGGGTCGGGATCGACCCAGAGATCGACAGCCGGCTTGTGATCTATCGGCCGGCTGACTCCCCCAGTAAAAGCAGTAAAAGGGGACAGATTTATTAATCTGTCCCCCACTCCCGTCCCCAACTCCCATCTTATGGGGACAGATTAATAAATCTGTCCCCATAAGGTGTGCATAAGGTGCGGTCCCCATAAGGTGCGAGACTAGCCGGTACCTCTTGGCCATGCGCCTCCATCAGGGCGCGGTCGCCGAGAATCTCTGCGCTCGGGCCGTCGGCGCGTATGCAGCCAGCGTCGATCACGATCACGCGGGAACAGAGGTCGAGGATCATTTCCAGGTCGTGGCTCGCCACCACGAGGGTCTGCTCCATACCGGAGAGGAGCGTGATCAGCCGACGGCGGCTGCGCAGATCGAGCGCAGCGGAAGGCTCATCAAGAAGCAGCAGCCGCGGTCGCAAGGCCAGCACACCGGCGATACAAGCGCGCCGTTTTTCGCCGCCCGAGAGGTGGTGAACGGGGCGTGCTGCTAGATCGGTCAGCCCACAGAGGGCGAGCGCCTCGGCGACACGCGCCTCAAGGGCCGCGCCGGTGAGGCCGAGGTTACGCGGACCGAAGGCGACATCCTCAGCCAGGGTGGGGCAGAAGAGTTGATCCTCGGCCTGCTGGAAGACAAGGCCAACCGAGGGGTTAAAGGTGCCGGGGCGAACCGGCACACCATCGATCTCCACCCCGCCAGCCGCCGCCGGCAACACGCCCGCCAGCGTCAGAAAGAGGCTCGACTTGCCGGAGCCGTTCGGACCAACCAGCCCCACCCGCTCACCCGGTGTCAATGCGATATCGAGGCCGGTGAGCAACGGCGTCTGACCCGCCCAGGCCACCGCCAGCCCTTGCGCCTGCAACCGCGCGGTCATCCGAGTCGATCCCCAAGGAGCACCAAGAGGGCCAGCCCAGCAGCCAACGCAACCCCGGCCCAGTCACGCGCCACCATCGGCGCCAGCGGTGCTGCGAGAGCGCCGGAGTGGCCGCGCAGCCGCATCGCCGCCCAGACGGTCGCGGCACGGCGCTGACCACGGATCAGCGCAGCAGCCAGCAGCAGACCGTACCCCGGGAGGTCGCGCCACCGCGACCGACCACCGCGCAAGCGCCGCGCCAGGCAGGCGCGCACGATCTCGCCCCGCAACTCCTCAAGGTAGCGCAGCGTCAGCAGCAGCAAGTCGGCCAGCACACCTGGCACCTTGAGACCACGCAGCCCGGCTGCCAGCCGGTGCGGTGGTAACGTTGCCAGCAGCGCCAGCGTCACGGTGACGATCGCCAACAGCCGACCGGCAAACAGCAAGCCGAACTGCAGCCCTTCGACGTGCAGCCGGAGCGGACCAGCCTGCCACAGCACCGTCGGCCCAGCCACGAGCGGAAAGACCAACAACAGGGCACCCGCCAGTACGAGCGGCGCCCGCAGCCTACGCAGGAGAGACCACAGCTGCCCCGAAGCACACGCCAGCAGTAGCGCCAGTACCAGCAGCAGCGGCAGGGTCGTCACCTGCTCCACCGCCGCAAAACCGAAGGCCAGAAACAGTGCCATCGCCAGGCGCGCCCGTGGATCATACGGCAACAGACCCGCCCGCTCTGGACGAGCCAAGGTATCGAGGGTATCGCCGTCAGGCACTGGGCGCACTCCGTTAGGCACGGGGCAGCAGTCCCGGCTCCACCCTGGCCAGCACTCGCAGCACGACGACGACGAGCACCCCTTCGGCCAACACCAGTGGCAAATGGGCGAGCAGAAAGAGGGCCAGCGCGGCCCGTTCCGCCGCCGCATCGACCTCGGCTGGGAGCCCCAGCAGCACGAAGGCGGCGAAGACCGCCAGCGACAGCACGACCCCCCCACTGCCGGCGATCACCGCTGCGAGGGTAGGCAGTCGTGGTTCCAGGGCGCGCCAAGCCCCCCAGGCAATCAACGCCGCCGGGGCCAAGATCAGGCCGTTTAGTCCCAGCGTAGTCAGCCCGCCATGGCCGAAGAGGACCGCCTGCAGGAAGAGCCCGACCAAGATCGCCGGTACCGCATACCAGCCCAGCAGCACACCCATCAGCCCAGCCAGCAACGGATGCACCGTCGTTGGCGGCACCGGTACGGCGAGGGAAGAGACGGCGAAAAAGATGGCCGTCAGCATTGCCGCCCTCGGCATGGCCGCGCCCGGATCGGGCAGGCGCGCAATCCGGGCGAGACTGAACCCAAGCAGCGCGGCGCTGCCGACGTAGCCGCCGATGGCCATGCCAACCGGTAGCAGCCCGTCAGGCAGATGCATCGCCACGCCTCCGACGCCAGAAGAAGAGCGCCGTGCCCAGCGCACCCCAGGCCACCAGCGCGACCATCACCACGCGCTGCAACGCTCCAGACTCCGTCGAGTCGCCCGTCACCGCTACAACAGCGGGAGCGGAATCGCCGGCGGCATCGGCGCCTTCAGCACCGGCGGTGTCGTCACCACCACCGGCAGGGCCGATCTCCACATGGGCGACGGCTCCGTGTCCGGCCTGGCGCACCTGCACGGTCCAACGCCCCGGCAACTCCGGGTCGGGGGCAAAGAGATAGCGTCCCTCGGCGTCGGTCGTGCCGCGGCTCCAGGCACTTGCCGGATCGTCGGGGGCGTAGATGATGACCTGCGCCTCGGCCATCGGGTCTCCGGTATCGTAGTGAGCGTGCAGACGGACGGCCGTAGTGGCCTCGGCATCGAGCAATGCGGCGTGGCCCAGGGCGACCGATGGCGCCAGTGCCAGCAACCCAGCAATCCCCCCAGCAGTCACTGCACTCATCACCCCAGCACCCACCCGGGGCATCCTCATGACACCGCCGTTAGAGCGGGCCGTCATGACAATCTCCAAAGCAAAGCAAAACGTGGGACGGTGAAAATCGAGTCACGATCGGATCCTTTCGGTTAGAAACGCGGCGACACCCCCGGTGGAAGGCGTGCAGCGTGGGTTTACCACAGCCGTCCCGGTGGAGTGCGCGTCTTCGAAAGGAGATGTCCCACAGCCCGAGGCTGAGACATATCGCCACTGGCGATCCCTCCGCCGGACACCCCGTCCGGTCTGGCGGCTTGCGCTGGATGGCAGGTCTCCTGGCTTACGGGTCGCGGCACCCTCCGCCTTCCCGTCCGCCCCCAAGTAGGGGCTAGCCGGTGGCGATGAAGGGCACTCTCCGATTACAGTTGCGGGGGCAGCACCGGGTTAGGAGAAGCGCTCCGCACCGGTTTCCCTATTCTCCCGGCACACGCCGGGCACCATCCGCGCGAGATTCTAGCACCTTTTCAGAGCACCAGAGCACCAGAGAACCTATGTCGTCCCACCTCAACCCTCCCTGCGCAGACTACGATCACGACACCCCTCCGGCCGTTCGTGTGGTCGTCGGCGTCGGCTGCGATCGCGGAGCTGCGCAGACGACCCTGGAGCAGACGATCCGCATCGCTTTGGCCGACGCCGGTCTCGACTTTGCTGCGGTCGCCGCGCTCGCCACGATCACGCTCAAACAGGATGAACCGGCGCTCAACGCCCTCGCCGCTGAACAAGGATGGCCTCTGGTCTGCTACAGCGCCGCGGAGCTCGCCGCCATCCCCGTTCCTCACCCGTCGGCCACCGTCGCCCGCTACACCGGCACGCCGGCAGTCGCCGAGGCCGCAGCCCTACGCTTCGCCGATACCGACAGCCGCGCCCTGCTGATCGAAAAGCGGCGCCGGCGCGGCGGCGATGGCAAGAACGTCACTGTCGCTGTCGCCCTGCTCCACGAGCCGGGACAAGCGCCGCTCAAGGACGGCGGCAAGATCAGTGTCGTCGGCATCGGGCCGGGAGATCGCAGCTTACTCTGCCCGCGCGCCGAACAAGCCATCCGCAGTGCCGAGATCGTTGTCGGCTATAAGACCTACCTGGCCATCATCGCCGATCTCATCACCACGCAGCAGGTGATCAGCCGCGGCATGACCGAGGAGCTTGAACGCGCCGAGCAGGCCTACGCCCACGCCGCCCAGGGCAAACGCGTAGCACTGATCTCCTCTGGCGACGCCGGGGTCTACGGCATGGCCGCACCGATCTACGAACTGCTGATGGAGCGTGGCCATGCGGTTGCCGTCGAGGTCATCCCTGGGGTCACCGCCCTGAGTGCCAGTGCCAGCTTAGTCGGCGCCCCGCTCTCGCACGATTTTTGCGCCGTCTCGCTCTCCGACCTGCTCACCCCGTGGCCGGTCATTGCCCGCCGTCTTGCCAGCGCCGGACGTGGCGACTTTGTCGTTGCCCTCTACAATCCAGCGAGCCGTAAGCGGACGCGGCACATCGTTGCGGCCCAACAGATCCTGCTGCGCTATCGCCACCCGCAGACACCGGTTGCCATCGTCCGGGCCGCCTACCGTGAAGGGCAACGCAGCGAACTGACCACCCTGGCAGCGCTGCACGAGAGCGAACTCGACATGCTCAGTACCGTGTTGATCGGCAATTCGGCCACTTATCAGCAAGCCGGCTGCATGATCACCCCGCGCGGTTATCGCACGAAATACAACCAGCACGGACAGCAAGACCAGCATGGACAGAACAGCGAGTATGGCGAACTCGTTGAGCGTGATGGCCGTGGTGGGCGTGGTGAGCAGCAGGCACCGCCAAGTCGCTCCGCAACGACCCAGACGACACCGGTCAAGCGGGGACAGTCGCTGCCGCTCGGTCTCGAAGGCTGGCATGCAGAAGTCAGGGCGTGGCTTCGGTCACACCACGATCCAAACATCGAAGCGGCCACCCAGCTCGAAGCGGCTATGCACCACTTCGACGTGCCGTGGGCCGAAATTGTCACCGCCGTCGAGGAGCGCTTGACCGACGCGGACGATCCCTTCTCCAGCCGGCCGATCGCACCGCACGATCTCGCTGCAGTCCTTACCGAGCACTGCCGCAGCCCGCGCCTGTCGGCCACTACTGCCACGCCGGAGGGCGTCTTGCTGCAGCTGGAGGTCGACCCCGACCGCGTCCGACTTGAGGGGGGACGACTCACACTGGCAGCCGCACAGTCACAACTCGTTATCGATACGCAGCGGATCACCGACGGCTTTCTGCTTCGTCGCCCCGGGGGCCTGAGCAGCCTGGAACTCTGCGATCTCCACGGCGATTTGCTGCTGCGGCTGACACCTCAGTCCGCCTCAGAGATCGATAACCAGCATAGCAACGACAGCGACAGCGACAGCACTGGCGATAGCGATGGCGGTCATGGCAACAACCGAAATCGACTCGGATAGCGACGGCGGCGAACAGGGCGACCGCCTGCGTCGCGGCTGGACGACCGGTGCCTGCGCAGCGGCGGCGGCCAAGGCCGCTTGCTCGGCCCTGCTCACCGGCCACTTCCCCGACCCCGTGCAGATCAGACTGCCCCGCGACCGCCAGCCTGCCTTTGCCCTCGCCCAGCAGCAGGTCGGCCGCGACGCGCAAGGCCAGTGGGCCCAAGCAGCGGTCATCAAAGACTCGGGCGACGATCCCGATATCACCAACGGCGCGGCAATCATCGCCACCGTCGCACACGGCCAACCGAATACCGGCCTCCGGCTGTGCGCCGGCGAGGGGGTCGGCACGGTCGAGCGTCCCGGCCTGCCCGTTGCCATCGGCGAGCCTGCGATCAACCCCGAACCGCGCCGCTACATCACCCAGGCAGTCAACGACATTGCCCCCCCAGGGAGCGACTTAACGGTCCACATCGCGATTCGTGGCGGCGCCTCCCTCGCCGCCCACACACTCAATCCGCGCCTGGGGATTGTCGGCGGCCTCTCGGTGCTCGGGACCACTGGTGTCCTGATCCCGTTCTCCTGTGCAGCCTGGATTCACAGCATCCAGCGCGGTATCGATGTCGCTCGCGCTGCCGGCATCCGCCACATCGCCGCCAGCACCGGGCGCACCTCCGAGCAAGCCGTGCAGGCTCACTACGGATTGAGCGATGCAGCGCTGATCGATATGGGCGATTTCGTCGGCGGCGTGCTGAAGTATCTACGCCGCCACCCGGTGCCCTTTTTGACCATCGCCGGCGGCGTCGCCAAGATCACCAAACTGGCCCAGGGCTTTATGGATCTGCACTCGCGCTGCGGCCAAGCCGATCTAGCGCAGTTAGCAGCCGTGGCCGCCGAAATCGGCGCCTCGCCCGAGTGCCAGCAGGAGATCAGCGCGGCCAACACGGTCGCCGAGGCCTTCGGCCGCGCCCGTCGAGCCGCCCTTCCATTGGGGGATGCGATCGCCGCGCGCGCTCACGAGCAAGCTCGGGCGATGCTCGGCGCCGATCAGCCGGAGCTTGAAGTGCTGATCTTCGACCGCCAAGGCCAGCAAGTCGGCGCCTCGCTAGCATCATCGAACTCGCACCACCTTTCGCCGTAAAGCGTCGAAAGGCGAAACAGAGCGGCTAGCGACGGCAATTTGCTTTTACTTCTCAACCACTGCTAGCATGCCCCGCCTCAAAGGGATATCCCTTGAGTCTTGTAACCACTGGTTGGGAAACGGGAAGTCCGGTACAGCTGCAATTGGCAGTGAAGCCGGCGCTGCCCCCGCAACGGTAGGTGGGTATAGCGGATCAGCGTGCTCCCATACGGGCGTAGCTAAGGCAACCCCATACGGAGCAGGCAGAAAGGCCACTGCGGAACAGCCGTCGCTCAGGCGGCCTCCGTGGGAAGGCGATCCGTTCAGCAGGTCGACAGCAGACAGAGTTGGTGTCGATCTGGCTGACCCACGAGCCCGGAGACCGTCCCACCACAACCCATGTAACGGCGTGCGGGCGGCGCGCCTGGGGGCGCAGGCCTGTCTGTAATCGTACAGTAGCGTATCCGCGCGCTGTTGTATCGCCAGCACACCGCCCTTCCCCCAGTAACTGTCGCCAGCGCCCATCAGAGGATGAGGAGCGCTGAATGTTAAGGTTTGATTCCCATCATTTAAGACGATTTTCACTCGGATCGTTAGGCTTACTGTCCCTATCGGCCCTCTACCCCCAGACCCTGCTGGCCGGGCACCAGGATAGCCAAGCCATCGCCGCCAGCTCAGCCATCGCCACCAGCTCAGCCACCGGCACAACCTTGCTCTCACCGGTCACCATCGAAGCCGGCGCTGCGGGCGGTGCTAGCAGTATCAGCAGTGAGCTACTGCAACGTCGTCAGGCATCCCATAGCGGCGAGATCTTTCGCGGCGAGGCAGCGGCGAGCGTCGGCGGCGGCAGCCGCAACGCGCAACGCCTCTATCTGCGGGGCATTGAGGCCAACAATTTAAACGTGACGATCGATGGGGCACGCGAGGGGCGCGATCTGCACCAGCACCGCGGTGGTCTGAGTGGCATCGACCCGGACCTTCTTAAAGCGGTCGACATTGACCCAAGCCCCGCCGCCGACCAAGGCGCAGGCGCACTTGGCGGGAGCATTCGCTTTACCACCAAAGATGCTCAGGATCTACTGCTGCCCGATCAAAATCATGGGGCTCGGGCCAAAACCGGCTCCGCCAGTGCTGATCAATCGTATCGCGGCTCGGCCACCGCCTACGCCATGCTGAGCCACAACACCGGCATCCTCTCTCACATCAGCGCCGCAAACCGCGACGATTATCGCATGGGCGAAGGCGGCACTATGCCCGGTTCGGGGGGACGGGACCGCGACTACATGCTTAAGCTCAGCCGGATACCGGAGAGAAACGGCGGCGAGTCGCGCTTCAACGACCACGAGCTGCGCTTGAGCGCCCAGCGCAATACCTTCGTCGGCGACCACGCCTACGGCTCCATAGGCAGTGATTTTGGCGATCCCGAACTCTACACCCGGCAGGACGAGGTTCGACAAGAGCGCGAGCGTGACACCTGGACCTTCGCGCATCACTACGACCCGGATGCTAACCATATAGAGTGGCGGTTCAACATCTACCGCAATGACAACCGCCTCAAACGCCTCGATGATGAGAGCGAGACCCGTGCCCTGGAGCACGGCGCCAATCTGCGCAATACCTTCACTTTTCACCTCGGGGATAGCGAACATCGGTTGACCGCGGGGGCTGACTACTACCTGGAGGATGGCCAAAACAACCACCCTGATAGGCCTGATCTCAGCCACGAATCACGCAATCTCGGTCTCTTCTTACAAAACCGGATGCGTTACGGACGCTTGGGGGTATCGCTAGGGGCACGTTTTGATGACTACTACAGCGACTTCGCAGATCAGGACGTATCAGGTAACGCCCTATCCCCCAATCTAAGCGCTGAGTTCGACTTGAGCGAAAGCTGGACAGCCTTCGCCGGCTATGGCGAGGCGGTGAGCGGCAGCGGGATTATCCCGATTGGCTGGATGGCGTGGATTGATCGGGCTATCGAGATTGGCCCCCGGGCTGGGGAACCGGTCGACACCAACCTAAACGATGGCGAGCCCTTCAAGGCCGAGGAATCCACACGCTGGGAGGGCGGTCTGAGCTTCGATGCCCGCGATGTGCTCCGCGAGCACGACAGTCTCGAGTTCAAGACCACCCTATTCGCAACCCACATCGACAACAGCATCGATCGCCAAGGAGGAGGATCGGTTCCTGCAAATGGCCTGCAGGGGATCATCAACCGCGACGACACCCTAATCACCCGCGGTTTCGAGATCCGCGCTGCCTGGGGCTACGCCACTTACGACACGCAACTTAGCTTCATGAGCGCCGAAACGGTCAACGAGGACGGCGACCCGCAGGGAGTATCCAGACGCCGCGGCGGCATCGGCGGGGATCGCCTGGTATGGGATAACCGCTGGGCGGCATCCGAGCAAATCACATTAGGCTATACGCTGACCTGGGTCGGCAACCATGCGGACGTCCCGGATGACGAGCCAGAGCGCGACGGCTACGATCTGCACGACATCCAAGTTGAGTGGCTGCCGTGTGGCCCCTCTGGACTCCCGGGCGGCGGCGAAGAGCTAAAGCTGGGCTTAGCCATCAACAACCTCTTCGACACCCGTTATGCCGAGCACACATCCTTAGCTTGGGCAGATGATAATGGCCATTATCACATCCGCAGCGAGCCTGGCAGAGATGTGCGAATCACCGCCGAACTGCGCTTTTAGCGGGTTAAAAGCCCGCTCGCCGGACCCCGGCGACGCCCCAGCAATGCCCCGGCGATGCCCCAGCGTCGCCAGATTAACAGCACAGTGAGATCAACCTATGCAGCCTAAACAACGCCGACTTCCGAGCTGGATAGCCATACCGGTTGGCACCCTACTCTTGCTCTGGGCAAACACCGGCTGCGATAATTTCCAGCCCACTGAGCAAGCCACCGGGGACGTAGCGTCACCGTCTGAAACCCAAACCGTTGAAGACATGCTCGGACGCAACGTCGAGATCCCCGCAGAGATCGAACGGGTTGCCACCGTCAACGTCGATGCCTTTCGCATGACACTCCACCTTGATGCCGACGAAAAACTCGTCGGCATCCCCAGTGACATGTTCGGTTCGCGCTTCTCCGAGGACAAGACCATCGAGGCACGCGCCTTTGACGGCATTGAAAACACCCTCAAAAGATGTATTTTTTCGGCGCCACCACCACCCTGATCGTTTATTTCTCCGACGCTTACGCCACGCGCGAGGTCATGTTCTGGACTGTCGGCAGCCTCAGCCGCGCCAACTGGGAGAGTCTGGCCTTTATCGGCATAGCCTTGCTGCTCACATTACCGGCCTTTCTCTGGCGCGCCAACGACCTGAACCGTCTCCTCCTTGGCGACGATACCGCTAAGAGCCTCGGGATGGCTGTGGAGAGGCTACGGATCGCCTTCATGCTGTTGGTCGCGTTTCTGGTTGCTGTGGTGGTCGCATTCACCGGCGGCATCGGCTTCCTTGGCCTGGTTGCCCCCCACTTGGCAAGATTGCTGATTGGCACCGATCACCGCTTCTTAATCCCGGCTACGGCACTGATGGGTGGGCTGCTGCTCGCACTGGCCGATCTGGTATCACTCCACGCCTTCGGCTCGGTGATCCTGCCAGTGGGCGTGGTTACCGCATTCATCGGCTCACCACTATTCATCTACTTGATTCTGCGTCGTCGCGAGGGGGCTGCGACGTGAGCGTAAGGGGACACGGTATGCCTAAGGCGGGTGCCAATAGCCGGAATGGTGGCGATGAGGCTGAGCGTGGCAAGCTCAGCATCAGCAATCTCTCCTTCGCTTACGGCAAAGCAAAGGTCCTCGATGAAGTCAGCCTGCAGATTAACCGTGGTGAGATCGTCGCGCTTATCGGCCCCAATGGCTCGGGCAAGACCACGCTGCTCAAGTGCGCCAATCGGTTGCTGCGCACCCGTAACGGCACCATTGATATCGCCGGCGACGACCTGCGTCGGTTGCGGCAATGGCAGATTGCCGAGCGGGTCTCCTACGTCCCCCAAGCAGCCGACATCGTCTATCCAATGACCGTATTCGAGAGTGTGATGCTGGGGCTGCGCCGGGGCAGCTGGCACTACTCGGCACGCGACATGGCCAAAGTAGCCAGCACGCTGGAACAGCTTGGGCTCGATTCGATGAGTCATAAGCTGCTCACTGAACTCAGTGGCGGCCAACGGCAGAAGGCAGCGATCGCCCGGGCGCTAGTCCGCGAGACGCCCTTTCTATTGCTTGATGAACCAACAAACCACCTTGACATGAAACACAAGCGCGACACCATCCAAATCCTGCGCCGGCATAGCCGCGGGCACAATCAAGGGATACTCATCGTGCTCCACGAGATCAACCTAGCAGTCCAGCTAGCCGACCGCATCGCCCTCTTGGAGGGTGGCCGAATAGTCGCTGAGGGCCCACCTGATAAGGTGATCACCCACGATCATATTCGTGCCGCTTACGCAGTCGAAGTCAACATGACAAGCCACGCCGGGCTGCCTTTCGTGATCGGCTACCGGATAGAGAATGAACATTAGACCCCTGGAGATTGCACCCTATGCCCCCTGACGGCGACTATCTCAAAGACGGCGCAGCCATCTATGCCAAATCGTTCGCGACCATCCGTGAGGAGGCAGAACTCGACCGGTTCAGCGTAGACGAGAGCCGCGTTGCGCTCCGAGTCATCCACTCCTGCGGCATGGTTGAGATCGCCGATCAACTCGCATTCACCACCGCTGCGACACGGGCTGGCGAGGATGCGCTACGCGCCGGCAAACCGATTCTGTGCGATAGCAAGATGGTCGCCCACGGCATCATTCGCGATCGCCTACCGGCTGCCAATGATATCATCTGCACCCTCAGCGACCCGCACGTTCCGGAACTTGCCCGGGAGATCGGCACCACCCGTTCCGCAGCCGCCCTGGAGCTGTGGGGCGATCGACTCGACGGCGCCGTTGTTGCCATAGGCAACGCCCCGACTGCACTATTCCGCCTGCTTGAACTCATCGATGCAGGCGCACCTCGACCTGCCCTAGTCATCGGCATGGCGGTCGGCTTTGTCGGCGCGGCTGAGTCTAAAGTGGCTCTAGCCGCGCGCCCTGAACTAGAGTCGATCATCGTGCACGGCCGCCAGGGCGGCAGTGCCATGGCTGTAGCCACCATCAACGCCTTATCCAGCAAACGAGAGCAATGAGTTCTTATGGATCACTGCATACTTTTGATCGGACACGGCTCTCGACAAAAAGAGGGCAACGAAGAGATTCGCCGCTTTGCGGAGAGCTGGCAACAGAAGCACCCTGACTGGCAGATCGAGACCTGTTTTATCGAATTCGATGAGGCACTACTCGACACCGGGCTGGACCGGGCAGCGGCGCGAGCAGAGCGAGTCACCGCAGTCCCCCTTATTCTCAACGCGGCCGGCCACGTGAAGCTGGAGATTCCTGCCCACATTGCGGCTGCTCGTGCCCGCAATCCCCATACTGAGTTTCGCTGCGCCCGGCACATCGGTGCCAGCGAACCGGTACTGCGAATCCTAGAGCGGCGCCTGCGCGAGGCGATGCTGATGCTCGATGTGCCCGATCCACGCACTACCGGAGTCATTGTGCTCGGGCGCGGCTCATCTGATCGAGTCGCGAATAGCGAAGTCGCCCGCATCGCTCGTCTGCTCTATGAAGGCAGTGACCATGAGCTGATTGACGTGGCCTTTACCGGAGTCACCCACCCTCGTCTGGAGCGTGTTGTACAGCGCCACTGGCAACTCGGCATGACACAGCAGGTCGTTCTCCCCTTCTACCTCTTTACGGGCAGGCTGATCGAGCGCATCAACAGTCAGGTTGAGCGACTGCGCCGGCAGTATCCACAGATGGCCTTTGCGCTGGGCGATTACATCGGCTTTGAGCCGGAGATCTATGCAGTGATCGATGAACGAGTGCAGCAGGCCTGGGACGGCTCAGCAATGCTTGAGTGCGACGGCTGCCCACATCGCAAGGCGGCCGCAGGGCATGGCCATCATCACCATCATCACCATCATCACTGAGAACCTTTTAAGCCGTTATGCCGTAAGCCGAATCTCGATAGGACCAACTACGCTGGACTAGCGCTCGTGCCAAGGCTGCACCCGCAATCAACCACTCCCGACCAGCGGGCTGCGCAAGCTCGGCGGGAGTGGTTCACCCAGCCAGCACAGCGCCTCTTCAACCGTGTTGACCTGCTCGGCGACCGCGGCAACGGGCGGACGCTCGACCATAATGACCGGTACCCGACGCCGGCGCGCCGCCTCAAGCTTCGGCTGGGAGGCTGTTCCGCCGGCGTTCTTGGTCACCAGAAGATCGATCCGCTGGGTATCGAACAGCGCCAGTTCATCTTCGAGGCGAAAGGGGCCGCGCTGCTGCAGCAAATCGCAGCGTGGGGGGCGCTGCTCCGGCAGCTCGATCAAACGGGCAATGTAGTGGTGCTGTGGAGCGCTGCAGAAGGCAGAGAGTTCCAATCTACCGATGGTCAACAAGACGCGCTGCGGCGCCTCGCCGAGCGCTGCAGCGGCAGCCGCCATATCAGCCACTCTGTACCAACAATCGTGCGGTCCGGCGTTCCAAGCCGGGCGGCGCAAAACCAGCAGCCTGGCTCCACTGCGCTCGGCGGCGGCAGCCGCATGGGCCGAGATCTGCGCCGCAAAGGGATGCGTTGCATCGACAACCACTTGGCACGCGTGCCGTTGCAGCCACTCGACCAGACCGTCGATTCCGCCGAACCCGCCGCTGCGACAGGGCACACCGGGCAAGCGCGGGGTACCGGTTCGTCCGGCCACAGAGTATGTCGGTGCAAAGCGGCGATCGCCTTCTAACGCCCGAGCCAGAGCCATTGCCTCGGTCGTGCCGCCGAGGATGAGCAGCCTTAGCACACTCCCTACCGTCTCTCCACCTTAGGGGGAGGCGCTGGCTCAGGGTTCGGCGACGGCGGTGTGGATGCCGCTTCAGTCGCAGCCGCTGCAGCGACGGCGTCACTGGTTGTTCGAGGGAAAAGAAACGAGGCCGACGCGATCAGCACGGCCAACGTCGCAAAGACGGCGAAGGCTTCCATATAGCCTGTCGCGGTGATCGTCCAGCCGACCAGCGGCGAGCCGACCGCCTGCCCGACCGTGATCGCCAGAAAGGGAACAACCGGCCCCATCGCGGGACGATCGCGCAGCACGCGAATGCCGGTCACCAAATAGAGGCCGGTCAGGGTCATAAAGGCCCAGCCGAAGATGGCGGCCGAGAGAAGCGCGACCTCCAGCTGCCCGGGGGCAATCGCGATCAGCAGCGTGGCCACGCCCAGGGCCACGAGGGCCAGCGCTTGAGTAGCGGGTGCACCGATGCGATCGCCGAGATCGCTTGCCCACGCCCCCGCCAAGCCGGCAACGCCAACAGTGAGCCACAACATGCCCGTCAGCCGCTCCGACACTCCGCCGAGCTCGACGACCAGATCGGGGGCGAAGATCCAGTAGGCCGTAGCGCTCAGCCCCATCGCAAAGCTAAAGAGCGTCAAGCTCAAGACGTTTAAGCGCCGAGCGGAGTCGAGTGGCGCGGCAGCGGGTTTTTTCTTCCCCTGATCGCGTTGCTCGCCGCGCTTCTTTGCAGACCTCGGGATCAGCAACAGCGCGGCGATCACCCCGAGGGCAGCGAGCGCTGCGAACGAGCCGTAAGCAAGGCGCCACGCCCCGCTAAGCAGCAGCACAGCCGGCACACAGACGATCAGACCGAAGCTCGTCCCGGCGTTCATCACGGCGTTGACACGCCCGCGGAGATCGGCGCGAACCGCCCGTTGCGCGCCGGCAGAGAGCGCTGGCATCATCAAACCGGTTGAAATCCCACAGGCGAAGACCCCGGTCCCCAGCGTGACGGCGTCCCCGGCCTGGCTGATCAGACCGAGACCAGCGAAGGCGAAGCCTCCGGAGAGGGCCGCTGAGCCGCGCGGCCCGAGCCGATCGACGATCAGCGGTGCGACCACGCTGGCTAGACAGAAACTGACAAAGGCCATCGCACCGACGACGCCGATTGCATCGGCCGAGAGGCCAAGCTCCGTGCGCATGGCGGGGACGAAGAGCCCGTAGGCGTAGCGGGCGAGCCCGTAGGCGATGGCGATGAGCCCTGCACCCAAGAGGGCATAGCCCGTCGCGCCGATCGGTCTGATCATCATGAGCTGAGTGTTTGATCCTCCAGCGAGTTTATATCCGAAGACCAAGCGGCTCATGGTATCGAGCTGGGCGAATGCCCGTCAAACACACCCCCTAGCGGTAGTCGAACCGCGCTCCGCTGCACCACCAGCAGACCGGTTACATTCGCAGCGCAAAAGACCGTACACTATCGCGCTCACCGCACCGAAGATGCCATTGGAGAGGCCCCTATGCCGAAGTTGATTCTACTGCGCCACGGGCAGAGTGAGTGGAACCTCGAGAACCGTTTTACCGGCTGGCAAGACGTTGACCTTAGCGAGCAGGGGGTGCGCGAGGCACGCGCTGCTGGCGAGTTGCTGCGGCAACACGATCTAGCGCCCGAGATCGCCTTCACCTCGGTGCTCAAGCGAGCGATCCGCACGCTCTGGCTGGCCCTTGAGCCGCTTGACCGGATGTGGATCCCCGAGATCAAGAGCTGGCGGCTGAACGAGCGCCACTACGGCGGTTTGACCGGTCTGAATAAGGCCGAGACCGCTGCCCAGCACGGCGATGAGCAGGTCCACATTTGGCGGCGCAGCTACGATACGCCACCACCGCCACTTGCCGAAGACGACCCGCGCCACCCGCGCTTCGATCCGCGCTATAGTGAGCTCAGCCCCGAGCAGCTGCCGGCGACCGAGTCGCTCAAGCTCACCCTAGAGCGCGTCTTGCCCTACTGGGAGCAAGAGATCGCCCCAACAGTGCAGCGTCATGAGCGCGTGCTGATCGCCGCCCACGGCAACAGCCTACGCGCCCTGGTCAAACACCTCGACGGGCTCTCCGATGAGGCCATCATGCAGGTCGAGATCCCGACCGGGGTCCCGTTGGTCTACGAACTCGATGCCAACCTGACTGCCACCAGTAGTGCATTTTTAACGGCCGAATCTTGAAAGATGACTGAGCGTACCGATCACAGCACTAGCAATGCCGCAACCGCGGTCGCAACAACCACTCAAGCCGCTGCAGCTGAAGCCGCAACCGACGACTGCCTGCTCGCCGAGGCCTTGCGCCAACGCGCTGCTGCGGCCGCCGGCCCTTTCCCTGCCTCACGCAAGATCTACATCGAGGGCAGCCGCCCCGATCTGCGTGTAGCAGCGCGCGAAGTCGAGTTGACCGCAACGGCGACGCCGCAAGGGCCGCGCCCGAACTCGCCGCTGCGACTCTACGATACCGGCGGCCCCTACACCGACGCCGCAGCCGAGCTCGATCCGATTCGCGGTATTGCGCCGATCCGAGCGCCGTGGATCGCTGAGCGCGGCGCCAACGCCCCGACGCAGCTCAGCTATGCGCGTGCCGGCATCACCACGCCGGAGATGGAGTACGTCGCCCTGCGCGAGGGGCTCAGCAGCGACTTTGTCCGCGATGAGATCGCCCGCGGGCGCGCGGTCATTCCGGCCAACCCCCACCACCCCGAGGCCGAGCCGATGGCAATCGGCCGACACTTTAAGGTCAAGGTCAACGCCAATATCGGCAACTCGCCGCTGGGCTCCGATATCCCCGATGAGCTCGAAAAGCTCATCCACGCGGTGCGTTGGGGGGCCGATACCGTCATGGATCTCTCCACCGGCGAGGCAATCCATGCCACCCGTGACTGCCTGCTGCGCAACTCACCGGTGCCGATCGGTACCGTGCCGCTCTACCAAACGCTGGAGGAGGTCGGCAGCCCCGAGGCGCTAAGCTGGGAGCGCTTCCGCGACACCCTCATTGAGCAGGCCGAACAGGGGGTCGACTACTTCACCATCCACGCCGGAGTCCGCCAGCAGCACGTCTCGCTGGCTCGCCAGCGACTGACCGGGATCGTCTCGCGCGGCGGCTCGATCATGGCCCGCTGGTGCCAGGCGCACGGGCGCGAGAGCTTCCTCTACGAACACTTCGATGAGATCTGCGAAATCTTAGCGCGCTACGACGTTACCATCTCGCTCGGCGATGGGCTGCGCCCCGGCTCCGTTGCCGACGCCTCTGATGCCGCCCAAATGGCCGAGCTGCGCACCCTCGGAGAGTTGACCCAGCGCGCCTGGGATCGCGATGTACAGGTGATTGTCGAGGGACCGGGACACATCCCGATGGATCAGATCGAGGCAAACATGCGCGCCCAGCGCGAGGCCTGTTTCGAGGCCCCCTTCTACACCCTCGGGCCGATCGTCACCGACATCGCCCCTGGGTACGATCACATCACCTCGGCGATCGGCGCGGCTCAGATCGGCTGGCACGGCACCGCGATGCTCTGCTACGTCACCCCGAAAGAGCACCTTGGACTGCCGAACGCCGACGATGTGCGCACCGGCATCGTCACCTACAAGGCCGCTGCACACGCCGCTGATTTGGCCCGCGGCCTACCCGGCGCGCGCGCGCGCGACGATGCCCTCTCGAAGGCCCGCTACGAGTTTCGCTGGGAGGATCAATTCAACCTCTCGCTCGATCCGGAACGGGCTCGCGCCTACCACGACGAGACGCTGCCGAAGGAGACGCACAAGGAGGCGGCCTTCTGCTCCATGTGCGGGCCGCGCTTCTGCGCGATGGCGATCAGCCGGGAGCTCTGACCGTTGGCCTCCGGGACTCTGTCATACGGCTGAAGCATGGCGGCGTTCACACGGCTAAGGAAGGATCGAAGCCTCACAGATCGACCCGATAGAGCGTGACCGGCTCCTTACGCCCCTTCACCTGGACCCGGTCGACCTCGATCAGCGGCCACTCGGTCTCGATTCCGGCCCGGGTGTGCTCGCTGATCAGGAGCCGCGAGCCGTACTCTTTGGTCAGCGACTCGATTCGCGCCGCCAGGTTGACCGCATCGCCGATTGCCGTATAGGCGCGCCTATAGTCGGAGCCCATGTCGCCGACATTGGCCAAACCGGTATTCAGGCCGATACCGATATCGATCTCAGGCAGTCCTTCGGCACGAAAGACCACTTTCAGACGATCGACCTCCTCGAGCATCGCCAACGCCGCCTGTACGGCGTGGCGCCGCTGATCGGGATCGTCCATCGGCGCCCCCCAAAAGGCCATGATCATATCGCCGACGTACTTATCGATGGTGCCGTGGTGCTCAAAGATGATCCGGGTCATCGGCGTAAAGAAGCGATTGAGAACCGCCTTGACATCGGCTGCATCGAGCTTTTCAGAGAGCGTTGTAAAGCCACGAATATCGCAAAAGAGCAGCGTGATCTCGCGGTTTTCGCCCTCTTGGCTGTAGGCCGCCGGGTTCTCGGCCATCTGCTCGACCAACTGTGGCGGCACGTACTCGCCAAAGCGCTGCCGGAGTTGGTTGCGGCGCCGATGCTCGAAGGCAAACCCCCAGATGAAATTCGTTGCCGTCACCGCTACCACCCCAGCGACAACCGACACATAGCCAAGGGCCAACTCCAACTCAACCCACGCCCACAGATTCCAAGCGGTAAAGCCGGCGATCAGGAGAGCGGCCAAAATCAAACCCAGCCACGGCGAGAGGAAAGGCAACGCCAACACGGCGACCGCGCCGAGCGCTATAGCACTGACCAAATCGGCCCCCTCGACCCATGCAGGACGCCGCGGAAAGGAGCCCTCTAGCATGGCGTGGATGATATTGGCATGGACCTCGACCCCCGGCATGGCACGATCGAGAGGCGTCGGGCGAATGTCGTAAAGCCCTAGCGCACTGGTCCCTAAAAGCGCAATCGAGCCCTCGAGCGAGCGCGGCGAATCGACCTCGGGTGAGAGCAGATCGGCAGCACTGATATAGGGGAAACTGCCACGCGGTCCTTGAAAGGGCACCAGCACCTGCCCTTGGTGATCGGTTGGGATATAGAGGCTGCCGAGACGCACCCCTTCAAGCGTCAGGCGCTGCCCCAGCGGCGCGGTATCAAGCTGCAGCGCCGGCAACAGGTGGAGTTCACGCACCGCCTCGACCGACAACGCGCTATAGAGCGCGCCGTTGTAGGCAAGAACCATCGGCACTCGCCGAACCACACCGTCGCCATCTGCGAGCACCGTGAAGAAACCGGCGCCGTGCGCTGCCTCCTGAAACTGACGCCGATTGCCGGTGTAGGCCGGCATTTGCAGGACGCTCAGTGGCAGGCCGTCGATCGTCAGCGAAGGGTGCAGCGGCTCCGGTAAGACCCCGTCGTGCTCGCCAGTGACATCGCTATGGAGGATATAACCGAGCACGCTATCGCCGCGAGCGAGCTGCTCTGCAAGGCGCCGATCACCGTCAAAAGCCGGCATCAGCGACTCGATTCGCTGTCGCATCGCGGCGTCGGCATCGTCCCCAACGGCCTGCGCAACACGCTCGGCGATGTTCCGCTCTGCCTCGGCAAAGACGACGTCAAAGGCGACGACGGCCGCTCCCGCCTCCTGAATAGCTGCGACCAAATCGGCGACCCGCTCACGCGGCCACGGCCAGCGACCGACGGCACTCAGGCTCCGCTCATCGATATCGACGATCACTACCTGCGGGTCATCCGGTGGCCCCGGCTGCGTCCAGTTTAAACGCTGATCGTAGAAGAAGTTTTGCGCGGCAACAACGGCGCTATAGAGCGGCTCGCGCTCGGTGTGGATTGCGACGAGGGTGACGGCCAACACCACCATACCAAGGCTCAATGGGGTGAGGCGGGCACGGAGGCGTGCGAGCATCTGCCTGAGTTCTCCCTTTGATCAGTAAGCAGTTTCAGGGAACCGCACAACGCACAACCATCCACAGGGGACCGCCCCGTGGATCCCAGTCACTCGGCCTGCGCCCCAAGCCCTCCCCAAGACCTGCAGCAACGCTCTTCACTTACGGCTGATAGCCAGGGATGTCACGCTCATCGACCGTATCGATCAGTTCCGAGCGCATAAACTGCTCGGCATAGCGCCGATAGACGCCTTCGCGGATAAAGAGATCGAAGAGCTGCGGGTCAAGGTGCCCCTCCTTGGTCATAAACCCCATGATCCGTACCGCCTCACTGAGTTTCTTAGCCGACTTATAGGGGCGATCGGCCGCCGTCAGCGCCTCGAACACATCGGCAATTGCCATCATGCGCGCCCGCATCGACATCTGCTTCCCCGGAATACCGTCTGGATAACCGGCCCCATCGATGCGCTCATGGTGTTGTACAGCGATCTCGGGAACACGCGCTAAGTGCTTAGGAAAAGGCAGTTGCTCTAACATCTCGCGCGTGACCTCGACGTGCTGGCGCATAATCTTCATCTCGTCTGCACTCAGCGTCCCGCGTCGAATCTTGAGCAGCTCGGCCTCCTCGGCGCTCAACAGCGGGCGTCGTTCACCGTTGAGATCGGTCCACGTGTAACGGGTCGCGATTGCATCGACACGCTCGCATAGATCGTCTGCCATAAACTCGCCGCCGAGATTCGCTCTGCGCAAAAAGGCCAAATCGGCCTCCAACTGGCCATGGAAGGCGCGCAGCTGCGCGGCGAATGCAACATCCGCTGCACCGTCGGCCGCTCCAGGTATATGCTCCTCCAGCGGCGTACTGCATCTCTGTCCACCAGCCGCCACAGCCGCTAACGGATCCTTGAGCCACTGCAGCTCGTACTCACGACAGACGACTACGGCGCGCGTTGCGATCTCGGCAATGGCGTCGCTCTGACGTTCCAATTTAGTCGATTTATTAACCACAGCTTCAGGTGTGGTAATCTTCCCGCAGTCGTGGAGCCAAGCAGCAAGCCGAAGCTCATCGTACTGGTCGCGGTTCAGCTGATACTCGGCCAGCGGTCCTTGGCAGGTGGCGCAAGCTGCGTCGGCGATCATCAGGGTGAGCTCCGGAACCCGCTCGCAGTGCTTGCCGGTCACGGGGTTTTTGCGGTCGATGCTTTTGGCGATGACCCGGGTAAACGCGGCGAAGAGTTCGCGCTGGGCATCAATCAGAGTTTGTTTAGTTAGGGCGGTAGCTGCCTGCGAAGCTAGGGCACCGGCGATGCGTGCATCGCGCTCCGAGAAGGAGATGGTCTCTTTCGTTGCTGGGTCGATCGCGTTGATGAGCTGCAACACACCGATGACCGTATCCTCATGATCGCGCATCGGTATGGTCAAAAAGGAGCGCGAGCGATAACCGGTCTGACTGTCGATGCGTCGGGTGCCGGAGAAGTCGAAGCCCTCGGCGCAATAGGCATCCTCAAGGCGCACCGTCTCACCGAAGACGGCGACGTAAGCGGCGACGTTTTTACGATTGGGGCTGCCGTCCTCCAGATAGAGGGGCAGATCGGGAAAGGTAACCGGAACGCCGCTGCGTCCGCCAAGTCGCAAACCTAAGGTAGTGTTGTGAACTGTAGCAAAGCGGAGCTGATCGCCGGCGACGCGGTAGACCGTACCGGCATCGGCGCCGGTCAGATAACGCGCACCGTCGAGGATGCGTTCTAAGAGCGCATCGAGATCGGTCTCAGCGGAGAGCGCGGTACCGATCTCGAGCAGTCGCTCAAGGCGGTCGTCGCCTTCATCCCCGTTACATACGGGCATCGACTTTGCGGACGACGAATCGGGCGAGTGCGACATGACGGAAGACCCCGAGTGGAGTTGATCTGCATCGACAGCAATACTACACCACAAAGATCGCATCCGAAGGAGAGAAGCAAACGGCATGGAACTACGAGCGCTCGGAGCCAGCGGCAGCATTAGTGCAGGGATGCGGACGACCGCCCTGCTGATCGACGACACACTGCTGATTGATGCCGGTAGCGGCGTTGGCGATTTGTCCCTGAACGCGCTCTGCGCGATCACGGATGTCGTTTTGACCCACGCCCACCTCGATCACGTAGGCTTCCTGGCGCTCATGGCCGATGCTCGAATTGGCACCGTCGCCCCGACGCTGCGCGTCCATGCCTTGCCCGAGACCATACAGGTGCTGCGCGAGCACCTCTTTAATGACGCGCTGTGGCCTGACTTTACAGCCTTGCCCTCTCCCACGGCCCCCGTTTTGTCGCTACACCCCGTCGCCCGGACAGAAGGATTGACCCTGGGCACTCACCACATCACCCCCCTACCAGCCCAACACGCCATCCCGGCGATGGGGGTTGCGATCAGCACCGCCGAGACCTGCGTCGCTTTTAGTGGTGACACCGGCCCATGTCCGGAACTTTGGACCGCACTGCAGCAATTCGAACACCTCGACGGCCTGATCATTGAGTGCGCCCTGCCAGATAGATTGGAGCGTTTAGCCGTACAGATCGGCCATTACACACCGCGCTTGCTGGCAAAAGATTTACGACAACATCTCGCACCGGAGATCCCCGTCTGGATTAGCCACCTCAAACCGAGTGAAGCGCAACAAATCGCCTTCGAGTTGGCGGAAGTTCTGCCTACGGAGCGCATCCGCTACCTGCGCTGCGGCGAAAAGCTGCACTTTGGCCGTGGCTGCACACCCCACGCACATATCTCTGAGCTTGATTTTCAATGAGTAACCAACAAAAACAGGCGCTCCTCGCGACGACTGCTGGCAACGCCATGGACGACTCCCGATGCCGTGTGAGGCAAGTCGGTCTATACTGGCAGCCGGTCTGTACTGGCGCCTGAAGGAGCGGAAAAGGCCGCTGTTCCCAAGTTTCAGGGCAACCAACTACGACTCTGTCACTTAACCAGTGCCGGCGGAGCACGCCCTATAAGGCACCAGAGACCAGGACAGCACCAGAGACCCGGAGGAGACAGCGAAACCCGCTGCGAATGTTGCCTTTTCTCTCATTGGGAGGGGCTGCAAACAGTGTGAAACTTCTCAGCGGATCCGTGCGATAGATATTACCGAGACCAGCACCTTGTCCCAACTCAGTGCCTCCAGCCCCCTTAAGGTACGCTCGTTGATACTAGCAGTGCTGATACTGCTGGGGTCTCTTTTTGTCGCCCCCCTCCTCGCCCATGAACCGCAAGACCACCTAGAGCAGACCATTGAGCGGCTCTACGACAAACAGCAACGCGGCGATTACGCTGCAGCGAATGAGTTAGCACGCGCGGCTACGGACGATTTTGCCGGCATTCCTGCATTCGATCTCGCCGCCGGACTGGCCCATCTAAACGCCGGCGATCCACAGCTTGCGGCGCGCGCCTTTGAGCGGATAGTCATCGTCGAACCGACTCACGACCGTGCCCGCTTGGAGCTAGGACGTGCCCTCTTTTTGAGCGGCGAACTCACCGCCGCACGAACCCAATTCAGCAGCGTGATCGACCGCTCACCACCGCCTCAGGTAGCAGAGCGAGCTCAGCAATTCATTGCAGCGATCGATCGACGCTTGGCGGCGCGGAGTCCGACGACCCGTTTCTGGGTAGAGGGTCAAGTCGGCTACGACAGCAACGTTACTGCCGCCAGTGACGATTTAATCCAGCTCTTTACCGTGCTCGGTCCTATCGGCATCCTCGACAAGGCCGAATCGGACTACTTCTATGCCGGACATGCCGGCGGCGCCTACCACACTCCGTGGGTTGCTGATCGACAATGGCGACTTCGTAGCCACTTTCAGCACCGCCGCTACCGCGATTTCACCGATTACGACCAAACTTTTCTCCAACTACACGGCTCTCGCGTTGTGAATGCCTCAGAACGCAGCCTTTACCTCTTCGGCGGTGAGGTGCAGCATGTTCGCCTCGACGGCGACAATTTCTTGTCCCGCTTTGGCCTCTCGCCTCGGCTCCACCGACGCCTCGGCGCACGCACCCAACTTCGTATCGAAGCGGCACTCAGCCACACCCACCACGCCCAAAATGAAGACCGCAACGCGTGGAAGTTGGGCACTGCCGGGGGGATAGTACACGCTTTCGACTCTCCGCTGGGCATTGTCTCCTTCAACCGTCTAGGACTCAGCCGAGAACAGGCCAACTACGACCTCTACTCACAAAACGCCGCCGACCTCAGCAGCCACCTCCAGCTGAGGCTGACCCCGTCGCAAGCAGTAATGGCCTCGGCAGGATTGCGCTACCAGTTTTACGATCAAGCTGCTACGCGTCAAGATGGATCCCACTGGATCGCTCGCGGCGGCGATGAATCGACCGAACGCTCGCGCCTGATTCGGGCCACGGCGGGCTATAGTTTCAGTTTTGCATCGAGTGGCTGGAGCGTCCACACAACCGCTTCCCACCTCCGCAAACGCGCGAATATTACCCCTCTAGAGTTCGATCGCAACCAGGTTACCCTCTCGTTGCGCCACGATTGGGAATAAAGTGAGGCCACAGAGCCATGACCACAGCCCCCTCTCCGACCAGAACACGATCGCTGAACGGCCCCGCCACACTTCTGATGATCGGCCTCTGCTCATCACCTGCTGCTCTGTTCGCCGGCACTGGCGACCCAATCGGCATCGTTTTAGCGACCCGCGGCGAGATCGAGGCGAAGCGCGAAGAGGAGAGTCGAGTATTGTTGCGCCGCGATCCAATCTTTGTCGGCGATAAGGTCATCACGGGCGCCGACGGGCGTATACAGATCCGCCTTAACGACGACCAAAGCCTAACTCTCCGGGAGAACACCCGCCTGCGGTTTGAGCGCTATTCGTTTGACGCCGAACAGGGTGCAGGCGAGAGCCGAAAATCTCTTCTTGAGGGCGGCATGCGCGCCATCTCTGGGGCCATCAGTGGCGAGGAAAACTACTCCATCGAGACACCGGTCGCCATCATCGGTATCCGCGGCACAACTTCCGATGTCGCTCACGACTCAGACTTTGGCACGATGGGCGGCACCCCGAGCGGTGGCGGCTGGGCGCAAAACAAGGGCGCGGTAGGTGAGCGTGTCAACGTCGGTGAAGGTGAAGAGAGCGATTATTACCATATAGCGGATGCCGACACCCCGCCTCGTTTGTTGCCGATGCGACCTAGAGAGTTGGAGGGCTTGGAAGAGGAGTTCGACGAGGACGAAAATGGCTCCTCCACAGGGGCTCTCGGCCCTTCTGAGCATGACGAAAGCAGTGCCGAGGACGTGGATGAGGACGCCGCTTTCGCAAATGGTGCCTCCCCTCCCTCCGACGAGGAGACCGACACAGGAGTATCGCCTCCCGCCACCGCTGGTGGGGCCACTTTGGCATTCGCCCTCCCTCCACCAACCGAAGAATCGGAGGCAGGCTCGCCCTCATCGTCACAAGGATTTAATACGGAAAACGACCCCGATCTCTTGCAAATCGAAGAGTATTTACCCGGACCAGGACCAACGCCCGAGCCTGAACCTGAGCCCGAACCCGAGCCCGAACCCGAACCGCAGCCAGAGACCGCTGCCGAGCCAGTGCTTCCCGCCGAGGCCCTGGCCGAGACGGCGGCGCTGCCTGACCTGCCCGAGGCCGATACCTTCATCGAGGGAGAGCAGGCCGCCGAGCCCGGCACCGCTGGGGATGTCACCGACGATTTCCTCGCCGCCATCCACCGTGCCCTGCAGCAGGAGCGGCGCTATCCGCGGGCTGCGGAACGGCGGCGCCTCGAAGGGGTGGTGCAGCTGACCTTCGAGATCGACGCCGAGGGGCGCGTAACGAGCTGGCAGATCGAGTCAGGCTCCGGGCACGCGCTGCTTGATGAGGAGGTCGAGCGGATGATTGAGGCGGTCCGCTTCCCGGTGATTCCCGAAGAGGAGGGGGTGAGCCGGTTGGCGTTAACGGTGCCGATCGAGTTCCGCTTGCGCTGAGCGCTACGCCTCCTCGTGCCAGATATCTCTTCCTGCTGGCTAGCAGCCTGTCGGTCTTTATTTGAAAATCGTTGATCATAAAGAATTTTAGATTCGGGCCAAAAAAAACCTTTGTCGATCAGGGGGGTTGCAATCTAAGCCCGACAGGCTGCTAGCGGCCAGATATAGGCCAGATGCCGGCCAGATAAAGGCCATATGGCCGCTAGATATAGGCAATATCGCGCAAAAAGAGCGCGATCTGCGGGAAGAAGATGACTAAGATCGTCGCGATCAGCATGATGACGATAAAGGGCGGAGTCCCGCGGATCACCTCCAGGTAAGGTCGTCGAAAGACCGCCATTGCGGTAAAGAGATCGACCCCGAAGGGCGGGGTGGCCGAGCCGATCGCTGCCTGCAGCACCACCACCGTCCCGACGAGCACCGGATCGAGGCCGGCGCTCGCCACCAGAGGGGCGAGGATCGGGGTAAAGATCAGGATCACGACGATCGGGTCGACGAACATACAGCCGGCGAAGTAGATCGCTGCGATCGTCAGCAGCGCCAGTTCGGGGTGATCGCCGACCCAGCCGATCAACGGCGTGACGAGCTCTTGCGGGATCTGCGCAAACGAGATGGCGTAGGCGAAGGCCTGTCCCGCCCCCACCAGGATAAAGACGACAGCGGTGATCAGGCCGGTCGAGCGTGCTACCGCGAAGAGATCAGCAAGCCGTAGGCTGCGGTAGATCACGAACTCCAACACCAGCGCATAGAGCACCGACATCGCCGCCGCCTCGGTCGGGGTAAAGAGACCGCTGTAGATCCCGCCGATGACGATGACCGGCATCCCAAGAGCCGGCAGCGCGCGCAGCAGCGCCCGCCCGCGTGCCCCCCACGCGGCGCGCGGCTCCGCCGGGATGCCGTGCCAGCGGGTGTAGATGTAGCACCAGAGGCTGATCAGCAGCATGATCAGCAGCCCCGGGCCGATCCCAGCGATAAAGAGCTCAGCCGGCGAGGTGCGTGCTACCACGCCGTAGACGATCATGCCGATACTCGGCGGGATCAGCAGCGCGACATCGCTGGCGTTGACGATCAGTGCCAGGGTGAAGGGGTCCTTATAGCCGGCCCGCAGCAGTCGTGGGCGCAGCGGTGAGCCCATCGCCACCACGGTCGCTTGGGTCGAGCCAGAGACGGCGCCAAAGAGGGTACAGCTGACGGCGGTGGTGATCGGCAGACCGCCGCGCAGGTGGCCGAGGGTGGTGCTGACCAGATCGAGCAGGGTGTGGGCGGTGCGCCCCCGGGTCATTAGATCGGCTGCGAGGATGAACATCGGTACGGCCGAGAGCACTACCGGCTGCACGCCGGTAATCATCTGCCGAATCAAGTCGCTGGCATCGAGAAAGGGCAGCTCGATGGCGATGACCAGCAGCGCGCCGACAATCAGCGGCACCTTCAGCGGGAAACCGGCGAGCAGCAGCAGCACCATGATCGCTAGAATCAGCGCCGTCATCATCGCGGCCGATCCTCGTCGCTGTCGGCAGGGGGTGCCTTCCGGCTGCTGCCACCATTCACCCCGCGACCATTCGCCCCGTGACTGCGCGGGTCGTGCCCCCCGTCGTCGCAGCCACTGCGCGGCGTTACCTCCTCGTAGCGCTCACGCTCGGTAAAGGAGCGGTAGAGTTCAGCACTACTCAGATTGCGCCAGGTCGTCAAGGCGTACTGCAGGGCGGCGAGCCAGAGGCCGATCGGCACGATGAGGTAGCCGATCCAGACTGGGATATTGAGCGCAGTGGTGACCCGCCCGCCCTGGTAGACATCGATCACGTAGAGCGTGGCGTAGAGGCCCAGATAGCCGAGCAAGAGGGCAGTGCCGCTGCTGACGAGCAGCGATAGTCCCTTGCGCAGCCGACCGCGCAGTTGATCGTAGACCGCTGTCATGGCGATGTGGCGGGCGTGGCGCACGGCGTAGGCCAAACCACCGAAGGTGATCCAGATCATCAAGATCTCGGTCAGCTCCGAGGCGCCGGGGAGGGTGGTGCCGCGCACGTTGCGCAGCAGCGTATTGGTGATCGAGACTGCCGCTAGCGCCAGTACACCGGCGGCTAGAATGAATGATTCGAGCCCGGCGATCCCGCGGTCGATGCGCTGAAGGTAGCGCGTAGCGGCCATCAGCAGCCCCCTTGGGCGAGGTTCGGGGGCTCATTCTTGCAGCCTTCGGGGACAGATTTCAAATCTGTCCCCCCCTGTCCCCCTTGTGGTACGGTAAACTCCAAAGATCCCACTGTCTGTAGCGCGGGGGAGGTGTCAGCCATGCACCGAGTAGCCCATCGAGTAGCCCATCGAGTAGCCTTGCCCATTGTCTTCCGCACCAGCGGCGCCCGCTCCACCCTCTTCGGCGGTCTGCTGATCGTCGCCCTCAGCGCGCTGGCTCTCACCGGCTGTGCCGATAGTGACGAGACGCGCCAATGGCGCATCGCGCTTGAGGAGGTCGAGGGCAGCATCCAGCACCAATACGCTAAGCGTTTTGCCGAGGAGATCGAAGAGCGCACCGACGGTCGGGTCGAGGTGCAGATCTACCCCTATGGGGTCATCGGAGATATCGATGATATCTACGAGCAGCTGCAGAACAACGCTGTACACTTCGCTTTCGGTTCGGGGCTGCTGGGCTCAACAGTGCCGGAGAGTCAGCTCTTTAGCCTCAACTTCGTGCTCAGCGACGATGAGTGGATCAATGCCCGCGCCCTCAATGACCCCGAATTTTTATGGGGTGACGATCTGCAGCAGGCCTACCGGGAGCGGCGTCTGCAACTGCTCGCTTTAGTGCCGGAGGGGTGGCAAGTCTGGAGTGCCAACACTCCGATCCGTGCCCCGGGCGATTTCGAGGGGGTGCAGATTCGCACCATGGACAATCGCTTGCTGCGTGAGACCTATCGCGCCTACGGGGCCGACCCGACACCGATGGAGTACGGCGAGCTCTACAGTGGCTTGCAGCAAGGCGTCGTTGATGCGGCGATACAGCCCTTCTTTGCTCACCAGGAGATGGGCTTTTACGAAGTCCAGGACTATCTAATCTCGGCGCGCCAGGCGCAATTCATCGCCAGTTTTATGGCCAGTGCGCTCTTTTTTGATCGCCTCAGCGCAGAAGAGCAGCAGATGCTGCGTGAGATCACCGCTGATCTGGTCCCCTGGGCGCATGAGGTGCAGCAGCGGGTGAATGCCGAACGGCTTGAGCAGATCCAGGCCAACTCCGATACCGAGCTTATCGAGTTGACCGACGAGGAGCGCGCCGTCTTTAAGGAGTTGGCGCGCCCGTTGCGCGCCCGTTTTACCTCCGATGTCGGTAGCCGCGCCGAGCGTCTGCTGGCCCAGCTGCTTGACGCCGTTGAGGCGGCCGAAGCGGAGTAGTCCCCGGCATTGCCCGGCACCTTCTGGCACTGTGAGTAGCGCCAGAAGTGCCAGAACAGTGCGCGCTAATGTGGAGAAGATCGCATGGTACAGACTGAATCGACGATGCTGGAGTTGGGCACCGAGGCGCCGGACTTTGCCCTGCCAGACACCGAAGGGCGCACCGTAACCCCGGACGATCTGCCGATCCGCCATGGGCTGCTGGTTGCCTTTATCTGCAACCACTGCCCCTTCGTGCTCCATCTGCGCGAGGAGTTGGCGCGCCTCGGCCATGAGTGCGCCGAGCGCGGCGTGGCCATGGTGGCGATCAGCGCCAACAATCCAGAGACCCATCCAGCCGATAGTCCGGAGAAGATGGCCGAAGAGAAGGCCAACGCCGGTTACCCCTTCCCCTACCTCTTCGATGGCGAGCAGCGGGTGGCACAGGCGTATCGGGCCGCTTGCACCCCCGACTTCTTCCTCTTCGATGCCCAGCGTAAGCTCTACTACCGGGGCCGTTTCGATGAGAGCACACCGAAGAACGGTCGGCCGATCACCGGTACCGACCTCTACGGGGCGCTTGAGGCGATGCTGCGCGGCGATCCACCACCGCAGCCGCAATATCCGAGTATTGGTTGCAACATCAAGTGGAAGGCAGGGAACGAGCCTGACTATTAGGGCGTCGGCGTCAGCCTTCGCTCCGATCTCTTAGGTTGGGTGTCGGTATTCGCCGTCCGCCGTCGATCCGTCGTCAACCTGCCATCAATTGATGCTAAACCCCAAGACCCAGGGCGCGATCAAGTAGGCGGCGGCGGTCGCCACGATCGCCCCTGCCAGGGTCAAGAGGGCGCCGGCCCGGACCATGTCGGGGACGGTAATGCGCTCGCTGCCGAAGACGATGGCGTTTGGCGGGGTCGCCACCGGCAGCATGAAGGCGGCCGAGGCGGCCAAGGCGACTGGGATCGCCAGCAGCAGCGGGTGAACGTCGATCTGCAGCGCCAGTGCCGTGACCAGTGGCAGGAGCGTTGCCGCCGTCGCCGTATTGCTGGTGACGTGGCTCATCAGAGCGGCCAAACCGGCAATGATCAGGACCAGTGCTGGAATCGGCCACGCCCCCAAATCGCTCAGCAAACCGGCCAAGTAGCCGGCCAAGCCGCTGCCCTCAATCGCTACACCGAGACTCAAGCCGCCACCGACGAGCACCAGCACTCCCCACGGCAGTGCCCGCGTATCCTCCCAATCGAGCAAAAAGCGCAGCTTTAACCCCTCTGCGGGGACCAAAAAGAGGGCGAGGGCGCCGATCAAGGCGATCCCGGCGTCGCTGAGAATAACCCCCTCCGGCACGATCCCCTCAAGCCAAGGTCGCGAAACCCACGCTACTGCGGTGAGCAGAAAGATGACTGCGACACGCCGCTCGGGGGTCGTCAGGCGACCGATCTGGCGCCGCTCACGCTCGATCAAGTCGGCCACCCCGGGAATCGGCTGGCGCGGTAGTGGGAACGACCAGCGGGTCAACGTCACCCAGGCAAAGGCGAGCATCAACAGACTGACCGGCACGCCGATCAACATCCACTGGCCAAAGCCCACCTGAATGTCGAACCGCTCCCCCATGTAGCCGGCCAAAAAGGCATTCGGCGGCGTGCCAATCAGGGTGCCGAGACCACCGATATTGGCGCCAAAAGCGATCCCGAGCAGCAGTGCCAAGGTCAACCGTCGGCTCTTCTCCCCTGAGTTATCCTCCACCAGGGCAACGACCGAGAGGCCGATCGGCAGCATCATCGCCGCGGTCGCCGTATTGCTGACCCACATCGACAGCAGAGCGGTCGCCCCCATGAAGCCGGCGACCAGCAGATCGTCGCGCCCCCCGGCGACACGCAAAATCACCAGCGCGATGCGCCGGTGCAGCCCCCAGCGCTGGATCGCCATAGCGATCAAAAAGCCGCCGAGAAAGAGCAGGATCATCGGGTTGGCGTAGGGGGCGGCGGCCTCCTCGGGGCTTGCGACACCGAGTAGCGGCAGGCAGACGGCCGGCAGCAGCGCCGTCACCGGGATCGGCAGCGCCTCGGTGACCCACCATATCGCCATCAGCACGGTCAGAGCGGCGACCCGCCAAGCGAGCGGGTCGACCCCCTCCGGTGTGCCGCTTAACAGCATCGAGACGGCGACCAGCGGCCCCAGTGTTAAACCGATCCAGCGTCGCAGCGATGCGCTCATGCAGCTAAACCCACAGTCTCCAGCAGCCTCCCCGGTTTAGACGCGGTTATTAGACACGGAACTGGCCGACCAGACGCTTCAGATCGCGTGCCAACCGCTCCAGTTCATCGCCCGCCCGGCGCGTCTCGCTGCTCTCGCGCGCGGTCTCTTCGGCCACATCGTTGATGGTGGTCATGTTGCGGTTGATCTCCTCGACGACTTGGCTCTGCTCCTCAGCCGCACTGGCGATCTCCGTGTTGACTTGGGTGATGGTGCCGACCGCCTCTTGGATCTCGTCGAGCACGGCTTCGGCTTGCGAGGCCTGTTCGACCGTCTCCTCGGTCTGCTGGTGGCCCTGCTCCATGGCCAGCCGAGCGCTGTCGGTCTCCTCCTGCAGGCTGACGATCATCTCCTGGATCTGCTGGGTCGACTCGTGGGTGCGGGTCGCAAGCTTGCGCACCTCGTCGGCGACGACAGCGAAGCCACGGCCCTGATCGCCGGCACGCGCCGCCTCGATAGCGGCGTTGAGGGCGAGCAGATTGGTCTGCTCGGCGATCTCACGAATCAGGTCGATGACGGTGCCGATCTGCGCGCTGTCATCGGCGAGTTTTTGGATCGCCTGGGCCGCCCGGCTGACATCGTCGGCCAAGTGGTTAATACCGGAGACGGTCTGCTGGACCACTCCTTTGCCGCGTTGGGCCGCCTCTTCGCCGGCGCGGGTCGCCTCGGCGGCGTGCTGAGCGTTGCGTGCGACCTCCTGTGCTGTCGAGGTCAGCTGATTCATAGCGGTAGCGACCTGTTCGACCTCCGAGCGTTGCCGCTCGATATTATCGTCGGTGCGTTCGGTGACCTGTGAGACCCGTTCGGCCGCGGTGTTAAGCTGATCGGCTGAGTCGATCACCTGTGCGATCAAGTCGTGGAAGACGGCCATCGAGCAGTTGAAGGCGCTCGCGACCTCGCCGATCTCATCCTTGCGCTGATCGTTCATACGGTGGCGTAAGTCGCCGAAGCCGCCGGCGATGGCGTTAAGGCTATCGGTCATCTCCCGAATTGGGAAGGTCACAAAACGCTGAATGAAGAGGTAGACAATCAACAGGAAGGGGAGGCTGAGCAGCACAGCGATCCCCCACATCGTCATGCCGAAGCCAACGACCGCAGTGTTGACGTCCTCCAGCGAGATCTCCATGGTCACCGCACCGAGTACCGCGCCGCGCAGGTGCTCGCCGTGGCAGTCGACACAGTTCTTGCCGAGAAAGTCCTCTTCGTTGAAGTTCGGCAGCACCGCCCGAATCGCTTGCCCGCCGTCGATTTGCTCGATATGCGGCTCGCCGGTGCGCAGCACCCGCTCCTCAATCTCATCTTGGGCGCGTTGCTCCGCCGGCCCTTCGCCGTAGAGCTCGCGGGTGGCGTCGGCGCGGACAACGCGCAGCCCGCTGACGTTGGGCAGCTCGCGAATCTGTGTGAGGAAGGCGTCGCGCTGATCGATGGTGCCGGTCCACATCATTGCGGTGAGGCCGGCCATGGTCATCTGGTTCATGGTGTCGGTGAACTCGACGGCCTGATCGACCGCGACATTGCGCTGCTCCCACGACGCATAGGCGATCATCAGCGTCCAGGTCAATACCAGCATCGCCCAGATCGCGATCAACAAACGGATCCAAATCTTCACGTCGTGGATACGTCGCAGCAGCCCCTTCATTAAAGCACCTCTAAGCCTTATGTTTGTCAGCGCAACCCGGTGCCGCTAGCGCCCGAGCCCCGGAGGCATCCCGCCGGCACCCGGTCCGCCACCGCCGCCCATCAGCCGCTGTGCCAGACGTTGCATGCCCCCCTTCTTCTTGATCTGTTTCATCATCTTTTGCATCTGCTTAAACTGCTTGAGCAGCCGATTGACATCTTGCACCGGCACCCCCGAGCCGTCGGCAATCCGCCGCTTGCGCGAGCCGTTGATGATGTCGGGGCGGGTGCGTTCGGCCGGGGTCATGGAGTCGATCATAGCGAGCTGCCGCCGCACAAAGCGATCATCGAGTTGATCTTTAATCTGATCGGCATGTTGTCCCATCCCAGGCATCTTATCAACCAGACTGCCCAATCCGCCCATCTGATTGATCTGCAGCATCTGTTCGCGGAAGTCCTCCAGATCGAACCCTTTGCCGCCTTTGCGCAGCTTTTGCTCCAGCCGCTTCGCCTTCTCCTGATCGACGGAGCGCTCCACCTCTTCGACCAGGCTGACGACATCCCCTTTGCCGAGGATGCGCGAGGCGATGCGATCGGGGTGGAACGGCTCCAGCGCGTCGGTCTTCTCGCCGATGCCGAGAAACTTGATCGGCGCTCCGGTGATCTGGCGCACGGAGAGGGCCGCACCGCCGCGCGCATCGCCATCGGCCTTGGTCAGGATAACGCCGGTCAGCGGCAGCGCTTCGCCGAAAGCCTGCGCTGTCTTCGCGGCATCTTGACCCGTCATGGCGTCGACGACGAAGAGCGTCTCGGCTGGATCGACGGCCCGGTGCAGCCGCTTGACCTCATCCATCATCGCTTCGTCGATGGTCAGCCGCCCGGCGGTATCGACGAGGACGACATCGAAGTAGTGGCGGCGGGCGTGATCGACCGCTTGCCGTGCCATGCGCTGTGGATCGCCCCCGGAGCTGACCGGGAAAGCCTCGACGCCGACCTGCTTAGCCAGGGTTGCCAGTTGCTCGATGGCCGCTGGTCGATAGACGTCGCAGCTGACCACCAGCACCTTTTTCTTCTCGCGCTCGGTCAAGTAGCGCGCCAGCTTGCCGATCGAGGTCGTCTTACCGGAGCCTTGCAGGCCGGCCATGAGGATCACCGCCGGCGGTTGGACGTTGAGGTTGAGTGGTACGGCGGCCTCACCCATGACCCGCACCAACTCATCCTGCACGATCTTGATAAAGGCCTGGCCCGGGGTCAGGCTCTTGGCGACCTCCGCCCCCAGGGCGCGTTTTTTGACCTCTTCGGTAAAGCTGCGCACCACCGGGAGAGCCACATCGGCCTCGAGCAGGGCCATGCGGACTTCACGCACGGTCTCCTGGATGTTCTCCTCGGTGATCCGGCCCTGCCCGCGCATGCGCTGGGCAACAGAATCGAGACGACCGCTAAGATTATCGAACATATGCGCTGCCTAAGTCTTTGAGTTCTCAGAGAGCCAACGGGCGCTGAGTGGTTGGCGGCGGTGGAACGCCGGTCAGGATACCAGTGATCGCCACTATTATACGGGTCAAGAGCGCCTCGGCAGAAGCGGAGCTTTGCAATAGGCTATTGCAATAGGCTTTGCGACGCTCGGGAAGTATGCGATGATGCGAGGATTATGTACGAACTCGCCCTAACGACTATTACGGCACTGCTCTATCTGGCTGCGGCTGGTGCGATCGGTGCGCGTATCCTCTACGGTGAGGAGCGTGGCCCGGCCCGTTCGACCGGTTTGGCGCTGGCTGCTGCGGCAGTCGGTATCCATGCGGTGGTCGTCGCCGAGACGACTTGGGTCGGTGCCGAGCTGAACCTCTGCTTCTTCAATGCCCTGTCGCTGGTCTCGTGGATCACCTGTGCCGGCGTGGTGGTCGTTAGCTTGCGCCAGCGCATCGAGCACCTTGGGGTGTTGCTTTGGCCGCTGGCTGCTGGGGCGGTGCTGGGTACTCTCTTCTCTAGCCCCGATCCGACCGTTACGCGCGATCCGCTGCTGACGACCCACATTGTCATCTCGATGACCGCCTACGCCATACTGCTCGCCGCCGTACTGCAGGCGTTGGTGCTCGCGCTGCTCGACTACCGGTTGCGCCACCGTCGCCCGGTCGGCTTTGGTTTTGTGCGGCGCTTGCCGGCGCTGCGCACCATGGAAAAGCAGCTCTTTTGGATGGTCACGGTCGGCTTCAGTGCCTTGACCATCTCGTTGGCGACCGGGCTCGGCTTCTTCTTCGAGGAGGTTGTCGAGGGCGGAATGATCCATAAGACCTCGTTATCGATCGCCTCGTGGATTGCCTTCGGCGTTTTGCTCATCGGGCACACCTTCTGGGGGTGGCGCGGGCAGACCGCGGTGCGCTGGACGCTGATCGGTTTTGGTGCGCTGATGCTCGGCTACTTCGGCTCGAAGTTCGTCCTTGAGTTGATTCTGCAGGGGTAGTGGAGAGAGGGGCGGCGGGCCGCTTGTTGGCCCTCTCTTTTGGCTCTCTGTTGCCCTTGACACGAGGCTGGAAGCCTGTACAATGCGGCGGCACAGTAAGCAGGCGCGTAGCTCAGCTGGTTAGAGCACCACCTTGACATGGTGGGGGTCGGTGGTTCGAGTCCACTCGCGCCTACCAGACTGCGCCGCAGTGCTCCGCTTACGGCCGCGCGGCGGCCGTGGCGACAGCAAGGCGGCCTTTCTTTTTTGTGGCGACAGCACTGTGGCAGCAGATAAGTTTACCTTGGTCCTAGACCCCCGGTCCTAGCGATCCCAATGGATCACCGCGCAGCAGGCTAACCGCACCCCGTCGCAGTGGCCATCGGCCTTCATGCCGGCCTTGGCTAGGCGCGCCGGGCGTTGCACGTGGCCCCTCGTATCGGCCACCACTGTTGGAGAGCGTTGCACCCCATGCCCAGTATCACCCTCCCAGACGGTTCACAAAGAGCGTTCGATCACCCCGTCACTGTTCGCGAGATCGCCGAGTCGATCGGCCGTAAGCTCGCCAAGGATGCGGTCGCCGGCCGCGTCAACGGCCAGCTCGTCGACCTAAGCCACCCCGTAACCGACGACGCCACGGTGGCCATCATCACCGTGAACGATCCCGACGGGCTCGAAGTGATCCGCCACTCGACTGCTCACCTGATGGCTCAGGCCGTTAAGCAGCTCCACCCGGAGCTGCAGGTAACCATCGGTCCGACGGTCGATAACGGCTTTTACTACGACTTCGGCACTGAGCACACCCTGACCGAGGAGCAGCTGGCCACCATCGAGCAGCGCATGGGCGAGCTCGCCGAGGCCGATCAGCCAGTGCAGCGCGAGGTCTGGGCGCGTGATGAGGCGAGGCGCTTCTTTCAGGAGCAGGGCGAGCACTACAAGGTGCAGATCATCGACGATCTGCCGGCGGGCGAGACGATCAGCCTCTACCGCCAGGGCGATTTTGTCGATCTCTGCCGCGGCCCGCACGTCCCGAGCACCGGCAAGCTCAAGGCCTTTAAGCTGACGAAGGTCGCCGGCGCCTACTGGCGCGGCGATCAAAACAACGAGATGCTGCAGCGCCTCTACGGCACCGCTTGGCCCGATCGCAAGCAGCTTAAGGCCTATCTCAAGCGCCTCGAAGAGGCCGAGAAGCGCGATCACCGGCGCCTCGGCCGCACGCTCGATCTCTTCCACGTCCAGGAAGAGTCGCCGGGGATGGTCTTTTGGCACCCGCCGGGGTGGCGCCTCTATCTCGAGGTCGAGGGCTTTATCCGCCGCCTGATGCGCGATAACGGCTATCACGAGGTGCGCACGCCGCTGCTTGTCGATCGCAGCCTGTGGGAGCGCTCCGGGCACTGGGCGATGTTCGCCGAGAACATGTTCGTTACCGAGTCGGAGTCGCGCGACTACGCCGTGAAGCCGATGAACTGCCCCTGCCACGTCGAGATCTTCAAACAGGGGCTTAAGAGCTACCGCGACTTGCCGCTGCGGCTCGCCGAGTTCGGCGCCTGCCACCGCAACGAGCCCTCGGGTACGCTGCACGGACTGATGCGCGTGCGCGGTTTTGTCCAGGATGATGCCCACATCTTCTGCACCGAAGAGCAGATTCAGAGCGAGGTGCGGACCTTTATCGACCTGGTCTTTCAGGCCTACCGTCACTTCGGCTTCGATGACATTATCGTGGCCCTCTCGACCCGCCCCGATGAGCGCGTCGGCGACGATGCGATCTGGGATAAGGCCGAGCAAGCACTGGCCGACGCCCTGCACGAACACGGCCTCGATTACCAGCTACAGCCGGGCGAGGGCGCCTTCTACGGCCCGAAGATCGAGTTCTCGCTGCGCGATTGCCTGGAGCGCGTCTGGCAGCTCGGCACCATTCAGGTCGACTTCTCGATGCCGGGCCGGCTCGGGGCGCAGTTTGTCGACGAGGAGGGCGAGCGGCGCACGCCGGTGATGCTCCATCGTGCCATTCTCGGCTCGCTTGAGCGGTTTATCGGGATCTTGATCGAGCACTACGGCGGTGCTCTGCCGACGTGGCTGGCACCGACCCAGGCCGTCGTGCTGAATATCACCGATCGTCAAAGTGAGTATGCGCAACAAATTGCCGCAACGTTGCGTGAACGCGGATTTCGCGCCCATGCCGACTTGAGGAATGAGAAGATCGGCTATAAAATCCGCGAGCATACCTTGCAGAAGGTGCCCTACATGCTTGTGCTTGGAGACCGAGAACTGGATACGGAGAGTGTTGCCGTGCGCCTGCGTGACGGAACCGACCTCGGCTCCATGAGCCTTGAGGAGTTCGCGGTGCGAATGCAGGATGAGATCTCGCACCCCGGCCGTAATACGGAGGATTAGAGGATCGCAACTAGAGCGAAACGCGGTCAGCGCACCAGCGGCGGAAGCAACGACCGCCGGATCAATGAACAGATCATTGCGCCTCAGGTCCGCTTGATCGGCGGTGATGGTGAACAGGTCGGCGTTATTCCGACAGAGCAGGCGCTGGCACAGGCCGAAGAGGAGGGGCTCGATCTTGTCGAGATCGACGGCAATGCCGATCCGCCGGTCTGTCGCGCCATGGACTATGGCAAGTTCAAGTTCGAGCAGAGCAAGAAGCAACAGGCAGCGCGCAAGAAGCAAAAGCAGATTCAGGTCAAGGAGGTCAAACTCCGACCGGGGACCGACGAGGGCGACTTCCAGGTCAAGTTACGCAACTTGCGGCGCTTCCTTGACGATGGCGATAAGGCCAAAGTCACCATCCGCTTCCGCGGTCGTGAGATGGCTCACCAAGAGCTCGGCAAGCGTCTGCTCGATCGAATTGAGCAGGAACTTGAAGATATCGCGGTCGTCGATCAGCGCCCCCGCATGGAGGGGCGGTTGATGGTGATGATGATGAGCCCTCGCAAGGGCAAGTAGTAGCGCGACGATGAACCCAGCGGCGGGCGCGCACCGCTCCACAGCGGCGCGCTCGCTTCTTTTTCGTTTTACGGGAGGCAGATCATGCCCAAGCTCAAGACCAACCGTGGCGCAGCGAAGCGCTTCAAGGTGAAGCCCTCGGGGCGGATCGTTCGCGCCCGCTCCAACCACAGCCACATCCTGACGAAGAAAGATCCGAAGCGGAAGCGCCGGCTCAGCGAGTTGACCGAGGTCCACCCGAGCGATGTGGCCATGGTGCGGCGCATGCTCGCGGAGTAAGGAGCCGGCGAAGCCGGCGGGGCGCGCAGCAGCGCACGGCATCAATGAAAGTGAAGTGAAGGGAGCTTCATCATGGCACGAGTCAAGCGGGGCGTGGTTAGTCGCGCCAAGCATAAAAAGGTTCTGAAGGCGGCCAAGGGCTACTACGGCATGCGCCGTAAGTCGTTTCGTATCGCCCGGCAACAGGTCATCAAATCGGGCCAGTACGCCTACCGTGATCGCCGGCAGCGCAAGCGCGACTTTCGGCGGCTGTGGATCCAGCGGATCAATGCCGCGGCGCGCCTGCATGGTCTCTCATACAGCCGCATGATCAACGGGTTGCACCAAGCTGGTATCGAGGTCGATCGGAAGCAGTTGGCCGACCTGGCGGTGCACGAGCCGCAGGCTTTCGCCGCCTTGGCGGAGCGGGCGCAGGGCGCCCTGGCTGCCGCCAGCTAACGGCGGGCCGCGCGAAGATGGGCGCTGAGCAGCATCCAGACGATCTCGAAGCACTGACGCGCAAGGCCGAAGCGGCGGTGGCTGCCGCTTCCGAGCTCGCCGAGCTCGACGCTACGCGCGTTGCTTATCTCGGAAAGAAGGGTAAGCTGACCGCTCTGCTCAAGGGGCTCGGTCAGCTGCCTGCTGAGCAGCGTCCGGCCGCCGGTGCCGCGATCAACGCCGCCAAACAGCGGCTCTCTGAGCACATCGAAGAGCGGCGCACTGAGTTAGAGCGCGCCGAGTTGGAGCGGCGCCTCAGTGCTGAGCGCATCGATGTCACCTTGCCGGGACGCGGCCTGGAGCGCGGCGCCCTGCACCCGGTGACGCGAACGCTAGAGCGCATCGGTACGATCTTCGCCGGTGCCGGCTACCGCAGCGCGGAAGGCCCCGAGGTCGAGGACGATCGGCACAACTTCGAGGCGCTGAACATCCCCGCTCACCACCCAGCGCGGGCGATGCACGATACTTTCTACTTCGATGCCACGCGGCTGCTACGCACCCACACCTCGCCGGTGCAGATCCGTGTCATGGAGCGCGAAGGTGCGCCGATTCGTATCATCGCCCCGGGGCGGGTCTATCGCTGCGACTCCGATCTCACTCACACGCCGATGTTTCACCAGGTCGAGGGGCTGCTGATCGATCGTAACGTCAGCCTCGCTGATCTTAAGAGCGTGCTTCATGAGTTTCTCAGCGCCTTTTTCGAGCGTGCAGTGGCGATCCGCTTTCGTCCCTCCTACTTCCCCTTTACCGAGCCCTCCGCCGAGGTCGATGTTGAGTGCGTGATCTGTGGTGGCGGCGGCTGTCGCGTCTGTAAAAACTCCGGTTGGCTGGAGGTGCTGGGCTGCGGCATGGTTCACCCGGCGGTCTTTGAGCACGCCGGGCTGGATGCCGAGCGCTGGACGGGCTATGCCTTTGGTATGGGCGTCGAGCGACTGGCCATGCTGCGCTACGGCGTCGACGATCTGCGACTCTTCTTCGATAACGATCTGCGCTTCCTTGGCCAATTTCGCTAACCCTGATCCTGCAGTAAGGAAGCCCCATGCGTGTAAGTGAGCAGTGGCTGCGTGAGTGGGTCGATCCGGGCCTGACCACTCAGGAGCTGGCAAGCGCCTTGACCATGGCCGGGCTTGAGGTCGACGCCGTTGAACCGGCGGCTCCGCCCTTGCGCGGTGTCGTCGTCGGCGAGATCGTCGCCTGCGCGCCCCATCCGGCGGGCGATCATCTGCAGATTTGCCAGGTCGATGCTGGCGGCGACGGCCCCCCCGTCGAGGTCGTCTGCGCGGCACCCAATGCGCGCCTCGGCCTGTGCGCGCCGCTCGCCTTAGAGGGAGCGGAGATCGCCGAGGGGCGTCGGGTCGAGGCTGCGACCGTGCGCGGTGTCGTCTCTCATGGGATGCTCTGCTCGGCGGCTGAGCTGGGGCTCGGCGACGATCACAGTGGGCTGCTGGAGTTGCCGAGCGATCTGCCGCCTGGGACCGATCTCTACATAGCCCTGGGGCTTGAGGATACGGTCTTCGAGATCGATCTGACACCGAACCGCGCCGATTGTCTCGGTATGATCGGGGTTGCGCGTGAGGTCGCAGCGATCACGGAGGCGCCGCTGAACGTGCAGCGGCCTCCGGCGGTTGGCGCTGGCTGCGAGGATCGCGTGGCGGTTGAATTGGCCGCCGCGCCTGATTGCCCACACTACTGCGGCCGTGTCATCCGCACCATTAACGCCCGTGCCGAGACTCCGTTGTGGATGCGCGAGCGGTTGCGTCGGGCGGGGATTCGCTGCGTCTCGGCGGTGGTCGATATCACCAACTATGTCCTGCTTGAGTTCGGGCAACCGATGCACGCCTTCGACTTAGGGCGCTTAGCGCCGCCAGTCGTGGTGCGGCGGGCGCGCTCCGGCGAGTCGCTGACGCTGCTCGGCGGTGAGTCGGTGGCGCTCGATGAGGAGGTCTTGGTGATTACCGATCGCAGTGGTCCGATCGCCTTCGCCGGCGTCATGGGCGGGGCTTCGACTGCGGTCAGCGATGAGACGCGCGACGTCTTTCTTGAGGCGGCCTTTTTCAACCCGGCTACCGTTGCTGGGCGCGCCCGGCGCTTCGGTCTGCATACGGATGCATCGCACCGTTTCGAGCGCGGCGTCGATTTTGCCATCGCCCGCCACGCCTGTGAGCGCGCAACCAGCCTCATCATAGAGATCTGCGGCGGCGTCCCGGGGCCGTTGCAAGAGACCAGTGAGCTGAGCGAATTGCCGCAGCGTGCACCGATCACGCTGCGCCGGGAGCGTCTAGAAGGGCTCCTCGGCTGGTCGCTAGAGCCAGCCACGGTCAGTGCGATGCTCAAGCGACTTGGTACGGAGCCCGAGGAGACACCCTTCGGCTGGCGGGCGCAGCCGCCGAGCTGGCGCTTCGATCTGGCTCGCGAGGTCGATCTGATTGAGGAGATCGCCCGTCTCTACGGCTACGATGCGATCCCTGAGCACCCGCTGCAGGCGCCGCTGCATGTGGCAAGCGCTCCAGAACAACAACTCGGCAGCGAAGATCTGCGCCAAACTCTGGTCGAGCGCGGCTACTTCGAGGCGATCACCTACGCCTTCGTCGATCCGGCCCTGCAGCAGCGTCTCGATCCCGAGTGCCCACCGCTGTCGCTTGCCAATCCGCTGTCGAGCGAGTTGGCGGTGATGCGCACCTCGCTGTGGCCGGGGCTGCTTAAGGCGATGCAGCACAATCAGCACCGGCAGCACGAGCGGGTGCGCCTCTTTGAGCACGGCTGTGTCTTTCGCGGCAGCCTCGATCAGTTGCAGCAGCCGGCCATGCTCGCTGGCGCTTGTTGCGGCCCGTTCTACCCGGAGCAGTGGGACGGCTCACGCCGCGGCGTCGATTTCTACGATCTTAAGGCCGACCTCGAAGCCTTGATTGCGCGCACCGGTGCCGCGTCCGAATTCACCTTCCAGGGCGCTCGGCATCCGGCGCTCCACCCGGGGCAGTGCGCGCGTATCGAGCGCGCCGGGAGGCCGGTCGGCTGGCTCGGCACCTTGCACCCGGAGCACGCCGCAGCCTTAGAACTGCAAGGACAGCCGGTCCTTTTTGAGATCGCTCTTGAGGCGCTGAGCGAGGCCGAACTGCCGGCGTTCCGTCCAATCTCGCGCTATCCGGCGATTCGCCGTGATCTCGCCCTCGTCGTTGCCGATACGGTGCCGGCAGGAGAACTCCTCAAAGCGGCCCAGGCAGCCGCCGGATCGCTCGCCGTCGATGCCGTGCTCTTCGATGTCTATCGCGGCCAAGGGGTCCCGGAGGGGTCGAAAAGTATTGCCATGGGCTTGATATTACAGGATTATTCACGCACGCTGAGGGACGAGGACGTGGAGCAGGCGATGCGCTGCGTCGTCGACTGCCTACAGAGTGCGTATCAGGCAAGTTTAAGAGGGGAGTAGGATGTCTTTGACCAAGGCGGATATGGCAGAGCGGCTTTTTGCTGAAGTGGGGTTGAATAAGCGCGAAGCGAAGGAGCTGGTCGAGCTCTTTTTCGAGGAGATTCGTGTCGCACTCGAGAGCGGTGAACCGGTCAAACTCTCCGGCTTCGGTAATTTTGAGCTGCGTGATAAGAACGAGCGCCCTGGGCGCAACCCGAAAACCGGAGAGGAAATCCCGATCTCCGCCCGGCGCGTGGTTACTTTCCGCCCCGGTCAAAAGCTAAAGAGCCGTGTCGAGGGTCATGTCGGAGCCCGAGAAGAGTAGCAGCGATGACTTCCCGCCGATCCCCGCGAAGCGCTACTTCACGATCGGCGAGGTCGGCGATCTCTGCGCCGTCAAGCCACACGTCCTGAGATACTGGGAGCAAGAGTTCCCGCAGCTCAGCCCGGTGAAGCGGCGCGGCAATCGCCGCTACTACCAGCGTCAAGACGTCATCTTGATCCGTCGCATCCGCACCCTGCTCTACGACGAGGGGTTCACCATCGGCGGGGCGCGGCAGAAACTCGAGAGCGATGAAGAGCGCGAGGATGCGCGCGAGAGTCAGCAGATCATCCGGCAGCTGCGCACCGAACTCGAAGGTATCCTTGCTATCCTGAAGCGCTAGTCAGCAGCCGAAGCCAGTCCGCCCGCCCAGCCCGCCATGCGCGGTACACCTGCTGGGCAGCGACTTGCCCCTGAACCTCGACCTGCAAAACCCAGCGCCTCGATCCTCAGTCCTCACCACCCCCCTGCCTTGCCTTCATCGCCGGGAATCGGTAGCATAACCTTCCACGACACGGGGCGTAGCGCAGTCTGGTAGCGCACCTGCATGGGGTGCAGGTGGTCGCAGGTTCAAATCCTGCCGCCCCGACCAATCTCCCTTCAGTACCCTTGCCTGCCTTGTTGGCCGCCGCGCTGACAGACGGCCCCCTAGCGCGGTGCCCCCGAGGCGTCAAAGAGATCTTCGAAGAGCGGGCCGCTCAGATAGCGTTCGCCTGAGTCGGGCAGAATCGTCACGATCGTCTTGCCGGCGTTCTCCTCCCGCTGCGCGAGTGCTACAGCGACGGCGACGGCGGCACCGCTAGAGATTCCCGAAAGGATTCCCTCTTCGCGAGCGAGGCGGCGGGCGAAGTGGATCGCCTCGCCGCTTTCGACCCTCTCGACCGCATCGACCAGCGACAGGTCGAGCACCTTGGGGACGAAGCCGGCACCGATGCCCTGGATCTGATGCGGCGCAGGCTGCGCCGGCTCTCCGGCGAGGGTCTGCGACAGCACCGGGCTCTCCGCCGGCTCCACGGCGATGCTGTGGAGGGCGCGGCTGCGACCGTACTTAAAGTAGCGCGCGATGCCGGTTAGGGTGCCGCCGGTGCCGACGCCCGAGACCAAAAGATCGACGTTGCCGTCGGTCGCTTGCCAGATCTCCGGTCCGGTGGTGCGTTCGTGGATGGCCGAGTTGGCCGGGTTGTCGAACTGTTGCAGCAGCACGAAGCGATCGGGCTCGCTTGCGGCGATCTCCTCGGCCTTGGCGACGGCGCCCGCCATCCCCTTGGCGGCCTCGGTGAGGACCAGCTTGGCCCCGAAGGCGAGCAGCAGTTTGCGCCGCTCCAGGCTCATGCTCTCCGGCATGGTCAGGGTCAGCGGGATGCCTTTGGCGGCGGCGACGAAGGCCAGCGCGATGCCGGTGTTGCCGCTCGTCGGTTCGACCAGCTCTCGACCGGGGCCGAGCAGCCCGCGTTGTTCGGCGTCCCAGATGAGTGCGGCACCGACGCGGCACTTCACCGAGTAGGCCGGATTGCGGCCTTCGATCTTGGCCAGCACGGTGGCATGAGCGCCCTCTGTCAGCCGGTTGAGGCGCACCAGAGGCGTGTTACCGATCGCTGCCGCGTTGTCGCTATACCAGCTAGGCATGCAATGACTCCTCCTCGGTTGAGCGCTCTGAGAAGCTCTTAGCTCTTAGCTCTTAGCTCTTAGCTCTTAGCTCTTAGCTCTTAGCTCTTAGCTCTTAGCTCTTAGCTCTTAGCTAGGCGCTGGCGCACCGTTTCACTCAGGGCGTGGTAGTCTTGGTTGCCGCGGCTACGGGGAGCGTAGGTGCGGATCGGTTCACCGGCAGCGAAGGCCTCCGCTAGCTTGATGTCGCTGCGGATGCTCCCGAGCAGCCGTTCAGCCCCAAACTGCTGCGCGACCTGTTCGCAGACCCGGCGGTGCTGGCCGATGCGCGGGTCGACCATAATCGGCACCAGACCGAGTAGGCGCAGATTCGCATTGCTGCTCATGGCTACCCGGAAAAAGACCCGCGCCAGCTGTTTAACGCCTTCACCGGCCAATGGGTGGGGAACAAAGGGGATCAGTGCTAGGGTGGCGGCGGAGAGGGCGTTGAGCAGCAGTCGGTCGAGCGACGGCGGCGAGTCGATAATCACCACATCGTAGCGCCCTATAAGCGCCGGATCTGCGAGCGCACGGGCCAAAATCTGGTCATCATCCGGGGTCGCACCGTGTTGGAAGTCGGTGCTTCCGGGGGCGATCTCTAGGCCCTCATAAGCGGTCGGGTGAATCGTCGCCGAAAGCAAGGTACCGGGAGTGTCAAAGAGCCGATGGACGGCGGGGCGCTCAGTGGTTACCGCGACCCCAAGCCCCAAAGCGCAGTGGCTCTGGGTGTCGAGATCGATCAACAGGGTGGTACTGCCCGCCGCTGCGCACTCAGCGGCTAGGTTGACCGCGGTGGTCGTCTTGCCGGTGCCGCCCTTGCGGTTGCTGACGACAATGACGGGGCAGCGTGTGGGGCTGGACGTGGCGTCGGCTGTGGCGTCGGTGGAGTTGGCGTCGGTGGCAGTCATCGGGATAAGCAGCCGGTAACGGCTTGGCGCAATTGATCGCGGGTAAAGGGTTTAACGAGTGTAGCCGTTGCCCCCATCAGTGAGGCCGATTCGAGATTAAACGCAGAGGTGATAGAGCGCCGCCCACCGGACATGGCGATCAGCGGGATTGTGTTCTCCTGCTCCTTGAGCGTGTTGATTAACTCGATGCCATCACCGCCCGGCATCAGGATATCGGTGATGATTAAATCCGGCTGGCGAGATTGCAGCATGGCCAAAGCTTCATTGCCGTTGCAGGCGGTGACGACCTGATGACCGTCTCGACTCAGCATCTCTTCCAGCATGGTGCGCAGCGTCTCATCGTCATCGACAACCAATACAGTGGCCACTTTGGGTCCTCCTTGATTAGCCAGCGATTTAGAATAGCTCAATACGTGGTCCGGTCGTGCTGTTATTGCTAGCCGCCGTCGAACTGCTGCCGTCGACTGCTTGGTCTGTCGGAGTGGGCATTTGGTGTTTGGCTTCGTCCTCAAGGTAATCGGCTAGTAGGGTGCGCATCGCCGCCTGCAATTCGGGAATGTCGTCGTGGCCCGGGTTGGCACAGCAATCGTGGCGCTTCATGATGAGTTGCTGAATGCGGGTCAGCTGTTGACTCTCGACATCTTGATACTGAATGGCGCCGAGTATATCAGAGATCTGCTGAGCCAAATCGGCGTTGTGGCGCGTGACAACATGCAGCAGCGTTTTATAAAACTGCTGCATATCCTCATAGCTGTGTTGTACCTTTTGAAAGGCTTCGACTGCCTGAGTGGCCTTTTCCAAATGGTGGCGAGAGTCGCTCAGCTCACTGTCAGCTAGGCTGCGATCGACTGCGTGTAGTGCTTTATTAAGCCCTGATTCGATGGTATCCGCAGTCTCTTTAGCGCGGGTTGCTAGGGTGCGGACCTCTTGAGCCACCACCGCGAAGCCGCGACCAAACTCACCGGCACGGGCGGCCTCAATGGCAGCGTTGAGTGCCAGCAGATTGGTCTGCTCGCTGATCTCTTTAATGGCCCCTGCGAACCCCTCCAGCTGTTTGACTTCTGAGAGAATATCGTGGATGACATGAGTGTCCTTGCGGATTTTATCGGGCATCTCAAGAATAAAGCCGGCAATTTTATCGAGATCCTGAACGCTCTCACTGATCCCGTCAGCCATGGTGTCGGCGTTGGCCGTGGAGTTGTTTAGGTAGTTCACCAGCCGGTCGGCGGCGTGGTGGAGGTCGCCGGCCTGTTCAATGAGATGGAGCGAAGAGGCTTCGCTGTAGCGGACGGTGCGTCCGATATTCTCACTGACCGCTTGGTCGAGTTCGGCCGAGGCCATGAGGGCGCTGCGGCCCGCCTCGAGTTGGTACTCCGTGCTGATCAGCTCAAGGTCCATCTCGGCCATGGAGTGGCTGATGGCACCCGTATCGCGACGACTGGAGCGAAACAGGATCAAACTTGCCGACAAGTTAGTCGCCAGCAAGGTGAAGCCGACCAAAAGCGCTTGGACAGCAGGCTCATGCCACCCCAGCCACTCTGCAATGGCGGCCGGCCAGTGGTGGGTAAAGTAGATCAAGAGGGTGAGAAAGAGGGTGCCGGCTACCGTCGCGATCGCCATATTCCGCTGCAGCAGGCGTGATTGACGCCAAGAGGCTTCGGCCAAGCGGCGGCGGCGCTCACTGAGGTTAGCATCGTGCGTCGTCGCCACGTCAGGCCCCCGGTAAAACCTGCTTAATGACCTTAACCAGTTCCGAACCGCCGACCGGTTTGACCAGCCAACCGGTTGCCCCCAGTTTTTTGGCCTCGTCGCGCTTGCTTTGTTGGCTCTCGGTCGTTAGCGCCAGGATCGGGGTTCAAACAGTTGCAAAAATAGATAGACGAACATGCTTGTCTATGCCAATATTCTCCGCATGAAGAGTACCAAGTTAAGCGCGTGGGCGAAACAGAAGGGGATTGCGTACCGCACGGCTTGGAACTGGTACAAGTCCGGGCGATTGCCGGCGCATGCGTATCAAACGCCCACGGGCACCATCCTAGTCGAAGTGGACGACGAGGTGCAGACTGGGCGGGCCGCGCTCTATGCGCGCGTCTCCAGCCACGATCAAAAGCCGCAGCTGGATGGCCAGATTGCCCGTTGTCTGGCGTTTGCCAATGGCGCTGGCCTGAGTGTGGTACAGACCGTCACCGAGGTCGGCTCGGGGTTGAACGGGCATCGCAAGAAGCTGCTCGCCTTGCTGGCCGATCCCAAGGTGGATGTGATCGTGGTGGAGCATCGCGACAGGCTGATGCGCTTTGGTGCGGAGTATGTCGAGGCGGCTCTGGCCGCGCGCGGGGCGCGGTTGCTGGTGGTCGATGCTGAGGAGCTCACCGACGATCTGGTTGCCGACATGATTGCGGTGCTGACGTCCTTTTGCGCACGGCTTTACGGTCGGCGCTCGGCAGCGAACCGGGCGAAACGGCTGGTCGCACAGTGCCAGAACGACCCGGAGGTTGAGGCGTGAGCAAGCGCCCGGCTAAACTCCAGCGCACCTACCAAACGCGCCTTGACGATCCCGATGGGACGCTGGATGCGGCACTCGGCGCCTACGCCGATCTCTACGGTCAGGCCGAGCGTGCGCTCTTTGCCGACATTGCGCGCGGCTGCGATCCGGCGGCGCTGAAATCGCAGTACCTGGCGCGCT